>JBHPJW010000008.1:0-66886 GCA_042567505.1 Fibrobacterota bacterium
CTTACCGGTTGAGCCGCTAATCCGTACCGCTGACTGCAGGCCCGGGGGAGGGCCGGGGAGGGTGCCCGGATTTCCTTTTATCCATGCTTTTGCCAGGCTGGAGAGGCTCTTGGCCATGCCGATTAAGGAAATGGCTGAAAAAGCCATGGACTTATATGTCTCCATGCTGCAAGTCACGGAACTGGCGGCGCCGGCAGGGCTTACCGGCAGAGCCACACTGCCGCCGTACAACCTCATCATCACCCGGGATTGGATGTTGCTGGCGCCGAGGTCACGGGAATTTTTCGGCGATATTTCCCTGAATGCCCTGGCCTATGCCGGATCATTTCTGGTTAAGGACGATGAGCAGATGAGTGAGTTAAGGGCAAAGGGACCGATGACCGCCTTGAAGGAAGCCGGGGTACCAGAAGTAAATATATAAACCGGTATTTTATGTAAACCTGTATGAAAGGAGAATGGTAATGATGAGAACCGTTTTTTGTGTGCTATTAATTGCGGTGGCTGTTGCGTCACAAGGGAAAGGAAAGTCTGACTCTATCTGGCAGAAAGAAGCCGTGGCCAACCTCAATTATTCCAATTCCTGGTATGACAACTGGGCGGCGGGAGGTGAAGACGCCGCTACCTGGAACATCAAACTTAACGGCAAGATAGAGAGGGATGTACTGAAAACCAATTGGAAAACTTCCGGCAAACTGGGATATGGGCAAACCAAACTGGGTTCGGGGAATTTTCGAAAATCGCTGGATGAGATGTTCCTTGAAACTATTTACAGTTACAAATTGACCAAACTGTTGAATCCCTATACTGCCGCCAGCGCGGAAACCCAGTTCACCAGGGGATACCAATATGATGATTCATCCAGGAACCTGGTATCCGATTTCTGGAATCCCGGTTACCTCACCCAGAGTGCGGGGATGGGCATTAAGCCTGTAGAAGGCCTTGTTTCCCGTCTTGGGTTTTCGTTCAAAGAAACATTCTCAGAGGATTACAACTACGCTGACGATGTCGAGACCGCTGAAAGAGAGTCGTTTAAAATTGAGCCTGGTTTGGAGTTCATCACGGAATATTCCGCCAAGTTTAATAAAATCATCCTTTATAAATCCAAGTTGAATGTGTTTGTGAATTTCAGAGGAACCGAGGAAGTGGACGGCAAATGGGAAAACCTCTTTACGGCCCAGGTTTCCAAATACCTCAATGTGAATTTCAGCCTGGATATGCTCTACGACCATGACATGTCCGATAGCAGGCAGATCAAACAGCAGCTGGCGCTGGGATTGAATTACAGCTTTTTATAACTCTCAAAGTCCTACACTGATTTTCCGTGCAGGCCCAGTCATTCCCGTATTTGGGAATTTTGTATATTCATTTAGGTGTGAGGCGGTGCTGTTGTCTATTTTGCCGGTCACCCCATTAGTTCAAAGAAAAACTAACATAAGGACAAAAACAATGACTGAGCATTATTCCCGAAGGACCTTTGTAAAGCAAATGGGAAAAGTTGGATTAGGCATCGGGGTTTCCGGACTGTCTGGTTATGCGAAACCTAAGGGCTCGGGAGAGGATTCTCTTTCTGCGGTCATTCGCAACTACAACTCCTCCATGTCCTACCGTGAAGTGGGCACCTCTGGCATTCAGGTCTCCGCCTTCTCCATTGGGACGGGGAAAACCAGCCTGGAGATTTTAAATGCCGGACTCGACAGGGGAATAAACCTGTTCCATACTTCCACAAAATATTCTTTGGGACAATCAATAAAGCATGTGGCCAAAGCCATCAAAAACCGTACCGACAAAGTACACATTGCCCTGAAAGACAATTTCAGCTCCCTTGATAAGGCCTTAAAGATCCTGGGTGTGAAACAAGTCGATTTTATCATGTATAACAGGCATAACGCCAAAGAACTGCGAAAGGAAATGCCGGACATTAAAAAGAGCTTTCTGGAGTGGAGGGATAAGGGACTGGTGAAGTACGCCGGCCTAACCACCCATAAGCAAATCGGCGCCTGCCTGGATGTAGCGCTGAAAGAGGATTTTTTTGCCTGTTTAATGCCTTCTATGGGTCCAAACCTTTTTACAGAACTCAAGCCGCAGCGCGAGGCCATGCGGAAAAAACAGATTTCAATTATCGCCATGAAAACCAAGGGGGAGCTCGAAACCGCTGAGTATCCCGGGCAGATTGCCAAAGTACTGTCGGATCCGGTCATTGCCACGATAAACAAAGGCGTGGGTTCTCTTGAAGACCTGGAAACATGGAGCCTGGCCGCCAGCAGGATCAAAACCGGATTTCTGCTGCGGAGGCTGAATGGACACCTTGCCGGCAGCCGGCCTTATACGGGCTGTGGGTTGTGCGGGCGCTGCGAGGACGCCTGCCCCAACGGCGTGGCGGCCGCGGATATAATCCGCTGTATCAGGTATTATCACGACGCCGAACAGGCGCCGGATATGGCCGCCTGGGAATTTAATGAATTGCGGGCCGGGCGTTCCATCATGAACTGCCGTCAGTGCGGATCTTGCGAGGCTGCCTGTCCCCAGAGAATTCCGGTGAGGAGTGAAATCATGCGCGCCAAAAATAAGTGGCATGGATAGCCGGCTGTGTAGTATACTATGATGCTGCGGGGATAAGTAATTTTCAGATGACCTGAAATCCAGAGAAAGACGTGAAGACCAAGACAACAAGTTTCAAAGGACAGAATCTCAACGGCGGACGTTCTGCCGCAGGCGTGCCAGCTGCAGATTTCGGCCTTATTGTCTTTTTTGTGCTGCTTGCCTGCGTACCTGTTTTTCCCCTTTCCCTTCCGGATAAAATCCTGGCAGACGAAACCTTTACCGCCATATCCAAGCAGGAGGAATACGGCCGAAGCACGCTCTACGAACTGATTAACGGTGGCGCTGACGTATACCTGGATGCAGGATTTCAAAGGTGCTTTTCAAGGAGATATAAGTCAGACTCCAATGAGGTGGAAATTGAAGTGAATGTGCATGATATGGGAGGAATCCTCCAGGCTTTCGGACTTTTCCGTCAATTAAACAGCAGCAGCAAATCCCAGGACAGCATTGGGGCCGAGGCGGTAGCGGGAAAACTTCGCTCCATGTTCTGGAAAGATCGGTTTTATGTGGAAGTCCTGGACAAATCCTCAAAGCCTTTTGAAGAATCCCGTTTGAAAGAGCATATGAAAGCAATCGCGGCTCTGGTGCCGGGAAACGATTCTCTTCCTCCTCAGCTTACCTGGTTCCCGGAATCCCGGAGGAAAGACAGAAGCGAGTTTTACTTTCATCAGAATTTTCTGTCCAGGGGGTTCCTGAGAAAGGTGATCGCCGCCGATTACGAAACGGCCAGCGGGACCGCCACCCTGTTTGTGTTGATGACAAGTTCACAGAAAAATGCGCGTCTGGCGTTTTTCAAGTTGGGAAAAGCCTATCCGGAAAGAAAGCTCCTGGAAGGAGATTACCGGCTGGCGGAACTAAACCCGATATTCACCGATGAATTGCTGGCAGTGGTAAGGGGCAACAAAATAATCGGGGTCAAGGGAAATTGCGCACCTTCCTATAAGGTGTCCCTGATAGAAAAGTGTTCGAAACGGGTAATGAAATTCGATTTACCGTTTTTCTTTGATGAAGAAGGCCCTTGAGGGAAAGCACTCATCCATCGGCATACATGGTAAAGGGATAACCAGCCTTTGGCAGAGGGTGTCGGGCGGGCAGTCGGGATGGACAGGGTAACCCGGCTGGCACATTTCGCAAACGCATAAAGCCTTCTAAGGGGTAGAAGTAAAAAAAAAATACCCTAAATAAAGTATCGAGGTTTATTAACCCCTGATAAAACCGGTGGCCGGTTTATTTTTTCTCAATTTTTTCCGGCGCGGATGGGGGGGCGGACTCTTCCTTTTCTTTCCTCAATGCCGATGGGATTGGTTTTTGTTCCTTTGGAGAAGTAAAGGAAATAAGGGTTGACAGGTCAATTTTATCAGGTCCCACTGTGAGGCCCGCAGCGGTCTGGTATGGCACAACCACCAGCATTCCGCCGTCAATGGTTTCGATATATTGCCAGAGACGCCCGGTTTCGGTATCAAGCATGTATTGGTCGGAATGATTCTCGGATATCTGGCCAAATACGTATTTCCCCTTGCTTGAAAGAACCCTGAAACCGGTCAGTTTTTCCCAGGGTGTTTTTGCGAAACCCAAGTGAATGCCGGCCATCAGAAGAAATACCAAAAGTCGCATTAAAACCTCCATGGTGTGAGTAGAAACCTCAAGTTAATCATGAATAACAACAGTTTATCCCTGGCATAATGGGAAAGTAATTAAATCGTTCCCAGGGAGGCAAAAAAAAACCGGAGAGAGATTCTCACCGGTACTTTAAAAAAAATAGGCTGCTCACACCTGCGGCCGCGGCGCCGGCTCAGTTGTTTTTACATCCGCAATTTCCGTAGTTCCAGGGATCAAAATCGTAGTTAATTTTCTGTGGATGAGCCTGCCATTCCGAGACATGAGTCTTCTGCTTCAGCTTGTTTGAATCAAAATCATAGACATGGATGACGCCCGGTTTGCGGGTTGAAGAGCCTGCTTTACGCAGGGGTTGAATTGGCTCTGTGTAAAAGTACGTCCCGCCCGCCTTATACCATTGCAGAATATGGGGTATATGGAAACGCTTGAACAAGAGCTGCCGGTGTCGAAGATCGAATGCGGCTAATCCAGGCAGGTCTGAGTGGTATTCGCTGAAAAGTATCGAGTCTCCGGCTAAAAAGTAATAGCCTCCCGGCAGGTTGGTAACATTGCCCTGCCTGTCGATAAGTTTCAGCAAGCCGTCATAATCACCTACCTTTACTACCAGGAAAAATTCTTTAGACGGCTGCTGCTGGGGAACGAAAAGGCCGTACTCGCCCTCCACCGGGGCGATGTCGGGATAGTTGAATTCCTTAACGGTTACTCCCTGCTTCTCTATGGAGAGCCAGGCGCGGCAGAGATAAAAACTGTTGCCTCCCGCAGAAGAGGGATCTTTGCGTCTCACGTGAGTTATCCTTATGGTAACGTCACCATGCGGATAGGTCTGTTCGTGAATTTCAAACAAGTTTCTGGGGTAGTCCTTTGGATTAAACTCAACGCTGCCATATCCGGCCAGGCAGGTCTGGGCCAGCAGAGCTATCAGGCATGTTATTACATAGATAGGCATGAGTGGTTGTCCCGGTTCTTCAGATTTTCGATTTAATGATGTCATCATCTACCCCCCACTTTGGCGATGACCTGGATTTACTGTGAAAGAGTTATCTTAAAAGCCGCCTTTCGCATTGAAAACTGAAACAAGATTACTCGTTGGATTCTGGTAAATATTGAGCGGTTGGAATTACTCGGGTGAAACTTTGAGCAATTCTTATAGTAATTTTCGAATATTTTTAGCCTTAAGTTCAAGGAAAAAATACAGAAAAATTAAAATAGCACTGAAATTGTCGATTGGCGCCTATTTTCAATATACATTTTTCCTTCAAATCGGGTAGTTATTTCCTTTTTTTGTGTAATTTGAACTTTCTAAGCAATAGTCTTCTGCAGATAAATACGCCGGAAATTCGATGGGTTGGGCTTGACGAGGAAGCCAAAGCATGTCATGACGGATTCCGGCTGCCACGGCCTAGAGTAAATTATGACTCGAAGTTAATTCGGCATGATTTCGGCATTCACCGGAATGTACCCTGTTTTTTCATCCAACAGCCGGGCCAGTTGCACCAGCCGGATAAATTCAGCCCGGTAACCTTCATCGTCCTTTCCCCTGGCTTTTTTTGCCATGTCAATAATTCCCGAATAACTAATAGTACCCTTTTGTTTGGAACCCCTGAGCAGCATTCCAAAACCGGCCACTGCGGCTGAAAAACGGAAGTCCGCGGACATGTCTGAAAGCTTGACTACTCTGTCCTTCAGGGGCTTGACAATCAATTTGCTCACCGTGTCCTGCGGGGACTTGTAGCGGAACTTCACGGTAAGCAATTCGCTTGAATGTATATTATTAAGGGCATTGGGGTTCTGGTACTTGAGGGCGTCTATCCCGGGAAGTTCAATCTCAACTCCCGCCGGGACGACTTGATACAGCGCTGTGACCGTGTGTCCAGCCCCGAGTTCGCCCGCGTCTTTTTTGTCATTATTGAAATCTTCGGCTTTCAACATCCTGTTTTCGTATCCGATTAGGCGGTATGCCTTTACCCGGTCGGGATTGAATTCCACCTGGATTTTCACATCTTTGGCTATAGTCATCAGAGTGCCGCCTATTTCATTTATCAGCACCTTTTTCGCCTCCATGATATTGTCTATGTACGCGTAATTGCCGTTGCCCCTGCCGGCCAGTTTCTCCATTTTAGAGTCTTTATAATTACCCCTGCCGAATCCCAGGACGGTCAGGTAAACACCGGTTTTCCTCTTCTGTTCTATCATGCGCACCAGTTCGCCGTCGCTGGAAACGCCGAGGTTGAAGTCGCCGTCGGTGGCCAGTATCACCCGGTTGTTGCCGTTTTTCATAAAAGTATCCCATGCCATTTTATAAGCCAGCGTAATCCCGGCGCCGCCGGCAGTTGAGCCTCCGGCCCGCAGCTTTTCCAGGGTCTCCAGGATTATCATTTTCTTGTCTCCCGAGGTGGGAGGAAGGACTGTCCCGGCCGCGCCGGCGTACACCGCAATGGATACCATGTCTTCCGGGCGCAGTTGGTCTACCAGCAGCTTCATGGCCTTTTTGAGCAAGGGGAGCTTGCCCGGCGAATTCATGGAACCGGACACGTCCAGCAGGAACACCAGGTTGCTGGGGGGCAGGTCTTTTTTGTCCATGCGCTTGCCCTGCAGCCCGATATGCACCAGTTTATGCCGGGACTCCCAGGGACATTCAGATACTTCGGCGGTGATGGAAAACGGGTCCGCGCTTTTTGGCTGGGGATAGTCGTAACTGAAATAATTGATAAATTCTTCAATTCTTACCGCGTCCTGAGGAGGCATCCGGCCGGCGTTTAAGAACCTTCTCACATTGGCATAGGATGCCGCGTCCACGTCAATGGAAAACGTTGATAACGGATTTCTAAGGGTCTCGCGAAAGGCGTTTTCATAAATCCGGTCGTATTGCTCTGTGTTGTGCCGGACCACCGGATAGGAATTATCAGCATACCCCATGCCGCCGAACCGGGGAGCGGGAGCGCCCATGGCCGATCTTTTCGCCATCATGGGAGCGCGAGCTTTTCCTGACCGTCCCCTGACCTTGGCTGGAGCAGATGCCGGACCCACCATCAATGGTTCCGCCGGAATTCCTTCAACGGCCCGCACTTCAGCCATGTGTTCCCGTTCTTCCGGTTGCGGCGCGGGAGTTGCTTTTTTTTCAGTCCGCTGCTCCGGAGCGGGGACCTGGGCCGTCTGTTCCTTTTTGGTTTCCGGAACAGCAGTCAGCTCGGTCATGTTCTGTTTGCCTGCGGCCTGCTCTTCCACCTGGGAGGACTTTTTAAAACATCCCGGGAGCAGGATGAAGATAAATGACAGGGTAATTAAGGTTTTCATTTTGATTCTCCTTTTGTTCAGGTTTTTCTATCCGTGATCCCGGATTTTTAATCAATATTCCTGGTTTGGGGACTTGATGTAACCTTTAGACAGGAGAAGCGGGAAAAAGTTCCAGGAATTAGAAAGTGTGTGCTGAGATGGCGGAGTGGAGAAGAGAACCTGCCGTTATAATATGTCACGCCGGGCTCCGACCCGGCGTCTTGCTATAGTAAATTATAGTTCGAGTGTTCTTTGGCAAGACGCTGTCCCGGGATTGACCCGGGATTCCGGGTCGGAGCCCGGAATGACAGTAATAAGCGTCTTTCGAAACAATCGAACTGAGGAACCGGGGAAATTCGAAGTGGGGGAGGGTAACGAAGACAAGGACGGTTTGAACTGGATTAGGACAATCGCGTGAGAATCTCTTCCAGATTCATCCCCAGCTTCACGCGGATCTGCTGCACGTGCTTTTCAATGGAAGTTTTAAAAGCCTCCGCGATTTCCTCTTTGGTAAAGCCTCTCAACCGCATTCTGATGATGTACTTCTCCATGTGGGTCAATTTTTCCCATCGGGAATCTGTCTGGAGCTGTATCTCAAGAAGATCATGGATGTCCTCGGGGAAGAACGCCTTTCCTTCCGCGGCCATTACCACGGCTCTGGTGGGATCGTCATACTCAGCCTTGTATAAAAAGCTGATAGCGCCCATTTTAAAACTTTTTATCAAATCGTCTCTGTGGATGGAAGCCATGATCACGGGCACGTTTAAGGTCTTTCTTGTCCATTCAAGCAGATCAAAACCAACCGGTTCAGCGCCGAACCACACATTCATGATTATAACCGAAGGGGATAAGACGGATACGTTCCCCAGGTATTCTTCAGCTGTTAAGAAATTACCGATTATTTTAATCCGCGGCTCCCTGGAAAGCATGTTCTCCCATACTTCTATTACCTTGGGGTGGTCTTCGCAGATTACAACATTGATATCTTCAGACATATCACTACAATTTTATCATAATGCGTTCCAGGATGCAAAAAAAGAGTGATCAGGTTTTCAGGGGATAAACAGTGGTAGGAATAGTTAGCGTTTGTAACACAATAAAATAAGGACCGGACTGAAAGACAGGTATTTGAAAAAAAGAGGATTTTATGGAGCGGGTTAAGAGACTCGAACCCTCGACCTTCTGCATGGCAAGCAGATGCTCTACCAACTGAGCTAAACCCGCACCTAGCCGATAAATTCTAAAAATAATCCCTGGCCGTCAAGATGATACAGGATATCCGGGAGAGAAGGTTGTTGAGAAAGATTCCGGCGTTTGCCGGAAGAACAGCAGTAGTTTGCTCCGGCATGGGCATGAACTAGGAAATTTCCCGCCTTCACGGGGAATAACAATGCCACTATTTTGGGATTAATGATGCGTCGCCGCCGAATTTTTTGAATTTCTTGAACTGTTTGGCGGCTCCTTTTTTATCACCGGCCTTAACCAGTGCCGTGCCAAGCAGCAGATAACCCATGGGCCGTTCCGGGCAGCGGGAAATAGCACCTTCTGAAGCTATTTTCGCGTGATTGTGATCCTTCCTGGCCAGGCCGGATTTTGCTGAAACCAGGAGCAGGTCGCATGAAAAGGGGTGTTTCTTAAGCGCTGTTTGGATCAGCTCAACAGCCTGGTCAGTCTTGCCGAGTTTGAGCAGTACTTCGGTCCGGGCCGCCTGGGCCCAGGGGCCGACCCTGCTGTTTTCCTTCATCTTCCTAGCCCACTTTTGCGCTTTGTTTGTTTTGCCGATCTTTAAATAATACCGTACCAGTCGCAGTATCACTTCAGGGTACCATTTCATTTCCAGGGATTTAAGCAGGTGATGTTCCACCGCCTCGTTCTTCTTCTCTTTTTCAAAGACCAGGGCAAGCCCAAGATAGCCCCGGGACTGCCACAGAGTATCCTGGAATTTCCTCAACTCATGAAAGATATCCTTTGCCTTTTCCAGTTTGCCCAATTCTGTCCTGCAAATGCCAATCATGTATTTAATCTCCGGATTCTGGACGTCAAATACCAGGCCCCGGTTGAACTCATCCTCGGCATCGGAGAAGTCTCCAAGTTTATATTGACGCAGGCCGGAGACAAAGAAGAATTCAGCATTGTCTCTTTCTTGCTGGGGGACGGTTTTCAGTATTTCCTTGGCCTTATCCAGGTCCCCCTGGAAAAGATGAGCCTTAGCCAGTATAATTTTGACTTTCGGGCTTTTCTTATATTCAGATTTGCTGATTATGCCTATTGCCGAGTCCGGCCGGTTTTTTCTGATGTACAAATCCGCCAGTTGGGAAACGGCTGTGGGAGAGGAAGCCTGTGCCTTGTAATTCCTGGCGTATTGTTTTATGGCGGTTTCTTTCTGTCCCAGGCGAGAAAGACAGTCAGCGTAGATCTCACGGTATTTTGAGGAGAGCTTGGCTTTTACCGGGCCCAGGGCCTTTACCGTTTCCTTCAGCTCATCAGAGCTATAAAAAATGCCTCCAAGGAATTCGGAATAGTTCACATTTTCAGGAGCGTATTTCAATGCTTGCAGCATGTGGTCAATAGCGATGCCGGACTGGTTGTTTTTCATGCAGGTTTTCGCCAACAGGAAATGGGCTTCATGAAAGTCTTCCTTTTCCGCGATGACATTTTTTAACAGGGCTTCCGCCCGCGTGGTTTGGTTCACCTCCAGGTAGAGGCCGGCCAGGTGGAATTTCAGCTTGATCCCCTTATACCCCAGATCAAGGGCGTTCTGGAGGGCGGCCCTGGCCCTGGCTTTTTTCCCCTGCTTGAGACTCAATCGGCCGTATTCTTTCCAGACCACAGCGGCTTTTCCAGGTTTTCCCTGGGCCCGGTACGCGTCTGTGAGCGTGACGGTCAGGGTTGAATCCGTAGGCTTAAGTTCCCGGGCCCTTTCATAGAAAAGCAGAGCCTTATTCAACTTTTTCGAGTTGTGCAGCAATCTGCCCAGTTTAACGTTGTACTTAAAATCTCCCGAAAATTGTTCATGGTATTTTAAATAAAGGTCCAGGGCTTTTTTTTGTTCTCCGTTTTTTTCATACAGCATTGCCAGTTCCCTGGCAGCTTTGTGGTCGTTGGGTTTAAGATGCAGGTATTTCCAGCGGTATTTTCTGGCCTTGGGGTGATCGTCATCAAACAGGCCGGCCAGCTCAAGCAAGGCGGCATGGTCCTCCGGGCGCTTCTTTATGAATTGTTCCAGCTTGGCGGCCAGCTCTTTCTTCTGCAAGGGATCGCGGTAATGCTTGATGAGGACAATCAGTACGTCCTCGGACCCGGGGTGCCGCTTCAGAAGAGCCTCATATTCCTCCATTGCTTTATTACGCTTGTCCAGCTTTACCAGAGCCTGGCATTGCCTCTTCCAGTCAGACACTCTGATTCTTTTCCGGTCGAGCTTCTTAAAATATAACAGGGACTGTTGGTATTGTTTCAACTGGTAATGACCCAGCGCCAGCCGCCTGTTTGAATTAAAATTCATTTGTTTTAACTGCTTCAGGAAGTTGACGGATTTATCATACTTCCCCCTCTTGAAATAAAGAATGCCTCCGGCCTCCAGAAGCTGCTGCTGTTCTGGTTCCTTTGAAACGCGCTTATTAATTTCCTTGAGAAAGGCGCTGGTGTCGAGCTTGATCTTTTTGCCTTTGATCACAGAAGAGATTTTTTTCCAGAAGGCTTTTTCCGCGGCTGCTTTCCTTTTCTTCTCCGCCTCAACCCTGGCGATGCTGTCTCTGCGTGCTTGTTCCAACATTGCCTTTTCCGCTTTGGCAATACTGTCCTTGCGCGCTTTTTCCGCCCGGGCGATACTATCCTTGCGTGCTTTCTCAACGCGGGCAATGCTGTCCTTACGGGTCTTTTCCGCACGGGCGATACTGTCTCTGCGCGCTTTTTCAACCCTGGCTATACTGTCCTCACGGGCCTTTTTAACTCGGGCAATACTATCCCTTCTGGCTTTTTCCACACGCGCGATGCTGTCTTTGCGCGCCTTCTCAACTCTGGCAGCGCTGTCTTTTCTGGCCTGTTCCAGCCTGGCAAATTTTTCAACTTCAGCTATACTGTCCCTTCTGGCCTTTTCCGCTCTGGCAAGGCTGTCCTTGCGCGCTTTATCCACTTTAGCGATGCTGTCCTGAATAGCTTTTTCCAAACGCGCGAGGCTGTCTTTCCGGATTTTTTCCACCCGGGCAACGCTGTCCTGAATTGCTTTTTGAATTTTGACGATACTTTGTTTCAGATTTCTGACCCAAGTAAGTTTTTCCTTTATGGCCGGGGGTGCGTTTGGGTCTGCCCCCAGTTTCTCAACCAGACCGCCATAGTCGTCAAGATTATTTTCAATTCCTCTGTCTTCCAATTTTTTCAAGTATTTCAAGCCAAGAACCATGTCGCTCTGGTTAAGGGTAAACAGGGATTTCAGTACCTTGAGTTGGGGCCCTTCTTTTCCGGCGTCCTCCAGGGCCCTTAAATACCTGGACAGGACCAGATAATCATCCGGTTTTATCTTCAGCGCTTTTTCATAGGTCTCAATGGTTTTATTCCAGTTTTCCAGGAAGGAGTATGCTTCCGCCAGGCCCAGCAGGGCCTCGATGCTTCCTGGTTTTGACCTCAGGGCGGTTTGAAACGCTTCTATGGCCTGTTCAAGTTCATCCTGTTCCAGAAACTCACTGCCCCTGTCATACCAGGTCTTATAATCACCGGACACAGCCTGGGGCCCGGAAAAGACCGGCCACGACAGGCAACTGAGGCATATCAACGCGATCAGAGAGAATTTTTGCTGGTTTGTCATCATAATTGCAGGGCAATCCCGTGCCCCCTAAAATTAGGGTGAAGGGGGATTTTTAGCAAGGTAAAGTTGGGTAATTATGGCCCTAGTGTTACGTCCAGTCAATTTTTTCATGTTCTTCCTGATTCCGGACAAGCCGGAATGACTTTTCCAGGGCATATAACATGAAAAAACTTATTGGATAGTTCACTAGTATATGAATATTCTCCCGGAAAGCGGCTTTAAATTATATTTGATGGATATGCCTTAGATGTTGTTATTTCCCGCAACATAAGAGGGAACAAGGGGATATGCGGAAGTGCCTTCATGTAGGCGTGAAAGCGGTATGATGCAACCAGTAAAAAAGGAGCGGAAGTGAGAAATCAATTACATCATCATATATATGCCCCACTGTTTCTCCTGATGACCATGGCATTCTCCATGCTTGCGGCGCAGGCCGGAATACTCTGGAAATTGGATTGGGAAGATGGCCGGAAAGAGGCCGCCATCGGTTATACGCGTTTGGAGGAAGAGGAAGGGGGCGAGATCACCGTTGTCGATAATCCGGTAAAGGATGCCAACAACGGTTCGGAAAAAGCAGCCGCATGTAATGTGGGCGGAAAGCGTGCCGAAATCAGCAGCCAGAGGGTGCCCACGGAGGGAAAGACCTATGTTTATAAATGGTCCTACCTCGTCCCCGAGAACTACAGCGCTTCCGGCCTGGTATGTCAGTGGAAAACCTGGCCTTGCGGCGACCATGATGGTTATGCTGATGAGGTCTGCTACACATGCGGCATTTTTAACCACGTGCGCATTCAAAACAACGGCGACGAATTTCATTTCCAATGGAGGGCCGAACCGGACTGCGATGAGATTTCTCTTCCTACCAATCGCGGATCCTGGGTCACGTTTCAGCAGGAGATAAAGTGGACTAACGGCAATGACGGTTATTACAAGCTGTGGATGAACGGAGAAGTGGTTAAGGAAGACAGTAACCTGAAGACCCTTATGGATCGATTCGAGCCGGGCACTTGCGATCTTTACTTTGCAGTGGGTCTTTATTCCACTGTCAGCGCTCTTCCGGTCTACATCGACAACGTTGAAATCTGGGACACCTCCGGAGTACAGGGTATCATCGGAGAAGATTCCCCCACTTCCATCATAAGGCAGGGCAGACAGTCAGTATATTCGCCGACCGTCCCTTTTGAACCCCTCAACACGCCCTGCAGGTGCAGTTGGTGCGTGGATGAGCCCGCAACGATACTTGATGTCAAGGGCGTCACGCAGGGAACGCTGGTTCCCGGCCTAGAGGGCGGAAAGAGTGCTCAGGGCCGGCTGCCCAACAAAAGGTATATCCTGAGGCAAAGAGCGCCGGACAGTCTGAAAGCAAAATGAAATCATTTATAGCTGCTATTGTTTTTTTAACAACGAAACACACAAAATACACCAAAATTTTAGTGTTTTTTCGAGTATTTCGTTGTTTATTCTTTTTTTAAACAAATACATGGATTCAAATGAGGTTTTTCCGGGCCGTATTGAAATTATTACTCATTTCCCCCCCCTCACAATAGCGGCAAATAATAATATCCGGGTATTAGTCCCGGTTAATTTCCACTGAGCATTTCCAGCAATTCCTTTTCGCTCAGCACAGTAATTCCTAGTTTCTGCGCTTTGGCCAGCTTCCCTCCCGCGGCCTCTCCGGCCACCACAAAACCTGTTTTTTTACTGACGGAAGAGGAGACTTTCCCTCCGGCGGACTCTATTTTTTCCCTGGCCTCATCCCTGGTCATGCCGGACAGGCTGCCGGTGAGTACAAAAGTCTTCCCGGCCAAAGACGCAATCTCATGGGTTGATCCGGTATAATTAAAATTGAGTCCCAGCTTGCGGAGCTCCTGTATCATGTTTTGATTCCCAGGGTCGCTGAAATAATCGATCACGCTTTTGGCCATGCGCTCACCGATTTCATTAACCGCGACAAGTTCTTCAAGTGAGGCGCCGATGATGCCGTCCAGGCTTTTAAATGCCTGGGCAAGCGTTTTTGCAGCTGTTTTGCCTATATATCTTATGCCCAGCCCCAACACAACTCTTTCCAGGCTTTGAGACTTGCTTTTTTCAAGGCTGTCCAGCACGTTCAGGGCGCTTTTTTCCGCCATGCGCTCCAGGCCGCATAGCTTCCGGCGATCCAGCCTGAAGAGGCCGGCGATGTTGTGTATCAGACCTGCCGCCAGCAGTTGCTGGATGAGGGAGGGCCCCACGTGTTCTATGTTCATGGCATTCCTGCTCACAAAGTGCTCTATGGCGCGCTGTACCTGGGCAGGACACTGCAGATTATCGCATTTGAGCGCCACTTCACCCGGCGCTTTTGTGGGGACGGCTCCACATGCCGGGCAGTTCGCAGGGGGAATGACGGGACTGGTGCCGCTGCCGCGCTTTTCTATTATCACCCGGGTGATTTTGGGAATGATTTCACCGCCTTTTTCCACCATGACTGCGTCCCCGTTCCGTATACCCAGTCTTTGGATTTCATCAAAGTTATGGAGCGTCGCGCGTTTTACCTCGGTCCCGGCCAGCGTCACCGGCGCCAGATTCGCCACCGGAGTTATGGCGCCTGTCCGTCCCACCTGGAAACTGACGGACCTGAGCACAGTTTCAACCGCCTGGGCCTTGAATTTATAAGCTATGGCCCATTTGGGACTTTTTGCGGTATGACCGATTCTCTGCTGCTGGATGAGGCGATTTACCTTGATGACCATGCCGTCTATGTTGTAATCAAGGGAGTCCCTCTGTTTCTCCCAATAATGACAGAATGCGATTATCTCTTCTAAAGAAGCGGCCAGTTTGCGGTTGGGATTAACTGGAAAGCCCGCTTGTTCAAGCATTTCCAGATTCTGCCAATGGGAGGATTCGGAATTTTTTCCAACTACGGCATAGGCGAAAAAATCCAGTTTGCGACGGGCAACCACTCTGGGATCTTTCATTTTAAGGCTGCCTGCGGCGGTGTTGCGGGGATTCTGCAGTTCCTGTCCCATCATCTGTTGGGTGTATTCATACAGCTCTTTGAAATTAGTAAGTGACATATACACTTCTCCACGGGCCTCAAAGCGGCCGGCCGGCATGTCCCCGGGCAGTTTCACCGGAATGGAATGAATGGCTCGGGCGTTAGCGGTAATATCATCTCCCGTTTCTCCATCACCGCGGGTTGCGGCATGAACGAGTCTGCGATCTTCATACACCAGGCTGAGTGCCGCACCATCGATTTTAAGCTCCACCACGTATTCCAGCTCGGACGGCGGTATTTTCTCTTCCACTTGCCGGATGAAGTCCCTGAGTTCATCCTCGGAATAGGTGTTTCCGATACTCAACAACGGATATTGGTGGGTGATTTTGGGAAACCCCGGAGTGAGATCATTGCCCACTCGCAAGGTAGGAGAATCAGGATCCAGGTGTTCAGGGTAAGCGTTTTCCAATTCTTGCAGTTCGCGATAAAGCGCGTCATATTCTTCGTCGGACATGGGAGATTGCCCGAGTTTGTAATACATCCGGTTGGCCCGGTTAATGGATTTCCTGAGCTCGTCAATGCGGTTTTTAACTGATTCACTCATACTGGCGCAAAGATTTTTTTAAACAGGATTTACCGTTTGAACAGGCTTTGTTTTAACTGAAAGTAATGATATTGGGTGATCATGTAAATCATAAAAAACTAAACAATGTTCCCGGGGCAGTGTCATTTAATATCAAAAACTAACCGGATGACAGAATGATCCTCTGAACAGTTATGAAGCTGAAATCATTCAATAACAAGGCTCATTGCTTAATGAGAGGGAGCATAAATTTTTTGGATGAAATGGGGATTGCGTAAAAAGATTGACAGGCTTTTTTTGTCCAGCCAATCCTGCACATTCTGTCAAATAAAAGGTTTTCTAAATGTTGAGCAGGAATTCTTGACTTCAGAATGGGTGAATTTCCGGAGAATCTACCACTCGTCTTCCTCTTCCTGCTCCAGTCTTTTCTGCTCGGCCAGGAACTCCTCTTTTTTGGCGTTCAGGGATTCTACCGCCTGCATGTACTCATCGTTTTTTGGTGTTTTGGAAGCGAAATGATCGAGGATGGTCTTGGTATTTTCCACGGACAGGGTCAACTTCATGTGTTTGGCGACACGGCCCTTATAACCCCATCCTTTCATTACTTCTTCATTAAGTTCAAAACAGTCGCCCAGATCGTAAAAGTTCATATGGTCTGAATAAAAACCGTAGCACTCCTGCAGATCGACACAGGTGGGACTTTCCGACTCTTCTCCCTGTTCCATCCACTTATGGACATGCCGTTTGCGGACATCCAGTACTTTATCTATGCGCATGTATCCAATTATCAGGTATTTTCCACGATATTCCTCAGTGGGCCCCTGGTAGGATGTGCCGAACAAAAAGTAGCTCCGTCGGTTCTTGTAGGCGGAGACGCCTAATTTGGAATTTGAGCAGGTAAGAAAATTGTAGGTTCCGGTCTCGTAACTGGGATCTGCCTGGAATCCCTTTTTATACTCATTGATGACATCGCGGACCGGCCAGTGGGATTTCGAGCTTGAATTAATATAAACAAGGATCCCGTCGCCTTTTCCACGATAGTCCTGCCATTTGCTTACGTTTATCTGCCTTCTGGGCATGCTCATTCGCCTTTTTTTAAACCAAGGTGCTAATATAGATCTTGATTGTTTTTAGTCAAGGACAAAGGATTCCAGGCAGTAAAATGAGGATTCAGTAGTCAGGGGGCAGAGGTCAGTCACCATAGTATGTCACACCGGGCATCCATCCTCCGTAACAGTAAGAATCCTAGTACTAAAGAAGCTGTTACTGCGGAGGACGGACCGACCCGGCGTCTTGCTAAAATAAATTCTGGTTCGAGTGTTCTTTGGCAAGATTCCGGCTTTCGCCGGAATGACAATATTATCTGATTCCTGACTACTGATTTCTGACCACCGGCCATTCAGGCTCCTAAAATGAACTACAATTCAACTTTTCTGGCTGAGACGGGATGTCCCAGAAAGATTTCGGCCAGGTAGTTGAAGTTTTCCGGCCTGTCAGTGGTAAGGAATTCTGTTTTTTCAGTCCTGTCCAGCTTCTGTTCCAGTTCCCTGTGCCGGTCCAGGTAATCCTTCCAACTCGGTCCCACCAACTTGCCCTGGTTAAGGACGGTGACGGAAGGAGGGAGAAGTTCCTTGATCTGCCGGTATATGATAGGGTAGTGGGTGCAGCCCAGCAGGAGCACGTCGATGTTATCTGACTGGGAAACAGTCTCTTTCCAGTATTTGCGAATAAAGAAGCTGAGGCCTTCGTTGTCCAGTTCCCCGTTTTCAATCAAAGGCACCAGCAACGGGCAGGCCTGCTGTATTATGGTGAAATCGGGCGCGATATGCTTGAATTCAATCCCGTAGCTGTCCGATTGCACTGTACCGGCCGTGGCCCAGACCGCAACCGTTTTGGTACTGCTGTGGCGTGGGACCCGTTCCACCGAGGGGCGGATGACGCCCAGCACCCTTCGGTCGGGGTGATTGCCGGGCAGATATCTCTGCTGGATGGTGCGCAGGGCCTTTGCGGAAGAAGTGTTGCAGGCTATGATGATTATCTGGCAGTCCTGTTGAAAAAGAAAATCTACGGCCTGCTCGGAAAATTTCAGGATAGTTTCGAAAGAACGATTGCCGTACGGAGTCCTGGCATTGTCCCCCAGGTACAGGTAGTGGTATTGGGGCGCATGCTGCCGCAGGTCCTGCAGTATGGTAAGGCCACCCATGCCTGAATCAAATACGCCAACTTTCATTGATCTCCTTAGGCCTATGAGGAGTAAGTAGTCAGGGATCAGGGATCAGTTTGGTTAGTATATAATCTGACTCCTGATTCCTGACACCTGACTACTGACCTCTGCGAACCCTATGAATTATGCTGTTCGAGGTCGACCTCATCACCTATGCTGGTTTTTGGGACGGGATGGGTTTCCAGGTATTCTTTCCATTCAGCGTCTTCCTTGTTTTTAAAATAATCTACAACGCTCAGGGTGAGTTTGCGGTTGCTGATATCAATATCCGTTACCACAGCCGGTAATTCATCATCAACTTTACATATATCACCTGCCTTTTTGATTTTCTCAGAGGTGAGCTTGTTGTTCGGGATAAAACCCTCCATGTCATTATCCAACTGGACCACAGCGCCTCTGTCCAGCAGACGGATTACTTTGCCTTTGATTTCAGTACCCTTGGGAAGGGTTTGCATGATGGTTTCCCATGGATCATCATGAAGGTGTTTCATGGAAAGGGATATGCGCCGTTTCTCTTTGTCTACCGCTAATATTACCAAATCGACTTTATCACCTTTCTTCAGGATTTCGGATGGATGATTTATCTTTTTAGTCCAGGACATGTCTGATACATGAATCAGGCCGTCCACCCCTTCCTTTATCTCGATAAAAGCTCCGAAAGCGGCCAGGTTGCGTATGGTTCCCGTAACCTTTGAGCCGACGGGAAGTTCTTCTTCAATTCCTTCCCACGGATCTGGAGTGGTCTGTTTCAGTCCCAGGGAAATTTTCTGATTGGTTTCATCCAGTTTGAGGACCTGGGTTTGAACTACGTCTCCGACCTTGAGAATCTGGGAGGGATGCTTGATATTCTGGGTCCAGGACATCTCAGAAATATGGATCAATCCCTCGATGCCCTCATCAATTTGCATGAACGCGCCGTAATCTGTGATGGAGACGATTTTTCCTTTAACCGTGCTTCCCTCGGGAAACTTGGAAGAGACGTTTTTCCAGGGATGATCGTTCAGTTGTTTTCTTCCCAAAGATATTCTTTCCTTCTTTTCATTGAAATCGAGTATAACCACCTGGATTTTTTCTCCCAGTTTGACTACTTCGGAAGGGTGATTGACCCTTCCCCAGGACATGTCTGTGATGTGCAGGAGGCCATCAACACCGCCCAAATCAACAAATGCCCCAAAGTCAGTGATATTCTTAACGGTTCCCTCCCTGGTCTGGCCTATTTCCAGGGTTTCAATGATTTCATTACGCATCTGAGAGCGTTCGGTCTCCAGGATAATGCGCCTGGAAACTACAATATTTCTCCTTATTTTGTTGACCTTGATTACTTTGACTTCTATGGTCTGGCCCACCAGGGAGTCCAGGTCGGGTACAGCCCGTAAATCGATTTGGGAGCCAGGCAGGAAGGTTTCGATCCCCACCACGTCTACGATTACTCCTCCTTTTATTTTCCTGACTACTTTGCCCTTTATCTTTTTTCCGCTTTCATATGCTTCATTGATTTCATCCCAGACTTTGAGGAAGTCGGCCCGGGCCTTTGATAAAATGATCTGACCGTCTTTGTCTTCAATCTGCTCCAGGCAGACTTCCACCTGGGTGCCCGGCGTTAAATCATCGGTATCCTTGAATTCCGAGCGGGGAATGATACCTTCGGATTTGAAACGAACGTCCACATACACGTCATTATCCGTAACCCGTACTATTTCCCCTTTGACTATTTTGCCTTCTTCCAGTCCGACCAGGGTACCCTCATATTCCGGGAATGTTTCGGTGATTTCTTTTTCTGAGCGGAAAGCGGTTACCGATTCGATTTCCTGTAATTCCTCCTCTGTTCCATATAAGAGTTTTGTCATTTATGTTCCTTCTGTTTTATTCTCAACAATATGCAGCTCTCTTCAAGAATCAGTTATATTAATGAACCGCTTTCTGTTTTCCTTCCCGGAGAAAAAACCTCCATGGCGAAAGATGAGGCTTTATGAGCGTTGAGTTTTTTTCGTTAAGGTTAATGGTTTCTGTTAATCAGGTTTAAAGTTAGTTTGTTTTCATGCAAATCCGGGAAACCATGTCGGTTATTTTTCGGACCTGTTGCTCAAAATTCAAATGAGAAGTATCAATAAAAATAGAATCCTCCGCCTTTGTCAATGGACTGTGCCGGCGGCTGGAGTCTTTCCTGTCTCTTTCGTTCAGGTTGGCCAGGACTTCCTTGTAATCAGCTAGAATTCCATTTTCCTGCAATTCCCGGATCCTGCGTTCGGTCCTTACCTCAGGAGAAGCCCAGAGGAAAAACTTAAATTTGGCGTCAGGAAAAACCACAGTACCTATATCCCTTCCTTCCAGAATGGAACTGCGAGAGTTACCTATTTCCCTCTGTATGTCAACGACGATTTCCCTGACTCCCGGTATAGCGCTGTAATCTGAAACCTCTTCGTTTACCCGGGGCAGCCTTATTAGCCCGGAAACATCTTCTCCGTTAACCAGAAATTGTCCATTGGCAGAAACGTCAAATTGTAGATTTCTGGTAAATTCCGTCGCTTTATGCAAATTTGTGGGAGGGATGTTGTTTTTTTGGCAAAGGTGGGTTACCGTGCGATACATGGCTCCGGTATCTAAATAGAGGATATCGAGAACTTCAGCAGCTCTTCGGGCGGTGCTGCTTTTTCCTGATCCGCTGACTCCATCCAGGGCTATAACATATTGGTCCATATCATCAAATTAAAGCATTTTTCAGGGGCAATCTACCAATTGTAGGTGGAATGTTCAATTCTAATGAAACCTCACAACTCAATCTTCAGCCCAACTAAACCTATTGCCCACATTTTGCGATAAACCTAATTTTTTTTACCTCAATCACTTCAACCGGTATTCTGCCATGAAAAATCATATCACCGCCTCAATTATTCTGGTTTTCGCCATCATCTCCGGATCATTCAGTCAGGAATCAGGCACAATCCAGTCCTCCCATGATTCTGCCATGATATCAGATTCCCTGCTGAAATCAAGCCAATCCGCTATGGGGGAGGTGTTTGATACCGCTCATGTGGAATCCGTTCCGGAGGCTCCAGTTGAGGAAAATGCCGATAATTCTGCGCGGGAACCTGAAAAAGAACCTTCCATATTGGCGAAATTCAACGGAGTCGCCCTGGAAATACTGTTTTTTGACATGGCTTTTGGGTTGATTAAGGTTGAAAAAGTAGATGAGGAAGGCCTTTCCGTTATGGGGGCGGACGGATCGAATATAGTTCAAACCATTACGTTTCCCCTCATGGTTGCTGTGCTTTTATTCGGGGGACTGTTCTTTACTTTCTGGTTTCGTTTTATCAATATCCGGGGATTCAAACATTCAGTGGCCGTTATAATGGGAAAATATGACAAACCCGATCACAAGGGTGAAATCACCCATTTCCGGGCCCTGACCAGCGCCCTTTCCGCCACGGTTGGATTGGGCAATATTGCCGGGGTTGCCATTGCCATTCAGATGGGCGGTCCGGGAGCGGTTTTCTGGATGGTTTTAACCGCGGTGTTTGGCATGAGTGCCAAATTTTCCAGTTGCACGCTTTCCCAGCTGTATCGCAAATTTAACGCTGATGGAACGGTATCGGGCGGTCCCATGTATTACCTGGACCTGGGGCTGAGGGAAAAGGGAAAGGGTTGGGGGATCCTCGGTAAAGTTCTGGGTTTGATGTTTGCCTTTTTCGTAATTGGAGGGGCAATTGGCGGTGGCAACATGTTCCAGATAAATCAGACTGTTGAGGCTTTTGTTTCGACGTTTAAGCTGCCTCATGGGGCGGTCATGAATCTGGGGTTCGCTGAAGTAAGCGCCACATCATTTGGAATAGGGGTCACTGTTGCCACCCTGGTGGGTGTGGTGATTCTGGGAGGCATAAAAAGGATTGGCGCGGCCACTTCCAGGGTTGTTCCTATTATGGTAGGCATATACGTCATTGCTTCAGTTTTTATCATATTGACAAATTTCAAAGAAATTCCCAATGCTCTCTATTTGATAGTAAGGATGGCGTTTACCGATAACGCCTTCTATGGCGGAGTGGCGGGAGTGCTGGTTTGGGGAATAAAAAGAGCCTCATTTTCAAACGAAGCAGGGCTGGGAAGCGCAGCCATTGCCCATGCCGCAGCCAAGACGGACGAACCTGTCCGGGAAGGAATTGTGGCCATGATCGGACCGTTCATTGATACCATAATCGTATGCTCCATGACGGCGTTTGTGGTCATTATCAGCGGCGCATGGAAGGATCCGGCCATTCCTCAGCAAGCCGGGGTCGCTCTGACGACCTACGCCTATGGAACGGTAATTACCTGGTTCCCCTATGTGCTTACCGGATGTATCGGTCTTTTTGCCTATTCAACCATGATTTCCTGGTGTTACTATGGAGAGCGTGCCTGGATATATCTTCTGGACCATATTCAGGAAGGAGTCGGGCTTAAGACAATTTTACTATACCGTCTTGTTTTTATCTTCTTCATTGTGTTCGGGGCAGTAAATACCCTGGAGGACGTGTTGCTGTTCACCGATCTGCTGATATTGAGTATGGCTTTCCCCAACATTATCGGAAGTGTTATCCTGGCCCCCAAGGTCCTGGAAATGACAAGGGACTACTGGTCAAGATACAAGTCCGGGCAGATGGCGACATTTTAATCGCCGGTCCTGAATTTCTTCAGATATTCCACTTTCGTTTAAGCAAAAGCCCTCATATCAACTGTGCTCAAAGCCATATTTTTTAAAATTAGGTTAACTTCATAACCTATTGAATGATAATGCGTTATGCGACCCAAACTCCACGCTCCGGCAAGATGGTTCGTTGCTTGGGAATACTCAAAAACCTGGAAAAACGACCTGAATTGCGGTATAATGGATAGGAGAAGCGTTACTGCTCATGCTTGCAGTTCTGTGCCAAAGTTGAAGAGCAGTTATTAGACTCTGGGGAGCAAATGAATTTTTCCAACCAATACTCCGGTTTTCGGTTAGTGGCCGCTTTTTTGATTTTCTCGTGGCTCCTTTCCTGTTCAGAAAGAGAGCCTTATCAGCCACCGCCCCAGGGGCAGATAAAATTTGACCTGCTCGAGATTCAAAGGAAAGGAAAGTTGACAGCCCTCTGCCGTTATGATCCCAGCAGTTATTTCATTTACAAAGGCCAGCCCATGGGATATGAGTATGATCTGCTGAATCGTTTGGCTGAGCATCTGATGGTGGAATTGGAGGTGAAAGTTCCCAGAACCTGGGAAGAACTGTATGAAATGCTCCATACGGGTGAGGGTGATATTGTAGCGGCCAGCATGAAAGTGACTCTTGAGGGAACTGAAAAAGTCGCCTTTACCGATAACCACAGCACTACCCGTCAGATGCTGATACAACGAAAACCTGAAGGATGGAGAAAGCTGAAAAGGCACCAAATTGATAAGCGGGTGGTCCGCAGCCCGCTTCAACTTGTTGATAAGGAAATTCATGTTCAGCAGAAATCTTCTTACAACCGCCGGCTTGTGAATCTATCACAGGAAATTGGGGGGAGAATAAAAATTGCCAAGGTTTCAGAAGAAATGGAAACCGCCTTCCTTATCAAGATGGTGGCTGAAGGCACTATTGATTACACCGTCGCGGATGAAAACCTGGTGCGGGGTTATGAGACCTATTATACAAACCTGGACGCGAAAACACCCTTGAGCTTCCCGCAGAAGATTGCCTGGGCGGTGAGAAAAAACTCCCCGCAATTGTTAGAGGAAATCAACGAATGGCTCAGGAATATCAAGACCGGCAAAGATCCAACCTTTAATGTGATTTACAGCAAGTATTTTAAAAGCAGCCGGGCTTTTGCCAGGCGCATGTCAAGCGATTATTTATCCATAAACGGCGGGAAGCTGTCGCCCTACGATTCGCTTTTTAAGCTGTACAGTAAAGACCTGGGTTGGGATTGGAAGCTGCTTGCTTCGGTGGCTTTTCAGGAATCAAAGTTCGATTCCAGGGCCGTTTCCTGGGCAGGGGCCGTAGGAGTGATGCAGTTGCTTCCTTCAACAGCTGAGGAATTAGGGATAAAACACCCCAAGAATCCCAGGGAAAGCATAAAGGCCGGTGTGAAATTATTGAAACTCCTCTATGCGTATTGGAAGAACGTTCCCGATCCCGGGGAACAGTTGAAATTCACCCTGGCGTCTTACAACGCCGGAAAAGGACATATCGAGGACGCCAGAAGATTGGCAGAGAAATTCGGCAAGGACCCTGATATCTGGGCGGATAATGTAGCGGAGTATTTGTTGAAAAAATCCGAAAGGAAATATTTTTATGACAACGTCGTCCGCTATGGGTACTGCAGGGGGGAGGAACCCTATAATTACGTAAAAGAAATACTTGAGCGGTATAAAATATATCAGCAGTATGAGGAATATCTGGAGAACGGGACCACCTCCGGTGTTGACCTCCTAAGCTACAAGAAACAGTTATAGGACGTCTCTGGGTTCAGTTAACTCGGCGGATTCCAGTTATGTATGAACACCAATAAAGGTATTGGCTCTTGTTTTATAGAGGACGGACTTTGCGGAAAAACGAAACAGTCATGGCAACCTTTACCTATTAACCTCACCGATTTCCTATCGGGTGTCACCACCCTGGCCGAATAAGGTTATTCTTCCCTGCTACAGCTCATATATGTCATTAATGCTGTCATAGAATCCGACAAGGTCATCCCTGTCCTTGGAGCCCATCCATTTCATGGCGCTGCGCGGGTGCTCATTTGTAGCGCCTGTAAGCAGGTAGGGCATGTGATATCCCCATGAGATCTTTTTTTGTATGGGGATAAGCTGTCCCTGGATGACATTGAGCAGGGGGCGGAGACTGAATTTCGGGTTTTTTAAAAATGCTATAAGAAGTTCCAGCGGGCAGTTGCCTGCACCGCGTCCAATTCCCAGGAGAGAACCGTCCAGGATATTGCAGCCGTGGATTATGCTTTCTATGGTGTTGGCGAAGGCCAGCTGCATATTGTTATGTCCGTGGAAGCCGATAACTTTTCCCGGCAGGGCGCTCATGTACTTTTTAGTAAGCGCCTCTATCTGTTCACAGTACAATGATCCGAAGCTGTCCACCAGATAAAACATGGGGACCCGGCACTTTGAAATGTCATTGAGAGCTTCGTCTAAATCCCGCTCTATCACTTTGGATATGGCCATGAGGTTTATGGTGACTTCATATCCCTTGTCCATGCAATGCTCTGCCAGGGCAATGGCTTTATCGACCTGATGGACATAACAGGCCACCCTTATCATGTCCAGAAGGCTTTCTTCCCTGGGGGGGATGTCGTCGAAATCAATCCTGCCGATGTCCGCCATGGCGGACAGTTTCAGGTCGGTCTGGTTTTCACCTACTATTCTCTGGATATCTTTGTCATCGCAGAATTTCCATGGCCCGTTTTCGTCCCGGGAAAACGCTGACTCGCTGCTGCGGTATCCGATTTCCATGTAATCGATGCCGGCATCCACGCATGCCTGGTAGACGGCACGCACAAAGTCATCGTCAAATTGCCAGTTGTTCATCAGGCCGCCGTCGCGGATAGTGCAGTCCAGCACTTTGATTTCTTTTCTGAACATAAAAGAGTCCTTCCTATGCAAATAATGCCGGGCAAATGTAACTAATTTAAAGTCAAATATCCAAAGCAGGATTACCAGTTGTTGCGTCCTCCCGGTCATTGAATTCACGCTTGTTTTCAAAAAGCATAAATGGTATAATCTTTTTTAAGAGGAAAAACTCCATAAAGCGCGCCATCCGGTTCCTTAGAATGGCAGGATTTCCACTTGGTACTTCCATATTTATATCAGCGGTTATATACTAAATTAGGAAAGACCTCTTTTTGAAAAGGGACAAAAAGGGTGAGCTTAAGGAAACGAGCAATTTTCACCGGTCATGAAAAAAAGAAAAACACTATATGAACGAAGAAAATAACGAGGCTGAGGGATTGTTAGATGAGATAAGCAAGTACCTGAAGAACCTCTCTGATGTGGAGCTGGACTTAACAGAGGATTCGGACAAGGATCTTCAGGAAAATGCGGAGGCCGGAGGGGGTGGCGAGAAACTGACCTTGGACAAACTCCGGAGTCTGCCCTATGGCCAGAGCGGTCTGAAAGATGTGCTGGGAACCGAAGCGGTCAAGGCCCTGGACAGGAGGCTGGAAAAGTCCGTGGTTAATGATCTTCCACAGGGAGAATCACTGGCCAGAGTCCTCACCCAACTTTCTCCCAAAGATCGTACCCTGGAATATAAGCAAAACACACTGAGGAGCTATTTCAGGGCCCTTGAGATTGTAAAAACCATTTACAGAAAGTTCCGGGAGGGGCAAAGAGTGTCTTTCGCATTCCTCAGGACCCATATTGAAAGTTTTATCACTACTCTGGTTACCGATAAGGCTATCCTCATGAACCTGTCCAACCTGAGATCTTCTGATGAGGAATACTTATACCATCACGTTCTCAACAGGTGCATAGTAGCTTTGAACATCGCTACTGCCTCGGGTTATTCCAAATTCCAGGTAATAGAGATAGGGTGCGCCGCCCTAATGGCGGACATCGGGATGCTTATGATATCAGAGGACGTCCGGTTCAAGTCTGGAAAATTAGCAGGGGACGAACGGTTCGAGATTTATAAACATCCGGTAGTGGGATATTACGTGCTGGATGGGCTTTCCGACGTGCCCGAAGCTGTGAAGCTAGCGCTCTACCAGCATCATGAGAAATTGAATAAAACCGGATACCCGAAAAACCGGGGAAAGAAACTAATTCATAACTACAGTAAGATTACTGCTATAGCGGATATCTATGTCGCCCTTATCGTGCCCAGGACATACAGGGAGCGTGTCAAGCCCTACAAAGCCATGGAGATGATCATATACATGGCAAACCACGGTGAATTAGACCTGTTCCATACGAAAAACTTCGTCTCCTATATGTGCCTGTTTCCGATAGGTTCGCTGGTTAAGCTTAAGAGCGGCAGGGTAGGAAAAGTGATCCAGTCAAACAATAATCAGTTTGACCGGCCTGTGGTCTCTGTTCTCAGCGATGAGAAAGGAGAGAAACTCTCTGAAGATGAGATCTACCAGGTTGATCTGGCAAAGTTGAAGATAGATAAAGTCGTTGAGGCCCTGCCGGATTCTCACAACCAGTATAATCTTATGAAGGGCTTCTAGTCCGCTTTGAGGCAACGGTTGCGTATTTTGTTGACGGTAACGATGTCCATGCAATAGACGGGTTAGCGTTTGAAATAACGTTAGCCACTGTTATTGGCTTTTCCTGGCCATTATGTTGCCATCACCTGTTACTAAAACGGGCATGGCCATCCTTAACGGTAACTGTCCAGGGTTTAATTACTGGGGGGAAGCTTGAGCGTTTTGAGCCGCGCCAGACCGGTAAAAAAATTTTTTTCCATCACCAGCATGTCCCAGAAGCTGGCCTGAGGCTGCGGCGGCATGGAAAGCAGAACTGATTTCTCCTCAACGTCATAAAGCACCATGCTGTGCTTATAATTTATGCCTGTGGTCTTGAATTGAGAGAATAAAACGTAGTTCGCTCCGAGTTTATCACCGATTTCCCCCATATTATCAACGGAACTCAGGATTGATTCCGGTTTAATTTCCAGAACAGAAGTGAGTTCATCCACCTCGGTCTGGCTCATCACCTTGTAGTGGTCATTGGAATAGGCGTGGGTAATAATGCGCTCAAAGAGAATTTTTGCCTGCAGTGAACCGTCGCTTAAATCCATAATCGCCAGGATGTTGCGATCATCCTGCTTGTCCTTGATGGTGGCGAGGGAGAGTTCATATTTCAATGTGGAAAAAGTGGCTTCCATGGCGGATGTTCCGCTTTTGGAGGATAAAATGCGCGACCACACTATTTTTGCAGTATGCACGTTTAACAACTTCAGAGTAAGAATGCCTATTCCGCGGAAACGGGTGGCTGTGCCGTACAGCAGGTAATTAGTCTGGATAAGGCTTCCGTATTCAAAAGCGCATTGAGGATTATTGCAGGCAGTGTTCAGATCCTTGTCGTACTTACCAAGGACTTCCTTGAGTTTGTCCCTGGAGAGGACGTCCCATCGCTTCAGCCTGGTTAATTTTATCCTCAATTTATTTGAGAGGGTCGGTATGGTGCGGTTGTTGGAAAGGTCTACCAGGTCCATAATCGCAAGAGTTCCCAGTTTTTCTTCCCTTTGGGGGAGTTGGTGTTTCGGCTTTCGGGCCATTGTCCCGCTTGCGCCAAGGAACAAACAGGTCAACACGGTAAGCGCTGGAAGTGATCTCACACGTTTATAAAGAGGAATGGGTTTCATTACAGTTAATTTATTTTTCTTCCATGAATTTATCGACCTTAAAGCGCTCGATAGTGATTTTTTCTGTTCGATCCATGTTGCCTTTTTGCCGGCAAATGCTTACTTGCTGTTGCCAGCTGACAACGCCTTCAATTCCTGGAAGAAGCAGGGCTTGTTTCGCCGAGGAATTGCGTACAATTATTCCATACAATTCCGGATCCAGCATCTCATTTAATTCAGCGCTGTCCGGCAGAAGCTCACCAGCATGGAGGACGGATACCTCAAAAGTAACTTCAACAAGCTCTTCGGCTTTTAGGGGAGGAAAACGTGGGTCCTCAAAGGCCGATTTTCTCGCGTTGGCAAAGGTCTCGGCCCAGACATCGCCGCAGGAGGGAGCAATAGTGCCAACACAGCCTCTCAGTTCCCCGGAAGGTGTGTAGATGGTAATAAAAGTGCCTGCCCGGAACTTTTTAAGAGCATCTGGGACAGGCGGGATCTCATCTTCCTGTTTAAAATATCGCGTGATGGAATCCCTGGCCAGTTGCGGCAATCTGGAAAGGTAATGATTCATTGCCATGTTTTTATTGTTCTTAGGGGATAGAGAGGGTTAAAACTTTGCAGGCTTTTGGGTTGGATGGACTTGTTTAACCAATGAGTGATGAACATCATAATACATGGTGTGAAATACTAATAAGCCGGTAATCCGAATCAGCACCTCTTTGGCCTGCGAGGCAGTGAAAAACCGGGCAAAAAAAACATGGGTTGTGAGTATTTTGCCGTGCGTGCGGCATATGCTATTGAGATGAAGGGTGATACCGGACTTTTTCAACCTCTTAGGATCGGGGGCGATAACACCAGACAACGGATTTTCATCAGGAGTCTTTTGGCTTTTCTTCTATTTTTTCAGTTTTTTCCGTTGAGTTCTCATCTTCCTCGAGTTTATTGGGTTCCTTTTGGGCTGATTTGAACTCCTTAATTCCCTTTCCCAATCCTTTTGCTATTTCAGGGATTTTTTTTCCTCCAAATATCAACAACACGATAAGAAGGATAATTGTCAATTCCATGGGGCCTAATCCACCTAGCATATTTCCCACCTCCTTTAACTCAGAGATATTCCTTTGAAAGCACTGTATTCATTATGAAGTCCTCGTCCTAATATAGATTTAAAAGCAGTTCAAACACATATTCCTGCTTAAATGATATAAAAAGGGAGGGTGTCGATAGCTGATTGGGACTGGCACAGGATAAACCGGGCTGTCACAGCCCCATGCCAATTGTTTGGCTGGTGATCATTTTTCAGGATTTTATCTCAACAGAAGAGTTTTACAACGCGTTAAAAAACATACTGTTGTGTTAATCATTTAATAATTGGATCAGAGGGGTGATGATCATGATAATAGACCCTTTAGAATGGTTTGCATCCGAAAGAAAATTCTCCAAAGGTACGAAAGGTGGATTTATTTCTCTGCCACTCCAAAAAATGCCTTCTTTATTGATTTCTCGTTCCGGCTTTGCTATAGATAGAGGTTAATCATGCAGAGCTTAACAAAGAAAGATATGGGGCAACACTCTTTTGCCGGCACGGTGCAGATTGTACCGGAGAACATTAATTCTTGCTTTGTTCCCACTTATTAATTTTTGAGCATGAAGAAACCTGAACTCACCGCCCCGGCCGGAAATACCGAAAAACTCAAGTATGCCCTGGCATTTGGCGCGGATGCTGTTTACGCAGGCCAACCCCGGTTTTCATTGAGGGCACGGGAAAACGGTTTTAAGGAGCTTGATGATATAGCTGAAGCCATTGATTATGTCCATACACAGGGAAAACGCTTTTATCTGACATCAAACATCATTCCTCACAATAATAAGGTTGAGTCTTTTAAACGTTCTCTGTACGACTATATGGAATTGGGGCCGGATGCCCTCATCATGACCGATCCGGGGATGATACAATTTGTGCGCCGGAATTTTCCCGGTCAGGCAATTCACTTATCTGTTCAGGCCAATTGCACAAACTGGGTAACAGCCCGGTTTTGGTATGAACTGGGCATCAGCAGAATTATCCTCAGCCGGGAATTAAACATAAGTGAAATTAAGCTGATCCACGAAAAGGTCCCGGAAGTGGAGCTGGAAGTCTTTGTACATGGCGCTGTCTGCATGGCCTATTCCGGCCGGTGCCTGCTTTCCAATTATCTAAGTCATCGCGACAGCAACCAGGGTGTGTGCTCGAATGCCTGCAGGTACAAGTACCAGCTCTATGCCGGCAATGAGCGGCAAAGCGACCGTTATGTTCCTGTTGATGGTGAATTCTACCTTAAGGAGCAGGAAAATGCCGGGGCTGACCTGATGCATCTGGATGAAGACCAGTACGGCGCCTATATTCTGAGTTCCAGGGATATTTGCGCAATAGACTACCTTGAACAGTTGCGGGACGCGGGAGCGGTATCTTTTAAAATCGAAGGAAGGACCCGGTCCTTGTATTACCTGTGCCAGGCGGTCCGCAGTTACAAAGGGGCGGTGGATGATTTGGAGACCGGAAACGGTATCAGCCCGGAGCACAGGGAAACCCTCGACAAGCTGGACAGCAGGGGGTATTTTCCCGGTTTTTATGGCCGTAACAAGGAACCGGCCCAAAATTATGCTACTACCCGTGTCTTGTCTGAATCTGCAAAAGTGGCCGCAGTTGTCAGAGGGTACGACAAGGTCACGGGGCAGGCGCTCATTTCAGTGAAGGGATGTGTTGAGGAAGGGGATCGGTTGGAAGCGGTGACCCCGGCGGGAAGCGATCTTTTTCAGGCAACCGGCCTGCGTAACCACAAGGGACAAGAGGTACAAGTACTTTCTCCGGGGCTGGAAAATTGCCGGATCAGTATGCGGGAGGATCCGGGTGCGTTCTGTATGCTTGTCAAGATTCTGGAGTCTAAGACTGAGAAGTTAGGGAAGGAGGTTTGAGGACGGATCCATCGCCGTCATTTCGAGCGAAGTCCTCCGAAGCACGAAGTGCGAAGGAGGACGAAGTCGAGAAATCAAAACAGCCGATCAGGGACTGGCATAGCCCAGATACCTCACACCTCCTAATCTGTGAATAGGTTTATGAGCAACAAAACCATACTACGTTTGAACCGGCAAATCATGACGTCTGTTTTGACTTCTCGACTCGCCCAAAGCAATGGATGTAAAGCATCCGGGCGGCTCGAAGTGACGGAAAAAAATCCAACCTTTCCCTCACACCTCGTACCTCACAACTCACACTTGAATCTGCTATGAACCCTTAACAACATGCTACAACTTTCCCAGTTTGATTTCGAGTTTCCGGAATCTCAAATAGCCCAGAGGCCCATGGCCAGGGGCGATTCCAGGATGATGGTTATTTCCCGCAGTGAACCGGGCAGGCATGTGCATGACCACACCAGGAATCTCATCACCTATCTTTCACCGGGGGACGGCCTGGTATTGAATAATACCCGCGTCATTCCAGCCAGGATGTTCGGTACGTCAGCTTCCGGGGCCAAAGTGGAGATACTTCTTCTCCGCCGGGATAGGGAAGGGTCTCCCGTAAGGTGGGAGGCCATGGTTAGGCCCGGCAAGCGGTGCCGGCCGGACGCGGTGATTCATTTCGATCCCGGCTTCTCCGGTTTTATCAGGGACGTATTGCCCTCTGGAAACAGGATCATTGAGTTCCCCCTCAGCGCCGGGCAGTTCCAGTTATATATGGACCAAATAGGCAAAGCGCCGATTCCGCCATACATAAAAAGAAAACCCGATGACCATGATCTGAACAGGTACCAGAGCGTGTTTGCGGTAAAGCCGGGCTCAGTGGCGGCCCCTACCGCCAGCCTCCATCTGACCCGCGGACAGCTTAAGGACATGGAGAAAAAAGGGATTGAGCTGATCAAATCCACTCTGCATGTGGGTCCCGGGACTTTTTTACCGGTGAAGACAGGATATGTGGAAGAGCATCTGATGCATAAGGAATATTTTGAGATATCACCGCAGGCCTGCGAGAGCATAAACCGGATAAAGCGAAGTGGAAAAAAGATCTGGGCGGTAGGCACCACGGTGGCGAGGATTCTGGAAACAGTAGGGTTTGAAGGGGAGGCGGAATGGGTGAGTGCAGGATCAGGAATGACAGACAAATTCATATACCCCGGTTACCAATGGAGGGTCGTTGACTGTCTGTTGACCAATTTTCACTGGCCACGATCAACGCTTTTTATGCTTGTTTGCAGTCTGCTCGGGACAGGGGAGGCCCGGAACGCGTATCAGCAGGCTTTTATCAATAAGTACAGATTATTTAGTTATGGCGATGCCATGCTGATTTTCTAGATTAGGAACCTTTTTACCTGAGTTGTTATGAATAAGACTGTTTTTCTGGATACACTGGCCAAGCTGCGGGAAAGCGTCAGCCCTGAATTAACCAGGGCCCACGAAATAATGCATGAGGTGGCGACTACTGCCCCCGGCAGCCTGTCCAAGTACCTGGTGGAACTGGTGGCCAGAAAGGGTAAGCGGATGCGCGCCACTTTTGTGCTTCTGATAGCCTCCTCAGGCAGAGAGAAATCCGTGGAAAGGTCTGCATTGATTTCAGCCTCTATTGAGTTGCTTCATCTGGCGACCCTGGTCCACGACGATATCATCGATGGGAGCGATATGCGCCGGAATGGAATGACCGCACACAAAAAATGGGGTCCGCGCATCGCTGTGCTTATAGGAGATTTCGCTCTCTCAAAGGCCCTGGAATTGATTATTAATGAAAAAGACAGGCGCATTCCCCAGAGCATCAGCCGTGCGGCGAGCCGCCTGATAGCCGGTGAAATCCAGGAAATTGAACTTTCTGGGAACCTGGACCTCACAGCTGATGAGTATTTCGAAGTTATCTATGGAAAGACGGCCTCCCTCTGGGAGACCTGTGGCGAATGCGGTGCGCTTCTGGCCGGCTTTGATGACGAAACGGTGGGCAAATGCACCCGGCTGGGTAAAAACATGGGGATGGCCTTTCAGATTATTGACGACTTGCTTGATTACGGGATTGGAGCTGAGGACCTGGGGAAGGAGGTCAATACTGATCTGCAAAACGGGCTTATTACTTTGCCTCTGATCTTCTTTTTCCAGAACAATGACCAAGGTAAAACAAGCGAGATGAAATCTCTGCTTAATAGTACTCCGGACAAGCCCGGGAACCGGAGAGTCATTGAATTGCTGGATGAAACCGGGAGCTTCAAAAAAACCAAGGAAATGGCCATTGAGAAAATCAATTATTGCATGAATACCATAAATGAATTTCCCCGTTCCAGGTATTTTGAGTATTTGATTGAACTCTGTGAGATAATGCTGCACCGCTCAGCCTGACAGAGGTCATCACCTGAGAAGCAGCATCTTTTTACACGACTGTCTCCCGGCGGTTTTTATCCGGTAGAGGTAAGTTCCGCTGGGCAAGAGGTTTGGCCGCCTCCACCTGAAAGAATGCCGTCCGGGCGGCAGTTCCTCAGTAAACAGTTTTTCCACCATCCTTCCTTTCAGGTCGAAGAGATGTATATGGACCGGATAGCCGGCAGCGATCTTCTTTCCCTGGTCATCAAAACGGTAGGGCAGGCTGAATTCCAGGGTGGTAGTATGCCTCACCGGATTGGGGAAGTTCTGAGCCAACCGGAATTTTAGTTTCAGGGTTTCCGGAAAGTCCGGGTCACTGGAAACCACAATGGAGTAATACCTCGGTTCACTGGTCAGGGGCAGGTAGTGGGTTTCTCCGCCTGTCGCCTGGACTGCCCGGGTTTTATTCACCAGGAATGTATACAGGTCGTTCCCGCCCAGTTGTTCCAGTCCCTGTATTTCCAGTTCAGCGGAATTACCGCCGGCGTCCTTTCCCGCGATACCGAATTGAAACCATTCCTCCTCCGGATTGATGGAGGACCGGAAGTCCGTGGTATACCGGCGATGCCCCAAATCCGCGTCCTTTCCGGTGAAGAACAATGAAACATGACTTCCTATCTTGGGCGGCTCAGAATAATTATTCAGTCCCTTTTTGCCAAGCGGCCGCACTCCGAAACAGTTCTCCCTGTCATACAGCCCTCCCGAGCGTAGTACCAGCCTTCCGCTCCAATTCGAAAGGCTTTCATAACCAACCGATTTTTTGGCTGTTGGTCTTTCCTCGAAATACGGCCGGGCCGGGATATTCAGACTGGTGTCTGCCGGGGCTTCCACCCAGTATGCCTTCCAGGGCTCCAGTATTCCGTTTGCGTCCCTGAGGTCGGCCGATTCCCGATCCCAGGACCAGAAGGTCAGTCCGCTGGCGTTCATATCAACCGGGTAGGGGAAGGGATTTCCCACCTGGTTCCACCCCAGTCCTCCGTTCACCAGCTGCAGGGTGAAGACGTCTCTCAGAAGGTCATCATAGGCAGCGGAAATAATCCTGTTCTCGCCGGCGAGCATCCAGTATCCCTTTCCCCGGGTGATGGTGAGGCCTGCTCCGCCCATGTATCTGCTGTAAAGATCGTCATTCCCCATGTCGTCCACCCAGTGGTAAACAACGGCATTCGCTCCCAGGGAATCATGCGGAAGCACGGACATGGGAATCCCGGTCATGGTCCAGGCCCCGCTGTCCACAGTCATGGAAGTAACACCCTCAATGTCGAATTCCAGGACTGTGGAATCCTCCTGCCTCAGGCCGTGCCTGTCTTCTGCTTGTATGGAGAATCTGTAGCTCCCGTCCAGAAGCGGATACTCATCCAGGAAGGAAGTATCGGTCAGATTATTATTTTGGGTGATCTGTTGGTCCAGTGTATGCGGATCATTCCCTCTGAGCGCATAATGAAATACGGTCTCATCCAGGGCGCCGTCTTCGTCATCCACATCCAGGTAGACCCGTACGGCGCCGCCCGCGGTTTTATGGGAAACAATCCGGGCCATGGGCATGTCATTGGTTTCCTCTACGACGGCCGTAAGCGGCAGCGCCGTCTGTTCACCTTCCCTGTCTTTAAACACAAGGCTTATCTCATGCTCTCCAACATCTTTCTGCAGGGGAGATACCAGGAACTTAAAGGTGTACAAAGTATCTGATATTAAACCGAGTACCTGGGTGATAAAATCCGGCCTGGATGCGCTGTCCAGTAATATTTCATCATCCCTGTCTATGTCGGAAATAACCACCGTGAAGCTGTCGATAAAATCTTCCTTCCATTGCTGGGCGCCGGATTCCAGGCCAATCGTCTCGACAAGGACGGGCGCGTCGTTGACGTTCTCCACCAACAGGACGGTATTCAGCGTTGCCGACAAGTCGCCGTCACTGGCAATCACGCTTATGTTCCGCACTCCCACCTGGTCATTGCCGGGAATTCCGGTTATCTCCTTTCCCTGGACTGCAAGCCAGTCCGTGCCTGTCAGAGCCAGTGACAGCTCATCGGTGTTGTGGTCAGGATCCGAAACCTTGAATGTGTAAGTAAACAGGGCGTCTTCCAGGGCCTTCAGGGTGTCTGGAGTTTCGTCAAATACCGGGGGATCATTCACGTTTACCACCTCGATAATAATGGCAAGGCTGTCGTAGAGCTCTCCGTCAGACACGGCCAGGACCATGGAATACGATCCGACATGGCGGTTCTCCGGTACACCTTTCAGGGTATCACCTTTAAGGTTCAGCCATTCCGGCCGGTTCGCGCTGTCCAGAATGGAATAGGTCAGCATATCGCCCTGATCAGGATCATAAGCCCGCAGGACCAGCGCAAACAAATCGTCTTCGGTTGCGCTGAAGAGGGAAGTGGCCACATCAAAAACCGGGGGATCATTTATCCCTATTACCAGCTCGTCAACAGTGGTATCTGTCCCGGTGTTTCCCAGTGAATCCACAGCACGGACCTCTACATCGTAAATCCCCTGGCCGAGGGAATCCAGCCGTATCTTCCAGGCTCCTTCACTTATTTCAATTACAGAATAGCTGGTCTGGTTTACCATGGCCGTGATAACTGCGGTGCTGTCATCCACAGAGCCGGTAATTTCCGGAGTATAATCGCCGGTGGTCAGCGGATCCACTGATACCGCAGGAGCCGTGGCGTCCACGCAGAGTTCGTTTTCCGTGGTGTCCGTTCCAGTTTCTCCTGATATGAGCAGTCCCCGGGCGATGATGTCATAGCATCCATCCGGAACTGGTTGCGGGGCCTGGAATGCCCATGTGGAGCCCTGGACCACAGCCGTAAAGGCGGAGTCGAGCAGTTCCACCGAGACCAGGGCCGCGGGATCGCTTACTGAGCCCGTTAAGAGCGGGGTGTTGTCATTAGTGGAAAGAACATCAATTGCTACCGCGAGGAACGGGGGGACAGCGGTGGAGACGGAAACAGTGGCGGCTTCGCTCCAGTTGTTCGCATCGTCACTGACAAAGGCGCTGAAATGATACGTGCGGTTCTGGGCCAGATTGGATATCGATGCGCCGGTGGAGTTGGCCGGCAGCATCCATGCCAGGATACCGTCCTGGGTGGAGACCGGAAACGTGCCATCGGTCCGGAAACGGATCATAATGGAATCCGTGCCGGGATCGACAATGGAATCCCAGGCCAGAACAACCCCGGTTCCGCTCAGTGCCGCTGCGGTGAAATTGGTCAAGGCCGCGGGGGGTATGGTATCATTTGCGTTTCCAATATACATCGGCAGGTCCAGGCCTCGGATGCCCTGGATTACCGCGTCGTCCAGGAATTCCCGGTAGATAAGCACATGGCCGACAGATCCGTTAAGAGACCCGGTTCTTTCAACATTATTGCCAATCATCAGGGGTTTGCCGTTTATCAGCATGGGGACCGGACTCCCGGTAATCTGTACCGCGCCTTCATTGGCGCCGTTGATGATAAAAGTGGGCCCGTTTCCGTCCTCCTGGTATTTGACGGCCACATGATGCCAGGCGCCGGGGGTGATAACGGTAGTCGAGGAGAACCTGTTCCAGGCGCCATTATACCACCGAAACTCGGCTTTTCCCTGGTTGTTTATCAATAGTTCATAATTCAACTGGGAATTATCTCCTTTGGCAACGATGACGCCATCAGAACCAGGCGTATTGCTTTTCACCCAGGCCATAAGGGTTATGTCATAGGTGATGTCCAGCGCGGGGTCAGGAAGAACTGTAACAGAGGCGTCACCGGGATTAAAGGTAAGCCCATGAACATCTGTAACCCAGGCAATAGTACCCGAAGCAATGCCATTTAAATCGTTGGGACTTGAATCGCCTATCAGTGTTCCCCGGCCTTCGTCGAATTTCCAGTATGCCGCCATGTCCCTGGAATAGCCGCCGGAATGATAGGACACGTTTTCATTATCGGAGTAGCTCCGGCCTTCATTGGGAACTCCGTCGCTGAGGGAGGTAATAATACCTGCCTCAAGTTCGATATTAAAATCAGCGTGGTCAGGCCAGCTTTCAATAATTTCCGCCTGTACAGAAGCCAAATCAATCAGCAGCACCCTGTCATCGGCGGCTTCGGAATACCAGCTTACGGGAGAATTCAATGCCACGGCCGCGGCAATGTCGTCTCCCACGGTAAGGGCGATTCGGCGGTTGGGATTAAAAGAGGCGTCTGAGACCGGCCGGTTGAAGCTGAGTTCCAGTTTATTATTATCGGCATAGTACCAGGCCTTGGCCAGAAACAGCGGCTCGGGTCCCTCGTCATAGGTGACTTGGAATCCGTCAAAGAAAGAAAGAGGCAGGTTCGACTGGGTGTTTGCCAGGTTCCACACCATTCCCTCGTTGATTTCGATCTCCAGGATTTCAGCCGCATTGGGCCAGCCTTCCATGGTAGCCGCGTCCAGGGAGTCAATATAGATCCTGATAAAGTTATCATTGGCCGTTCCGTAGGTGTCCCAGGAAAGCGGCGCAGGCGTGAACAGGGTGTTGGGGCCGGCCCTGTCCACCGACAGGCCGATGGAGAAGTAATTATCAAGAGATGCATCCAGCACGGGCTGGTCAAAGTGGAGTATCAATTCATTGGTAAGGGTGCGGTAGACAGCTTCTCTCAGAGCGGGATTCGCGCCCGGCCCGCTGCCATAGAAAACGTGGAAATCATCTGAAAAAACCACTGCCCTGCTGGGGCCGGTGTCATCAGGGTCGGTGATAATGCCTTCTTCCAGCTCAATCCTCAGATTTCTGTCCAGACCTGGCCAGGACTGGAGGGAAGAGGCGCTTACCGGATCAAGCGCAAGGTACATGAGGTAGTCATCAACCGATTCTCCGCTCAGCCAGGAAAGGGGACGGGAGAAGGTGACTGTCCTGGTTCCTCCCCGATCAACCGAAAGCCTTACCAGGGTATTGTTATTAAAAGAAGCGTCAGCCACGGGTTGATTGAATCCCAGTTCGAGCAGGTAGAAATCAGGATTGTAGGCGGCGGAAGCCAGAACCGGCGGCCCGGAAACGCCGCCGGTAAATACTACCGGCATGTTATCTGAGAAATCGAGGTCCTGGCTCCAGCCTGTGTAGCTTGAGTTCTCAATAAGCAGAGCCCCTATAGCGATCTCAAGATTCGTTTCTGCCAGCGGCATGGTCTCAACGGCATTGGCCTGTTCTGTCTCCAGGATGATGATGATTTCACCGTCATTGGCGCTCGCTCCGGTGTTCATGGTAAGGGGAGTGTATAACTCAACGAGCGTGGTCCCGCCGCTGTCGGTTGAAAGCCCGATATAGGCCTCATCGTCAAAGGAGTCATCAGCCAGGGATTGATCAAAAGAGAGCTTTAATTCCCGGGTGTCGGCATTGTATCCGGCAGAAGTGAGCAGGGGTCCTGAGCCCGCCGGCTGAATGGTCAGGTCAAGGTAATAGGAATCTATTTCAAAGCTGTTGTCATACTCATTTACCTTGATATAATAAGTCCCCTGTGGCAGAGACGGTATTACCAGGGAGGAAAAATAGTCTGTACCGCCGTCATCATCATAATCAAGCTCCTGCAGGCTGCTGTCGTACAGCCACATCCTGGTGTCACTTTCGGTAGACGGTCCGGAAGTCTCAAGCCGTACATCCGCGGTTGAGTCCAGAGTGAAATACATCCAGTCCTCATCTCCAACGGGAGAGATGGAACGGGCCTGCTGCATACCCGGAGCGATCTGTTTCGCCCCTGAGCTGTTATTGTCCCATTCATAGGAATCAGGGGCGGAAACGCTATAAGAAGCGCGCAGGTTGTAGGTATACAATATCTGCCGGTTTCCGGCGGTTTGTCCAAAGTCCTGGATCAAGTTGGGCCCCAGAGACACTTCCAGCTCGTCTTCAACCAGGGGCAGGAGCTCTACAGCGGCAGCGTCGGAGGTTGTGAGGTTTATGAAAATCTCGTTGTCATTTCCCGTTCCTCCAGTGTTCCAGGCATGGGGCGTGTTCAGGTTTACGTAACTGGAAACGCCATTGTCCGTAGAGAGGCCTATAGCCGCATCGCCGTTAAAGGTGACGTCTGACAGGGGTTGGTCAAACTGCAGCGCAAGCATGTCGGTGGGCGCATAATAGGTGGCTGAAGTGAGCCTGGGACCGCTCCCGATGGTGAATACCAAGAGGTCCAGGTAGTAGGGGTCCAAAACATCGTTATTTCCATAATCCGTGATTGTTACATAGTAGGTCCCGGCCGCCAATTCAGTCTGTTGTATAAATGAGTACGTATCTGTTCCGTTGTCGTCATCGTACGCTAATTCTGTCAGGGTGTTGTCATAAAGCCACATTTCCGTATCGCCGCCCGGTGTTCCCGAAGTTTCCAGGTACACGTCCGAGGTGGAATCCAGGGTAAAGGAAACCCAGTCCTCATCACCGGCAGGGTAGAGGCTGCGGGCCTGCTGAACGCCGGCGGTAATCTGTTTGGCATTTACTATGTCATGGTCAGGTTCATAACTGTCCAGGCTGGTGTCAACGGCATAACTGACCGGGAAATTATCGGCATAGTCAACTGCCTGATTCCAGTTGGTTCCCAAGTCCTGAACCAGGTCTGGTCCTATGGATATCTCCAGGTCGGGATCCACTGAAGGCAGGGACTCCACACCATCTGCCTCAGAGGAGGTCAGTTCGATAATAATTATGCCATCATCCCCGGTGATTTCTGTATGGAAGGACAAGGGGGTGGAAAGAATAATCAGGTCGGAGATTCCGTTGTCTGTAGATAAGCTGATAAAACCGCTGGTATTAAAAGAAGCGTCGGACACGGACCTGTCAAATACCAGAGAGAGCTCGTCATTAGCCGCGTCATATCCAGCGACGTCAAGAATGGGCCCCTGGGAAAAGGAATTTAGGAAAAAGAGCATGAAGGCCAATACCATCAGAACAGGAATCCGGTTCCCGGACTGGTGTGGGCCAAGGCCGTTATGTTTCATGCTAGACACTTTGCCGTCAGTACCATTTCTTGATACCGAAGCGCTGTACGGTTGTTTTTTCATATTTCAAATTAGCTCGGCCACAAGTACCCTATATTTTATTATAGGCTGAAAAGAGCCTTGATTACAATTATTAATCCCGGAAGGTGACAGGGCTCACAAGAAGTGGAGCGCCGCCGCAAAATAGAGTTTTTAAGGCGTGCGCAAACTCTTTATGTCTATTTGCATAACCTCGATAAATTAAATTATGATATAAACGTCATAACCTATTGAATAATAAACACGTTGAGTAGTTGATTTTGTGACGTGAGTCAGTTTGCCGGGTCTCAATTACCAGTGAGGATGATCAACCCTCAAACGTTGTACAGTTGCGTATCACAATGCTAATTTATTTAAACAAAAAAAAACTGATTGCTATGAATAAGTGGATCATCTTAATCGTCTTTCTGCTGTCCCTTCTTGGGGCAGTGATAAACAACCTGATCACCAAAGATCCGGTTGACTGGATTGGCTCTCCGCCTGTTTTGGAAAAACCTAAGGATTATTGATGGTAACACTCCTGGCGCTTATCACCGGCTTTGAGATAATAGTTTTTATGCTGTATTTGATAACTCCGTTAAAAAAGCCCATTGGCGGATTTTTCAACCATGCCCTGCTGGTGAAGGCAGGATCTCCCCTGGTGAGGATTGGGTTGGCGGTCATGTTCCTCATGGCCTGTTACCCAAAGATACAGTCGCCTTTTGGATTTGCTGAACTGATAGCCCAGTATCAGTTTCTGCCTTCGTTCAGTGTAAATTTCTTTTCCCTGTGGCTGCCTGTTTTCGAGCTGATTGTCGCTCTGGGCATTGTGGTTACCAAATGGAACCGGGAATTTACGGCTTTGATGCTTATCATGATGGTAATGTTTATCATAGCCCTGGCCCAGACCCTGGTAAGGGACCTCGGCGTCACCTGCGGTTGTTTTGATATTGAAGGCGCCATGGACAAGGAAGGGGCCTGGGTTTCACTGTTCCGGGACCTGGCGCTTATGGGACCCATAATCTGGCTGTGGATTAAAGGTGGGAACAGGTATATCTGGGACTTTAAGGGATGATCCTACGGCATGCCGGCGGCATGCCGCTACAAATGCATATTAGTCCTTTTAAAATGGGGGAGAGAGAGGGCGTGTCCGCCGGAGCCTGTTTGCAGTTGCGAGCAGGCACGTTCTCTACCCCCGTAATCTTTTTGGTACGAATATTTAATGTCTTTGTAACGGCGTGCCGCCGGCACGCCTATTAATTTCAATTTCTGCCATGAAATCCTTTACAATACATTCTGCCCGGCTCCTTGTTTTACTTATGATCATTTCATGGTCAAACATATTCGGTTTGGACCTGTTTATTTCCGGCGGATACGGTTGGACGCATTATGAAGCCGAGGATCTGAATAAATTCATGGTGCTGCTGGAAAGACAGACCAATGAAGGAGGATTTAATCCCTACCAGGTGCAGCAGTTTGACGGCCACTGGATGCAAGCCTGGTCGCTGGGTGTGATTAAGAAGCCATGGAAATTGGCGGTGGAAGCAGAATTCTGGATAGAGAGCTTCAAGCAGTCCGAGGTGGCCTTTGACTCGGGATCTGGTGGTAGAGAGGAACGGTTAACTTGCGCGCATCTAGCTGATCCCGCTTACCAGGCTGGGGGGCCGTATGGGTGTATTGAGGCAGAAGAAGAATTCGTTTTTTTACCCCTTATGCTTCAACTTTCTTATAACAAAGGATTTTTTAATAGGCTTTTTATGGACGCGGGGTACGGGATAGGAATAATGGCCGGATACGCGGGAATTTCCATCAGCACGGATTATTACGGAGGCTCAGGCATGGATGATAAAGTGGAATTTGGTATCGATCCAGGAGTTAATTTACTGCATAAGTTTTTTCTGGACTTTGAATTGCGGCCCTTAAGCTGGCTAGGAATACAGACCAGGAGCGGATACAGGATATCAAAACTCAATGGCTTTACCCTGGTTGATAAGAAAGGGGATTCCCAGCTATTTAATAGGATGTTCAACAATCCCGAGGAAGGCGATGAATTATATTTTGAATCATATGGTAACACCTCTTTATCCGAGGAAATTGTGATAGGAAAAAAAACCGATGCGGGCAGGGCGACAACGCTTCACAGGATCGAAGGAGATTTTACCGGCTGGTTTGTTAACGCCAGGGTTAATTTTTACTGGAGAGGATTATGAAAAAACTATGTGCGCTATTATTGGCAATGACTCTCATTTGTGGTTGTTTCAAAGATGATTCTGTTTCTCCAGAAGAGGATGTTTATACCGGCCCGGAAGGGACAATCGAGTATGCGGACTCCTTGAGGGACGATACACTGCGCGTGGCCAGCTTTAACATGGCCATCGGATTTGATGTGGGAGGACTGTTCTTAGAGAATTTAAATGACCTTTCTGTTGTGATTAAACAGACCAACCTGCTTTTAGCCGACTACCTGGAATCATTGCCTGTGGAGAGAGTGAAACTCATGGCCCAGGGAATAGCGGCAAAAAACCTGGATGTGATCGGGCTTCAGGAAGTGACAACCATGATTCTGGAAGATACGGTGCACGCTGATTTCTTGACCATGTTAATACAGGAAATAGAAAGCCTGACGGGAATTGAGTATAAGTCTTTTTTTAAAAAGCTCAATGAATACACTTGCCCGTATTTAAAGGAAAATGATACTCTATTGCTGACTTTTTCCGAGGGAAACGCGGTTTTGGTAAAGCCGGAATACAGCATCTCCGACAGTATGGCCTTTGCTTTTAGTGAATGCGTGGTTGACTCGTTTCTGGGTGAGGAAGTTGAATCCGAGCGCGAAGCTATTTTTCTGGAGGTGATTTCACCCAAAGGGAAAACTTACCAGTTATTCAGCACACATATAGAAGTGGCTATTCTATTTTTTAATGTGCGGTTACAAAATGTACAGATAAGCGATCTGCTGTTCATAGCCGATTCGGTGTATCATTCCGGTGCTGCCCAGATAATTATGGGAGATATGAATATCGAATCTGATCAGGAAAGGTATACGCTTTTTACTGAAAAAAACTGGGTGGACGCGCAGGAAGAACTGGGTCTTCAGGCCACCGGTACCTGCTGCGTGGAAAATTTACGCGACCCGCAAAGCCCCTTTTCCAACGGCAGGATTGATTATGTGTTCGCCAGGGGAATAACCAAGGTGGTCGATGGGGAAGTTGCTCTGTCTGAATGGGGTGTTACTGCAGCCGGAGACACGGTGTTTGCGGCTGATCACAGGATGGTGGTGGCTGAGTTTGAGACCCAGTATTGAGATGCAATTGAACTTTGTAACGGCGTGCCGTCGGCACGCCGCTACAGTTTCATAAAGAAATCAAGAGATGAAAACCCGGCTTCACAACGATAAGAAACAGCTCTATGATCCCGTCCGCAAAAAATGGGTGGCCTTTACACCGGAAGAGCATGTCAGGCAGTCGGTGCTGGCCTTCCTGGCCACTGAATTGGGGGTCCCGGTCTCGTTGACAGGAGTGGAATACTCGCTGTCCCATATAGAACCCGGCAACCGCAGACAGGTGGATATCCTGGTATGGAAACCAGGGGCTCCCGAAGACAAAGTCCCTATTAAGCCGTGGCTGATGGTGGAGTGTAAGGCCCCGGCCGTTAAAATCACTCAGGACCTGCAGTATCAGGTGTCCCGGTATTTGTCCGTGGCGCCCAGCCGGTATCTTATGCTTACCAACGGGAAAACCAGCTTGTATTTTGAGTTGGTCAACGGGGGATATGTGACCATACAAAGCCTTCCGGCTTTTAAGAATACCTAGAAATGTCACACCGGGCCTGAACGAAAGGCTTAGGTCTTTCATTCCGGCGAATGCCGGAATCATACTAGACTGAATCCAGTCAGATGCCGGGTCGTTGCCCGGCGTGACAAACCTCGGCCCAGTTTACTTAAATAAGATTCCGGCATTCGTCGGAATGACAGGCGTTTAATAGACTATTCATGGTATTTCTAAATAGATTTAGGGAATAACCAAAGGAATAGCATGGATAAATCATCAAAAATCTACGTAGCCGGTCTGAAGGGAATGGTGGGAAGCGCCATTGGCAGGGCCTTGAAAAGTCAGGGATACACAGAAATTCTAGGGCCTTCCGAGGATGAACTGAACCTTACCAGCCAGCAGGGAGTTAATGATTATTTTAAAAATGAAAAACCGGAATATGTATTTATCGCGGCGGCCAAGGTTGGGGGGATATACGCCAACAATACGTTTCCCGCCGAATTCATCTACAGCAACCTGACTATACAGAACAACCTTATCCACGCTTCCTATACGCATGGGGTGAAAAAGCTCCTGTTCCTCGGCAGTTCCTGCATCTATCCCAAGCTTGCGCCCCAACCGATGCCGGAGAGCTGTCTTTTAACCGGAGAATTGGAACCGACCAATGAGCCTTATGCCGTTGCCAAAATTGCCGGGATTAAGATGTGCGAGGCATATAACCGGCAATATGGAACGAATTTTATCTCCTGCATGCCCACCAACCTCTACGGGCCCAATGATAATTATGACCTGATGAACTCACATGTGCTCCCGGCCCTGATTAGGAAGATTCACGAGGCAAAAGAAAAGGGTGACGATTCTTATGTGGTCTGGGGTACGGGAGGGCCCAAAAGGGAATTCCTGTTTGTCGATGATTTAGCGGATGCCTGTGTATTCCTCATGAATAATTATGACGAGAATGGCACCATTAATATCGGCAGCGGTCAGGAGGTGACTATTAAAGACCTGGCAGAGACGGTTGCCGAGGTAGTTGGATTTGAAGGCGAAATAAAATATGATACATCAAAACCGGACGGGACCCCGAGGAAGTTCCTGGATGTCTCGAAATTATCAGCCCTGGGATGGCAGGCGAAAACGTCTCTGAAGGATGGAATAAGGATGGCTTATGAAGATTTTCTCAAAGGGGGAGTGAGGATGTGAATCCTCCCGGCAGTGTCTGATTCGCCAAAAGTCTCCATAATCATCCCCGTGTACAATCAGCGAGGTTTCACGGACCTGTGCTTGAAGTATGTCAGGCGTCATAGTCCCGAAGGATTTTTTGAATGTATGGTAGTGGACAATGGGTCCACAGACAGCACGCCTGATGTGCTTGGGGCTCTGGGTGCGCCATTTATGTCAGTGAGAAATGACGAGAACCTGGGATTCGCCCATGCCTGTAATCAGGGTGCGAACCAGTGCCGCGGAGAATATTTTCTTTTTTTAAACAACGATACTGCGCCGCATGCTAACTGGCTGACCGAATTAGTCAGGTCCATTGAGGAACATCCCGACAGGGCCATGGCAGGGAGCCAGCTTCTTTTTCCGGACCACAATATTCAGCATGCGGGCGTGGTATTTGATTTTTCCCATACCCCCTATCATCTCTATACGGATTGTCCAAAATCCCTGGAAGGCGCCAACAAGGAGCGTGAATTCAATGCTGTGACCGGAGCCTGCATGATGGTCAGGCGGGAAGTTTTTCTGGAACAGGGAGGATTTGATACGAGGTATGAAAACTGCCTGGAGGATATTGACTTCTGCCTTAAAGTGAGACAGTCAGGAAAGAAAATTGTCTATAGCCCAAAAAGTGTCCTGACTCATTTTGAGGCCCGGAGCGAGGGAAGGCGCCAGATGGAAGCGAAAGCCAAAGAATTGTTTTTGAGCATATGGGAAGACAAGATTGAGCAGGATGATCTGGATTTTCTGGTTCCCGATGGCATGCGGATTAAAATTCCCCCGGGAAAAGCGTTTGAGTTCATCACTGAAACTGAACAGGATGTTTTGATGTCTCAGAAAAAATCCAGTGGTCTGCTTCATCTCAAAGCCGGGCGGATTAAAGAGGCCCTACCCATTTACACCGAGCTGTTTATGGAATTTCCCTATGATAGCGGTGTCCTTGAGGCCATGGGGGACATAAGCGGTCGAGCAGGGGACAAAGAGCAGGGCGGTTTTTTTTATGGTATGGCCCTGAAAATCGCGCCTGACAACATGGTACTGGCGCAGAAAATGGAGAACCTTAACGCCGCTCAATAAGTCCGACGCCATGAAGACCTTACTGATTGACAACTATGACTCTTATACCCATATCCTGGGTCACTATATCTGGAATATCACCGGAGAGCGGCCGGTTATCATAAAGAATGACTCCATGTCCCTGGAGGAAATCGAAACCCTGTGTTTTGACAATATCGTAATTTCGCCAGGGCCGGGACGGCCGGAAAAGAAAGAGGATTTTGGCGTTTGCCGGCAGGTGCTGGAGCGATGTACGCGAACCCCTGTTCTTGGAGTGTGTCTTGGGCACCAGGGAATAGGGGTATATGCGGGAGCGGAAGTTATTCATGCCCCGGATGTTATGCATGGCAAGCATTCTCTTATACGGCACACCGGAGGCTCACTGTTCAAGGATCTGCCGGAATGCTTCAGCGCGGTCCGCTATCATTCATTAGTTATCGATCCTCAGTCGCTAAACGAGAACATAGAAGTCCTGGCAGTTTCCGAAGATGATCAGCAGATTATGGCCATTCGCTTGAGGAACCGGCCTTACTATGGCGTTCAATTCCACCCTGAGTCTGTTGGTACCGATTACGGGGAAAAAATCCTGACTAATTTTTTCAGTACTTCTTTTCGCCTTTCCCTGCAGCAACAAGCGCTTCCGAAAATAGTATTCAGTCACAAAATCCATTACAAGGAGATTGAGTGGAAGGAACCGGCTGCCGTTTTCACCTCATTATTCTCTGGATGTGAGTATGCTTTCTGGCTCGATACCAGTCTGCAAACTGGAAACGGGTGTTTTTCATATATGGGAACTTGTGAGGAATTGTATGTGACACAGGGAGACACCGTCTCAAGAAGGGACGTTAAGACAGGGCGGCAAAATACTATACATAAAGGCGCTCCAGAAAACATATACCAGATCCTCCAAAGAGAGATAAGGAATATAACTCCTGAGGATAAACTGGTTCCCTTTCCGTTTTCCGGCGGCCTGGTAGGATATTTCGCTTATGAGTTCGGGCAGAGAGAGGTGCAAGGGCGGGAGACCAAAGGTACGGGCACCAGACTTCCGGATTCAATCCTGATGAAGGCTGATAAATTTCTGGTGTTTGACCACAAGAGGCAAAAACTCTTTTTATGCGGTCTCTCATCCGGAGATGTTAATCCGGTCGGGCAGTGGTTCAGGGAATTGGCAGGTTCTGTAAGCGCTCTTAAGGGCCTTCCGCGAGACAATGGATGTTCTCCAAGGCTCTCTGCCGGGGACACGCATGATGCCGGAGGTGAAGCGGCATTGGGCCAATTTGATACCAGCTTTACCAGAGATCGATATCTGAAAACCATAAAGGACATCAAGGGGCTCATTCGTGACGGGGAAACATATGAGGTGTGCCTCACTAATGAATTTTTCTTCACTGCCCAGATAGATCCTCTTTCGCTCTACCTCACCTTGCGGACCGTTAATCCGGCGCCATACTCGGCATTTCTCAAGTTTCCACAGGGAGCTGTGCTTTCAAGTTCTCCGGAGAGTTTCTTGAAGGTAGGCAAAGATCGCTCTGTTAAGAGTGAACCCATGAAAGGGACCAGGCCCAGGGGGAAGACGCCGGCTGAGAGTCTGCGCATAAGGGAAGAGTTGCTGTCCTGCGGGAAGGACAGTTCTGAACTCCTGATGATAACTGATCTTATCCGGAATGACCTTGCCCGGGTGTGTGAACCCGGCACAGTGTATGTGCGGGATATGAAAAAACTCACTGAGTATGCCACGGTCATCCAGCAGACTTCCACGGTGACGGGGAAACTCCGGGAGGAGTGCGGGAGCCTGGATTTGCTGGAGGCATGTTTCCCGGGCGGGTCTATCACCGGCGCACCCAAAACCAGGACCATGGAAATAATTTCCCGGTTTGAAAAACGCAGAAGAGGAGTTTACACCGGGAGCATCGGTTATCTGGGCTTTGACGGGACTATGGATCTGAATATCGCCATCCGCACCCTGGTGATGGAAGGTGATAAGGTCTCCTTTGGGGCAGGCGGGGCGATTGTAGCTGAATCAGAAGCGGAAAAGGAGTGGGAGGAAGTAATGGTTAAGGCCCGGGCCCTCATCAAAACATTTAAAGAAAGCGGGAAACTGTCGACGGCCATGTTGAGATAACCGTGTTTTTCCTCACGCGAGGTAATTCTCCTTGCTTCTGTTTGTTCAACACCAGGTGATTTGACGGTGGCTTCCAGCTTGAAAAGGCTTCCCAATTAAGCGAAAAAAAAGTATTTCATGGTATGAATTACCGGCTTTGCAGAGAAAATTGTCCAGAGCGATAAATGAATTTGTCAGATTCTTCGGATTCCCATGGATATTTTGATGAAAATGATTCTGAATTATCAGGGCAAAAAATCATAATAATTGATTATGGATTGGGCAATGTCAGGTCAGTAAGCGGGGCGGTGGAAAAATTAGGATTTCATCCCACTCTTTCTTCAAAAGTCGACGATCTGGAAACAGCTGACAAACTCATTCTTCCGGGAGTTGGGGCTTTTCAAGACGGAATGGAAAATTTAGTCCGGCTGGGTGTCGTGGATGTTTTAAACCACCTGGTGATGGAAGAGAGAAAACCGATACTTGGAATATGTTTGGGCGCCCAGTTGCTCGCAAGAGAAAGCTTTGAATTTGGAAGGCATGATGGGCTGGGGTGGATTGACGCTTCGGTCGTCAAGCTCAATGTGGAAAATTACGGTTTAAAAATCCCTCATGTGGGCTGGAATGATCTCTTTCAAACCAAAAAGAGCATTTTGTTCGATGGAATCATACCCGGAGCATTGTTTTATTACGTCCACAGTTTCCACATCCAGTGTTCCGATGATAAGCATGTGGTTGGCGAGTGTGAATACGGCAGGCGTTTCGCTTCAGTTATCCAGAAGAGCAATATTTACGCCACCCAGTTTCATCCTGAAAAAAGCCAATTTTATGGGATGATGTTATTGAAAAACTTTTTAACTAAAGCATAAGAGCATGGTTCGGAACCGGTTAATGACAGTTTTAACGTTCAATAACGGGGTATTGTTCCGGACCAGGAATTTCAAACCGGATTACCGGTACACGGCAAATTTCATCGACCTATGGTCTGTTGATGAAATGGTTTTACTGGATATCACCAGACCAGGAGACGGCGACAGGGAAAATTTTTACCAGGTGGTGAATGAATTTTCAAAAAATTGTTTTGTGCCGATAACTGTGGGAGGCGGCATAAGCAGTGTGGAAGAAATAAACAACTTTCTTCGAATGGGCGCGGATAAGGTGGTGATAAACACGCATGCCCATAAGAACCCGGCATTCATCAGGGAATCTTCCCGGTTGTTCGGCTCCCAATGTATTGTTGTGTCCATCGACGCCAAGCTGCAACTCAACAACGGATATGAGGCGCTTATCAGCTTCGGTACGGAAGCAACGGGCTCGCCTCCCGAAGAATGGGCCAGACAAGCCGAAGCGCATGGCGCCGGGGAGATCCTGATAACGTCCATAGATAAAGACGGCACATTGGAGGGTTATGATAATGAGCTGAACCGTCTGGTGGCTGATGCTGTGGATGTTCCGGTTCTGGTTTGCGGCGGCGCGGGCAGCTGGCAGCATTTTGTGGACGGATTTACCATTGGAAAAGCTTCTGCCGTATGCACCACCAATATTTATCATTTTACCGAAACGAGCATTAAAAGCGCAAAGAGCTATTTGACGCAATCGGAGATAACGGTAAGAATATAAGAGAGGAAGGTTGACGAAATGGAATTTGGAAAAGAAAAAGGCGTTCGAAAAATAACCTATTGCAAGAGATGCATCATGCCGGATTCAAGACCGAGAATTGTATTTAACGAGGAAGGAGTCTGCAACGCTTGTCTCACGGCTGATGAAAAGATGAATATAGACTGGGGACAACGGAAGGATGAATTTATCAAATACACGGAGACCTATAAGCGTTCTGATGGGAAGTGGGATTGCATCGTTCCCTGGAGCGGGGGGAAGGACAGCAGCTCCATAGCCTATCGGTTAAAGTATGATTTTGGAATGAATCCTCTGCTCGTTACCTTTTCGCCCATACTGCCTACTGAAATCGGCAACCAAAACCGCGAGTCTCTTATCGAACTTGGTTTTGACAACTTATTTTTCAGGGCCAACCATAGGGTGCATCGGAAATTAGCTAAGCGGTTTTTTATAGAACGGGGCAACCCCAAAGTTGCCTGGGATGCTGGTATTAATGCCATTCCGGTCATGGCGGCGCTCCGGTTTGACATACCCTTGCTGTTTTACGCGGAACATGGTGAGAGTGAATATGGCGGAAAAGTGCTTACTGAAGAATCAAAAAAACTAAGGGATTTCACCGAGGTTATCGAACACCAGATTGGGGATGATCCGAGAAACTGGGTTGATGACGAGATAACTTTGAACGATATAACGCCTTATATCTATCCGGATATTGACTCGGTTAAGAAAGCGGGCATAAAAGCCTTTTATTTTTCCTATTTTTTCCGATGGAGCATGCTGGAGAACTACCGGTTAATTAAAACCAAGATAAAATTCCTTACCAATCCCAAGGGCCGGACCGATGGGACCTTTACGAATTTTGACAGTTTAGATGATAAAATCGATAACTTGTATTATTACATGCAATTCATAAAATTCGGGTTTGGGAGGACTGTCAGGGACTCTTGCCGGATGATCCAGAATGGGCAAATGACCCGGGAAGAGGCGTTAGAGCTGGCGCAAAGATATGATAGCGAATTTCCATTCGAACATTTCAGTGAAGTCTTACACTTTTTGGATTTAACTGAAGAAGAATTCACCGCTATCGTGGACAAACACCGCAATCCGGAAATCTGGAATAGTGAGAAGGGACGGTGGAAACTCCGTTTCCCGCCCGAATAACCAGACGAATTAATTGAACGAGAAGGAGAGAATGTTCTTATGTCTAAAGCATACAATTGCGACTTATGCGGATCAAAGGATGCCGTCGAGGTGCCTTATGCCCGGTTATATACCAATGATCAGCCTGTTCATATATGCAAATCCTGCGGATTTGTGTATGTGAGAGAAAGAAGGACGCCTCAGGAAATCGCGAAGACCTGGTCTGAGGAATTGTTCGGAGGGGCGTATACGGCAAAGATTCCGGCCGTCAAGGCCCGGCAGATGTATGTGGCTGACTTTATTGACGCCAAAATAGGCCTGCAGGGGAAAAAGCTGATAGATATCGGTGGAGGCGAAGGACAGTTTTCTCTCATGGCGCGGGACCTGTACCAGGCGGATATTTTCGCGATTGAGCCGTCGAAGCAAAACTGCGAATCCATGAGCAACATGGGGATTGCCTGCTATGAGGGTACCATTGAAGAATATCTGGAACAGAAAGATAAGCAACAGGCCGACATTGTCACTATCATGTGGACCCTGGAAAATTGCGCCTTTTGCAGGGACATGATAAACGGCGCCCGGGACCTTCTGGCTGATGATGGATATATCGTCGTCGCCACAGGCAGCAGGATTCTCGTTCCTTTTAAAAAGCCCCTTTATGATTATTTGTCAACGAACCCGGCTGATACACACGCGTTCAGGTTCAGCGCAAACACCCTGCGGGGCATACTGGCGGTCAGCGGCTTTCGGCCCGAGCATATCAACCGGTTCCTTGACACTGATTACTTATGCGTGATTGCCGGGAAGTCGCCGAAAAACAGTTCCCTCTCCTGGGCGAAGGACGACTACTTGATGGTGCACGACTTTTTTGAACGATGGCACAGGGAAACCATCCACTACAGGACGCAATCATCGTATGAACACTAAATTCATCCATATCGGATGCCATAAATGCGGAAGCACGTTCATTCAGGGCGAGGTGTTGCCGAAATTAAAACACATCACTCCTGTTTCTTTTATGGAAGGCCATCCCGTTGCCGAAGACATGGATTATCTTGTTCAGTGCGGTGAGCTCTATTATGATACTCACAAAGCGGAGGACGGCATACAGGCAAAGTTAAAAGCATCCTCAAATATATGCCTTTCTTCCGAAGCATTGAGCGGAACAGGCGTGGGGGTGTTGGGCGCAGGCCACCAAATACCCCATATCGCCTCCCGCTTGAGGCGGGTTTTCGGTGAGGTACCCGTTTTAATTTTGATCAGGAACCAGAAGTCCGCCATTGAGTCCCTCTATAAAGACGATGTCAAGTACGGATTCTTAATGGATTATGAAGGGTGGTTTACTTCCCGGACAAATTCCCAGCAATTGAATTATTTTAAATATTCACCTTTAATTGAATGCTATCAAAAGTGTTTCGGAGAACAGAATGTCAAGGTCTTCCTGTTTGAGGAATTGTTCTCCCGGAAGACCATAGAAACCATTTTACAGGATTTTGATATTGAACATGAGGGCATGGACGATATTGATTTTAACAGAAAGTTTAATGACGCCTATTCATCCCCCAGCCTTATCGTCGCCAGATGGGTGAACAGGCTGTTCGGTTCGAAATTAACCTACGGAGTGGGCATCGGCCGGGATCCCGGGTTGAGAGCCTATAATTTCTGGCGGTATTCGCTTTCCAGAAAGGTTGACACAATGGCAGAGAAATGGAACGTTCCAAAACCAAAGTACGACTTTAAAGGGTATGGTAAGCTGTTACGTGGACTATTCCAGGAAGACAATAAACGAACTGAAAAACTTACCGGAAAACAACTGAAAGCACATGGGTATATCGTATGAGTACAAATAAGAATATAGTGGTTTTCGCCCCTTACGGGACCTGGCTGGTGCACCATCAGGTGGACGCCATGATCGGCACGGCCTTGCGCCTGAGGGGATGCAACGTGCAGGTTATCGGTTGTGACGGCGTGTTCAAGGATTGCCTGCAGGCGGGAGTTCCCTTTGATGAGCAGGCCTGCCAGAACTGCACGAAATCCGGAGAGAACTGGTTTTCTCAATTCCAGCTCAACATGACCTATCTGAGCCAGCTGCTGGAGTCTTCTGATACTGCAGATGCCGATGAATGGTCATCGGCATTGCAGCCTGAAGAATTCGCCGATGCTGTTTTTGAGGGCAATAACCTGGGCTTATGGTCCCATGCAGGAATATGTTCAAAATTTTTTGTGAATAAGATGGATTTATCAGATCCCTCTCTTGTGGAGGCGCATCGAAACCTTCTGCGCAACAGCGCCTTATTGCAGCGTGCCATAAACAGATATTTTGACATGTTCCCTGTGGATCACGCCCTCTGTTATGGAGCGACGCTCCCTTATTATTACATCTTTCTCGAATTAGCGCGAAAGAGAAACATCCCCGTGGTAGTCCACGAAAGGGGCGGGCTCGACGGCAGCTTCTGGTTCTGTGAGAACGAAAATTGCGGAAGGATGGCAGGTAGAAAACCTTCCCTGGAAGAATGGAAAAAGATACCCCTGACCCGGGAACAATGCCTGGCTGTGAAACAATACAGCCAGGGAAGGGAACTGGGAAAAGGACTGAACAGGAGCTCGTTCTATTCGGCCCAGCCGGCCGAAGGCGACGTCCGCAGGATACTGCGCATTCCCCATGACGCCGGCATTATCGCTGTTTTCACCAACAGCGATTGGGAACTGGGCATGGGGAGGGCCTTTGTGGAACGGAGGTTCAGGCTGGCCATAGAGGCCATTCAACAAGCACTGAAAGCCCTGGAATCGCTGAAGTCCATTCACAATCCCTATATGGTTTTCCGCTTCCACCCCAACATGGTGGGAGACGGCTATACGGATTTTCAATTTCTCCAGAATGTTATTGATAACAGCCATGCCATCCCGGATAATGTCCGGCTGGTAACTCCCAGAGAGCGATTGACTTCTTATCAGCTTATCTGGCATGCCGACGCAGCGCTCACTTTTGGCAGTACGACGGGACTGGAATCTATCATAAGGGGCTTGGGGGTGGCAAGCAGCGTGGACAGCCTGCATTCACTTATGGAAACAGGAGTAGACCGCATTTCCTCTGCCGATGATTATGTACGGGCCATAGAAGACGCCCTTGCCAGAACAAAAGACTATTCGATAGAGAACCTTCGGATGGCTTACCGGGGCTTTCATTATTACTTCTTTACTTTGAGTTATGAGTTTACGTCATTCGGAATAAAGGACCATTATACGCCTGATATACGGCTGAAGGACATCAGCGAAATGCAGGAAGGCGCTGATCCGGCGCTGGACCTTATTTGTAACCATATTCTACGCGGAACTTCTCTTTTTCCTCTTCCGGGGGAAGAGGAGAAGAACCGACCTGACGGGGAAGAGCGCGCTTTCCTTGAAGAGGAATTAAGCGCTATCAAGGAACATCGCGCATCAGTCCGGCAACGCTCCAGAGATGCAGAAACGACTTTTCAGGAACCATGTGTCACGGTGATTCAGATCCATATCTCTAATGAAAAAAAGCCCTCTTCACCGTTTGCGCTCAGTTTGAAAACATCAAGGCACAAAGCATATAAGGTGATTGATGTGTACCTGACCGATATCTGTTCCTGGGTGCTTTCCCTCACGCACCTCATGCCCCATCTCTCTGAATTTGTCTATATCGGGGCGGCAAATATGAAGTTAGACGAAAGCCTTTTTTCCAGCGGAATCGATCATTTGCAGGAGCATGAGCACCTTGACGGGGTGATGTGCGGGGGATGGCTATGCGGTGCTGACGGCATCTTGAAAAAACCTGTATTTGAGGTGTTTACCCAGAGACAAAATCCTGACAATGCGGGCCTGGCCCAATTGATGATGCCCCTTCTGAAGTTCCCCCATTTCCTTCTTCCGTTCGTGGTCTGGCGAAAAAGCGGTTTGAAGGCGCTGGTGGATGTACTGTTGGACACCGAGCAGGTTTCCTCCGAAGGGCTTTTTCAGGAAATTCTGGGAGGGAACCATTTGAATATACAGAAGACCCTTATCCCGATGATCACGGTGTATGACGATATTCCTCCGGTTAAGAAGCGGACGTTCCTGCAGCCAATCCAGCCTGAGTCGAACAGGGATGAAATGACAGCCAGAGGAATTCAGCTCTATAAATCCCACAACTGGATTGAGGCCGAACAAGTGTTCCTGGCGGTCTCACTTGATTATCCGGAAGATCTCGAAATTCAGCTGTGGCTGGGCAGGCTTTATTGCGATATGGGAAAATATGCTCAATCGTTGCATCACCTCGAGGTAGCGGTAAAGGATCAGCAAAATAATTATAAGGGATTGATAACCATCTCGCTGGTGGCAAAAAAACAACGGGAGCAGAAACTCTATAATTCTACCCGTCAGCTCCTTCATAAGCTCAATCCATCCTCCCCGGAGATCATTGAGATGGAAATGAATCCAAATCCCACCGCGTTGTCATTAGCCGAACCTCAAACTCAACCATCCCAAAAGAAACCTATCCGTATGGTTTTCATTCAACCTGCCGAGCCATTTGGCGCTATGTCAGATTTTCCGCTTTCCATTATCGGGCTGGCGTCTATCCTTATAGAAAGCGGGATAGCGGTTGAAATACTTGATGCCCGGCTTGATAATTTGAGCATCTCACAGACCCTTGAGCGTTTGGAAGCGGATCTGCCGGATGTCATAGGCATCACGGGTTTGGTGAATTCCTACCGCTATATCAAGGATTTATGTTTTGAACTCAAACGAAGGCATCCTGACCTGCCCCTTCTGGCAGGCGGCGTGTTTATCATGTCTCAATCCGGGACGATTCTGCCACGGGTGCCGATTGATGTCGCCTGCATTGGTGAGGGTGAAGAGATTATAGTTGAACTGGTTCAGAGAGTGGTCAACAGGGAGCCTCTGGAAGGAATAAACAACATCGCCTACCTGGAGAATGGGGAATTGAAGACGGCGCCAATTAAAATTGTGGAGAATTTCGACAAATTTCCCTTGCCGGCGTATGAATTACTGCAAATGGAAAGGTATTTAGGCGGACCCGAGACTTCACGTCATTTGCATCAAGATTTTTTCTTTCCCATAAACACCGGACGCGGTTGTGTTTATCACTGTTATTATTGCGGGCGATTCAGCCATAAAGTAAGACGGGTTTCCCCTGAACGCCTGATTGAACACATGGATATGATACATGCCAAATATGGAATAGGCAGCTTTCTGTTCAGCGAAGACAGCGCTCTGCATCCAAAAGAATGGATGGAAAGATTCTGCCATCTCATCATCGAACAGAAAAAAGGATACCGGTTTTTTTGCGTGGGCAGCCCTGATCAATTAGACCGGAAAATGATCGAGTTACTCATCAAATCCGGCTGCATACAGACCAACGTGGCAGTGGAGCATTGGAATCCCGAGATTCAAAAAGCCTTTCTGCGGGTGAAGCAAAGCAAGGATGTTGTGAAGTGTTTGAGTCTTTTTAAGGAATTGAACTTGTATAATGACGGATTCAACATATTATGGGGACATCCGAAAGACACGGCCAAATCATTTCAGGAGAGTTTTAAGAAATCAATCAGCATTGTTAACAAATTCGGTATCCCAAACGCCTGGGTGGTAGCTCTGGTCATTTACCCGAACTCCAAATTGATGAATGATGCCCTGAAATTCAAAAAAATCATTGATTATGAAGATTACATGTACAAATGCGGCGGTTATGGGCCGTATGTGAATTTAACGCAGGAGGATGATGACGTTTATCGGGGAGTTATTGCGGAGCTTCGGTTCCTAGCCGGTATCGAGGAGTTGTTTGAAAAATTAAAATTCCTGACTCTGAACGGGACACAACCGGATGTGCTGGACCAAATCCGCCTGAATCTGGAAAACCAGGTCAACATACTTGTCCAATTGAGACGGGTACTGTCGCTTCCGCCTGAGGCAAGAGAGCAATACCGGAAGTTTTTGGATCCGGTTTTAAATGCTGAAATGTATGATCCCGAAAAGAACTACTACAGGGAAATCGCCTGTTTTAGAGAATTATTGGAATTGCCGCCTGATACGAAAGTAGCTGTGTATGCTCCCAACGCCTTCCCCGGTGATAATCTTGGCAGGCTGTTCAACAGTATCCGGGAATCGGGAGTGAAGATGACAGCCTTTATTGATGATACTCCCGCCTTTACCAGATTTGAAGGATATGAAGTCATTACTATTCAAGAATGCTCAGGGCATCAGGCGGATGTTGTGGTGATCTCGGGCAGTTTGCCGGACAGCAATGGCATTAAGGACAGGCTCTTGGCTCTTGGCGCAAAACAAGTCGTCACAATAAGCCCGGAAAGCCTTGCCATTAAGCCATGGGCCTCCCCTGGAATGGTGACAGGGTATTACAACAAAAAATTCTGGCGGGTTGCTTTTAAACAAAATACCTTGGAATATATAAGGATAAACATGGAATAGATTACTTTTTGGGGTAAAAACTAACTTTTTAGGCGAAATCGACCGATATAAGAACATGAGGAGTGTCGCCATCATTCAGGCCAGAATGGGTTCAAACCGCCTGCCCGGCAAGGTGCTCAGCCGCCTGAATGGAAAACCCATGCTTACCTACCTTATTGAAAGGGCGCAAAAAAGCCGGTTAATAGAAGAGATTGCTGTCGCCACCTCTGAAAAGGCTGAAAATGACGGGATTGCCTCTCTCTGCCGGGAACTAGGCGTAGACTGCTTTCGCGGATCGGAACATAACGTGGCAAGCAGATTCTACACCATTCTGAAAGAAAAGAACTCTGCCTGTTTTGTGCGTATCTGTGCGGACAGTCCCTTGCTGGACCCTATTCTCCTGGACAGGGCAGTTACCAGGTTAAGAGAGAAAAAATGTGATCTGGCCACTAATATTTTCCCGCGCACGTTTCCAGCCGGGCAGTCGGTTGAAGCGATGCAAACACGGGCGTTCGTCGATGCTTTCAGTGACTTCACCACACCGGATGATTTTGAACATGTAACCCGGTTTTTTTACCGGAATGCTTCCAGATTTGCTATCTCCAATTTCAAATGCGAAGGGGATTTCAGCCAGGTGAAATTCTGTATTGATACCGCTGCGGATTTCAACAAGATGAAGGCCCTTATGAAAAAAATGGGAAAAGACCACCTTAATTATGGGTACAAAGACCTGATTCGGTTTTGGTCCATGGACTCTTTAAAAGCAGCCTGATTTTGAGGATGTTGAATGTCGGTATTATCGGATTGGGTGTTGGTAATCAACATATCGCGGGGTATGAATCCCACCCGGCCTGCCGGATAACCCGTTTATGTGATTTCTCCCCGGAAAAGAAAACCTATGCGATCGAAAATTATCCCCAGTATGCTTTTACCGATGATGCGAATGAAGTCTTGACCGACCCGGATATTCAGGTGGTTTCCATAGCCAGTTACGACAATTACCATGCCGGGCAGGTACGGCTGGCCCTCAGGCATGATAAGCATGTATTTATTGAAAAACCTTTGTGTCTGTTTGAAGAAGAAGCCGTTTCCATCCGGGAACTTCTCAGGCGTAAGGGATCGCTCCGCCTTTCTTCAAACCTGATACTGCGCAAGTGCCCCCGGTTTATCAAACTGAAAGGACTTATAGACAAGGGCGTTCTGGGCCGTCTATTCAGCGTTGAGGGGGATTATAACTATGGCAGGGTACATAAAATAACAGACGGCTGGCGGGGGCGCATAGATAACTATAACGTGTTTTACGGCGGAGGCGTACACCTCATCGACCTGCTGCGCTGGCTTACGGGAGACAGGATTGCCGAGGTTTTCGCCTATGGCAACCGAATGGTGACGGAAAAGAGCGCCTTCAGATATAACGATTTCATTTCCGCTCATCTGCAATTTGAAAGCGGCATGATAGGAAAGGTCAGTTCCAATTACGGCTGCGTCATGCCCCATTTCCACATGATAAGCATATACGGCGACAAAGGTACTTTTTTTAATGATTTTGACTGCGGCAAGCTTTATTTTTCCAGGGATCAGGAAGAGCCTTATGAAAAGCTGGATGAGGAGTATCCAGGATATCATAAGGGCGATCTCATCCGCAGTTTTATTGATGCTGTTTTGGGAAACGGGAAAGCGGAAATTACGGCCGACGAGGTTTTTTGCACCATGTCGGTTTGTTTTGCGGTGGAGAAATCCATAGAAGAGGGAAGACCGGTTCAGGTTAACTATTTGTAGGGAAGGGGACATGGCGAACATACCGTTTGGCAAACCAATCATAGGAGAAGAAGAGCTCCAATCTGTCCGTGAAGTCATGGAAAGCGGAGTGCTGGCCCATGGCCCGAAGATACATGAATTTGAAAAGGCCTTTGCCGGTTTCACAGGCGCGCCCTATGCTGTGGGCGTTTCTTCCTGTACTGCGGCGCTGCATTTGTTTTATTTTCATGCCGGCATAGGACAGGGCGATGAAGTTATTGTTCCCGCCCAAACCCATACCGCCACGGCTCACGCGGTTTCCCTGACAGGCGCCACTCCGGTATTTGTGGACGCGGAGGAAGAGACAGGAAACATTAACATCGGCCATATTGAGCAGGCAATTACCGGAAAAACCAGAGCGATTTCTGTGGTCCATTACCTGGGTATGCCGGTGCAAATGGATAAAGTGACGGCCATAGCGGAGAAACGGGGCCTGCTGGTGGTGGAAGACTGCGCTCTTTCGATTGGCGCCAGGATTAATGGAGTTCATACAGGCCTCTTTGGCGATGCCGGTTGTTTTTCTTTCTATCCCGTGAAGCACATGACGACGGCGGAGGGTGGAGCGCTCATAACCAGAGATCCCGGACTGGCAAAGCAGATTACGAATAAACGGGCCTTTGGTATGGATAAACATGTGGGGGTCCGCACGGTTCCCGGTTTGTATGATATCCAGGGACTGGGATTTAATTACCGCATGAATGAAATGCAGGCCGCTATCGGAGTCCATCAGGTTGCCCGTCTGCCTGGTTTTTTAGCCGCGCGAAAACGCAATTATAAGCTGCTGGCGGAGCGTTTAAGAGACAGCGCCTGCTCAGACCATTTTCGTTTATTGCAGTCAAGCGGGGACGGATATGAAAGTTCCTATTACTGTTTGACGATTCTCCTTACCGGTAAAGCGGCTGAGAGACGTGATGAGATACTTCTCGCATTGAAAAACCAAAACATCGGCACCAGTATTTATTATCCTCATCCAGTGCCGCTCATGAGTTATTACCGGGAGAAGTTCGGGTTCCGGCCGGAAGACTTTCCTGTGGCCGCCATGCTGAGTAATACGGGAGTGGCGCTCTCTGTCGGCCCTCATATCACCGAAGAAAACATAGATACCATGGTAAAAGCATTAGAGGTTGTCATCATCGAATCTTACTAAGGAGGTCCCTATGCCGTCAGTTGCCGGAAAAAAGATAGTATTGATTGGGGGAGCTGGATTTATTGGACACAATCTGGCTCTGGCGCTTGCGGGAAAACAAGCCGAAGTGCATATTATTGACGGTCTGGAGGTTAATAATGTCCTTTCGGTCATCACCAGCGATCAGCCGGTGCGGAACCGTGAACTTTTTTTAAAGGTCCTGCACACACGGCTGGAGATGCTTATGGCAAAGGGAATCCCCGTCCATGTGCAGGACGCGCGAAACTATCACAAGTTAAGCCAGCTTATGGTCACCATTAAACCCGATGTCATCGTACATCTGGCCGCCGTATCGCACGCAAATCTTTCAAATAAAGATCCCTACAGCACCTTTGACCATAATCTCCGTACCCTAGAGAATGCGTTGGATAATGTAAAAACAAAAGGAAAACATTTTATTTTCTTTTCTTCCAGCATGGTGTATGGTAATTTTGGCAGCGAAGGCGTCACTGAAGAATCTCCCTGTGAGCCTTTGGGAATATACGGCGCCCTTAAATATTCCGGGGAAAAAATTGTCAAGGCCTATAATCAGGTGTTTGATTTGCCCTACACTATTATCAGGCCTTCCGCATTATATGGGGAACGGTGTATCAGCGGCCGGGTCGGACAAAAGTTTATTGAAGCCGCCCTCTTTGATGAGGAGATAACCATTGCAGGTGACGGCAGCGACAAGCTTGATTTCACCTATATTGACGACCTGGTAAACGGCGTGATTCTCACCATGGAAAACGAAAATGCGAAAAATCAGGTATTCAACCTTACTTATGGGGAGGGACGGACGCTTGCCGATATGGCGGGGGTCCTTCAGGAGCATTTTCAGGATGTGAAGATAAAAAACGTGCAGAAAGACAAGCTCATGCCCGACAGGGGCTCATTGTACGTGGATAAGGCGAAAAGACTGCTGGGGTATGCGCCGTCCTGGCCGCTGGAAAAAGGGTACTCGAAATACATCAACTGGTATAAAGGCTTTTTTGAAGGAAAAAGATGAGAATCGTTTTCTGGACAAAAGGGGCGCGCGGCGCAAATTGCCTGCGAGAAGTGCTCAGGGAAAAATACCACATCCATACCCTGGTTCTTCAGCATCAGCCGGGAAAACAATGGTATGAGGATATTCTGGCCATTGCAGAAGAACATGCCATTCCGGTTTTTGAAACTGAAGAGCCTAACGGCGAAACGGCCCGTACTCACCTCACCTCTCTGGGCGCTGATGTATTTGTGCTGGCCGGTTACGGTCTTATTCTCAAAGCCGAAACGATTGCCATACCCAAACTCATGTGCATCAACCTGCACGGAGGGGCGCTACCGCGCTACCGCGGCTCCTCTCCGCTAAATTGGGTTCTGATAAAAGGTGAGCGCTCTTTTGGCATCTCGATTATCAAGGTGGATCCGGGCGTGGATACCGGGGATGTGATTGTGGAACGCTCATTCTCTCTGAGCGGTCATTCTACGATAGCTGATTTGCATGCCCTGGCTAATGAGCATTTCCCAAAAATGCTGGTAGAAGCGCTTCAGGCCATTGCGTCGGGCACCGTTACCTTTAGGAAACAGTTGGAACAGGACTCGGCCTATTATCCTCTGCGGTTTCCTGAGGACGGTTTTATTTTATGGGACCAGCTGACGGCTGAAGAAATCCACAATCGAATCCGCGCTTTGACCAGGCCATATCCATGCGCATACACCTACTTCAACCGTCAACGGGTGGACCTGATTTCCTCATCGCTGAGAGAAAGGGACTTTTACGGAGAACCGGGCAGAATCTATCTGGCGAACAAGGGAAAACTGCTGGTATGCGCCAGGGATAAATGCCTGTGGATAGATGAAGCGTTTTTTCATGAGGGCGGTGAGCCTCTCTATGAGGCGGCAAGCCGTTATGAGAAACTGGCCACCGTGAGGGAAATGGCGGAGGCGTATTACACAGGGGAACGGACAGGAATTGAAGATAGGAAAGTTTGATATAATTGAAAAGTGCTTCATCGTTGCCGAAATCGGCAACAATCATGAAGGCGATGTCTCCCTGGCGTGTGAACTCATCGGCCGGGCCGCGGAATGCGGAGTTGACGCCGTCAAGTTCCAAACGTATAGAACGGACCATTATGTCAACGGGGCGGACAAACACAGGGCAGACATGCTCAGGAAGTTTGAATTGACCTACGGGGACTTTGAAAAACTGGCCGGCCGGGCAGGGGAACTGGGACTGGAATTCTTATCCACTCCATTTGACATCGCTTCCGCGGAGTTCCTCAGCACCATCGTATCCGCGCTGAAAATCTCCTCCTCGGACCTTACCTTTTACCCTCTTCTGGAAACCTGCGCCGAAACCGGCTTGCCCCTGGTGCTGTCCACCGGATTATCCAACCTGCAAGAGATCGGCCGGGCAGTGGAATTGCTTCAGGCTCGCTGGAAGGAAAACGGCCTGTCCCAGCAGATGGCGCTCCTGCATTGCATCGCCAGCTATCCGGCTCCACCGGAGGAAACCAACCTCAGGGCCCTGCGGACTTTACGGCGGGAATTCGGATGCGCCATCGGGTATTCCGACCATACCATCGGTTCTACGGCCGCCATCATGGCCATTGCGCAGGGAGCGAGAATTATTGAAAAACACTTCACTCTCGATCATCACTACTCGGACTTTCGGGACCATTTGTTGTCGGCGGAACCGGAGGAGATGAAGGAACTCGTCCGGTCGGTGAGGCAGGCCGAAAGCATGCTGGGTACGGGAGAAAAGGTCCCGCAGCCTTGTGAAAAACCATCGCTTTCCCTTATGCGGCGCTCCATCACAGCGGCGACGGACCTGGCTGAAGGCGACCTTATCACTTTTGATAACATAACCTGGACAAGGCCGGCCGGGGGATTGCCGCCCGGGGAGGAATCGCGCATAATACATAAAAGGGCCGCCAGGGGAATCAGGCGCGGGGAGATGATTACTCAGGAGAACGTCGGAGAATGAGGGTGCCGGGATCTTTGATGTTTCATGAATGCCGGTACCCGGCTTTTCGTTTTTTCTTCCTCCCAACACCCATGGGCCGTTCCCGTCTTTGATTCTGTCGGAAATGAAGATCGTACTTCTCACCACGCAGACCACGCACCACACCTATTTCGTGAAAAAGGTCCTGGAACAATACGCCCTGGAAGCGGTCTTCCTTGAAGAACAGCCCGTGCAGCCGCCGTTTGAAGTCAATCATCCGTTTGAGGCGGAAAGGGAAACCTATGAGCGGGACCTGTGGTTTGAGGGAAAAGCTCCCGGGATAGCCGATTTACAAAAACCATTAGCTTATGATACCATGAACAATGCAGATGCGGTGGGGGCCCTGGCGGAGCTGGGCCCTGATGTGGCGGTGGTTTTTGGGACCGGCAAACTCAATTCTTCCGTCATTGCCGCCTGTCCCGCGGGCATCATAAACCTCCATGGTGGCGATCCGGAGGAATACCGGGGCCTGGATTCCCACCTTTGGGCCATCTATCATAGTGATTTCGGTAACCTTATCACTACCCTGCATTGTCTGAATGATGAGCTTGATGACGGAGCCGTCATTGGCAAACAGGCGCTGGCCATAAGACCGGGTATGCCGTTGAAGGAACTGCGCAGCGTCAACACGGAGGCATGCCTTTCTCTCGCCCTGAACGCCCTGGCAACCTGGGAACAGGAAGGCAGGTTTCACCAGACGGCGCAGCGGAAAAAAGGACGGTATTATTCCTTTATGCCGGCGGTGTTAAAGAATATCTGTCAGAGGCGCTTTTCCGCTTACACCAGGGAATTATGAATTCATATTCATCCAGACTGGTTTCTGATGGATTCGCCGTCTTTCTTTTTCATGGCGTGGTGGAGGAATACCGGCATCCGGTCCGCAATTACAACCGGAAGCACCTGGAGCTGTCTTATTTCGAAGCGGTTGTAAAGGATCTGGCCTCTCATGGCCACCCCATATCATTAGACCAGTATCTTAAGGCCCGCGAGTCGCGAGAGGCGCTTCCGGAAAAATCTTTCGTGATTACCTTTGATGATGGATTTGAGAATAACCTCACTCTGGCGGCGCCTGTGCTTGAGAAAGAGGGGGTCCCCGCATGCTTTTATATTACTACGGGATTTATTGAATCCAACGGCATGTCATGGATTGATAAAATCGAAACCTGCCTGGAAGCTGCGGAACCGGGGGAATTGAGATTGCCCTGGAAGGCCGCCGGTATCCGCTTTGCCTCTCATCAGGAGAGAATCGCTCTGCTTGAGGAGATAAGAGACCATGCCAAAAAGGATTCCCGGATGGATTTTGACCAACTGGTCTCGCTTATCGCGTCGCAATGCGGGCTGAAGAAGCCGGTGGGAAGTCAGCTGCCGCTTGACAAAAAGATGGACTGGGAACAAGTGAACACATTAGCGTCTCATTCACTCTTTACCATCGGCGGGCACTCCCATAACCATGGTATCCTCAGCTTCCTGGATACGGATGAGCTGCGGAGAGAACTTGATACCAGCATCGCCCTTATTAAAAAAAAGACAGGTATCCCCATACACCATTATTCCTATCCCGAAGGCCTGGAGCATTGTTACTCGGAAACGGTTATACAAGAACTGAAAACAAGGGGCATTTGCTGTTGCCCGACGGCCGTCGATGGGATGAATGACCTTGAGAGCGATCCTTTTCATCTTAAGAGGATTATGGTGGTGTAATCATGTGCGGTATCGCGGGATTTATCGGGCAGGAGCGCATTGAGGCCGGGCGCATACATGCCTGCCGGAAATTAATGCAGAGGCGGGGTCCGGATTTCTCCGATTTTTTTCATCATCATCCCGATGACGCCACTCATGTCTACCTCATCCACAGCCGGCTGAGCATCATAGACCTGGAAGAGAGAGCCAACCAGCCGTTTCATCAGGGTGACTTGGCTCTGGTTTTCAATGGAGAAATTTACAATTACCGGGAACTGCGCGCATCGCTGCAGGCCCGGGGTCACCGGTTCACCACCATGAGCGATACCGAGGTCCTCATAACCATGCTTGCCACACGGGGATGGCAGGGACTGGATGCCTGTGAGGGAATGTGGGCTTTTGCCTGTTATAATAAACGAACTCAGGAGCTTATAGTAAGCAGGGACCGGTTCGGGGAAAAGCCGTTATATCTCTACCGCGATAAGGCAGGCCTTTATTTCGGATCTGAGATAAAATTCATCAAAGCCCTCGTCGACAAAAAGCTGGAACCGGATTTCGATCAGATGTACCGGTTTCTTGTGAACGGCTACAAGACCATCTATAAATCCGGCCGGAATTTCTACCAGGGTATTGCTGAAGTGAAGAGCGGTCATGTCCTTCAATTAACTGCCAATGGATAGGAAAGAGAAAAAAACTACTGGACTCCCAGGCGTTTCCCGGACAGGAACGTGTCTTACGCCCAGGCTGTTGAAGAGGTGAAAGCGCGTTTTGTCCGGTCTGTGGAATTGCGGCTCAGGGCCGACGTACCCCTTGCGTTCTGCCTGAGCGGCGGTATTGATTCCAATGCAATCATAAGCGTGGCGAAGAGGGTTTTTGACTATGACGTACACGCTTTCACCATAGTGAACAGCGATGCCCGCTATAATGAACAGGAATACGTCGAACATGCGGTCGATACCCTTGGGCTGAAGTATACCCCGCTTCCCACTTCCACCGATGATTTCCTTTCCAAATTAAATGTCCTGGTGGAGCAGCACGACGCTCCGGTGTACACCATATCCTATTTCCTTCACTGGATGCTGATGCAGGGCGTGAGCGAGCAGGGATACCGGGTCTCAGTCAGCGGCGCCGCGGCTGACGAGCTGTTCAGCGGATATTACGATCACCACCTCCTCTATTTGCATGATATAAAGGATGATGAAGGCTTGTTTCAGAGTTCACTGGCCGCCTGGGAACAACGGATCAAAC
>JBHPJW010000080.1:0-9955 GCA_042567505.1 Fibrobacterota bacterium
AAATCAAAATAGTTTGAACTCTGCTGATCTATCCTCTCCAGAGGTTTAAAAAGATCCTGGGTTTCCAATTGACCTCATGCATGTCCGTGTCGATCACAAAATCCTGATTTGTGAAATAAAACATTATTATCAGCCTGACGATGCGGGTAAAATTTACCGGGAGGCCTCCGGTTTTTAAACATTCAAACAATCGAACCGTATAAATTATTGTTGTTTGTTAGCCAATTATAGCCAATATTCGAATAATTGGCTAAATAGTTGTTTAATTAATTAGCCAATTAATCTATTATTTGTCTTATTTGGCTTTAATTTTTGGGAGGCTGCGGAATGAAACCGTACCGGGTAATGAAAAACAAAAGCTTTACCGGCCGTCGGTTCGAGATGGAAAGACTGGAAAAGATCGGGAAGTCCGGACATGCTGATATCATCATTGTATACGGGCGCAGAAGGGTGGGAAAGACAGAGCTCATCGAGCAGTTCTTTCAAAAAGGCATCATCTTCAAGTTTGAAGGCATCCAGACAGACATAAAGAGCAGAGCTCAGGCACGGCAGTATCAGATAGATAACTGCCTCAACCGGCTCGCTGAATATCTCGGGAACCCGCTGCTCAGCAAGGTGAAATGTGAGTCATGGTCTGAGTTTTTCAAGCTGCTGGATCCTGTTATTCATAAACAGAAGACAGTCCTGTACTTTGAGGAAATCCAATGGCTGTCCAATTATAATTCGGAGTTCCTGGCTGAACTGAAGCCTTTCTGGGACGACAGTTGGAGACATGAAAAGGGATTGAAACTCGTCATATGCGGATCTTCCCCTTCCTTTATAACAGGCCAGATGATGGGAGACCGGGCGCTCTATTCCCGGGCCCAGCATGAATTTCATCTGAAGCCTTTCAATCTCATGGAAATCAAAGATTTTTTCAGGAAGCTTGGGAACAGAGAAGTGATGCTGGCCCAGTTGACCGTGGGCGGAATTCCCGAATATTTGAAGATGATGAAAGGCGGTTCATCTCTTCTGCAGGCCTTATGCGAACATTCTTTTTTTTCCAATGCCTATTTCTACCATGAGGCCCGGAGAATATTCGTCAGCAGCTTGAGCGAAAACAAACACTACAGGGCCATTGTGGAATACCTAAGTAAAATACCTCACGCGGCCAGAAAGGATATCCAGTCATTCCTGAAACTGAAAAGCGGAGGTACCCTGACAACCATGCTGGATGATCTGGAAAACCTGGGATTCATTGAGAAATACGTTCCTGTCCATCTTGAGGAAAACAGCCTGGTGGCCAGATATGCCGTCTCTGACGAATACTTGAATTTCTACTATAAATTTATCCGGCCTGCCGGAAAGAAAATTGAAGGCGGGAAATTCAACGCGAATCCCATGGCCGGCCTGCCCGCGTCCCGTTTCCAGAAGAGCCTGGGTTTCTGCTTTGAGCGCTGGTGCATGAAAAACAGCGGCCTTTTTGCCGGGATACTCGGTTTTGATAAGATAGAATACAGGGCGGGCGCTTACTTCAACCGGCAGGCCATGAAAAAAGAGCCCGGATTTCAGATTGACCTCATGTATGTCCGGGCCGATCACAAAATCCTGATTTGTGAAATAAAACATTATTATCAGCCTGCCGACGCGGGTAAAATTTACCGGGAGACCGCCCGAAAGAGGGACCTGTTTTTTTTAACCAGTAACAAATACCGGAATTATACCTGCGAACTTGTGCTTATTACCACTGAAGGACTAAAATCCAGGGACAAAGAAAACCAGAGGGAATATTTCGATCATGTTATCACTTATGATGAAATATTCAACAGGATGTATTGGTGAAGGGCTTGGGGAAAAACAATTACAAATTACGGATTATGAATTATGAATTAAGTGATCTTACCTGGCTTTGATTTAAAAATAGTGTCAGCGAATGTCTTTGTGCTGCCGCACGTTGAGGGCCTTCCATTTAAGAAGGGGCTGGTCCTGAATACGCTTCCGCAGCGTTGTGTCTGAGGTCAGGATGGCCGGGTCAATCTCCCCCTTATCCAGCAGTAAATTTAAGAATTTCCGCTCAGGTGCTGTAAAAGGCAATACGGCTGAAAGAACTTTTCTGCATTCATTAACAAGACGCGCTCCGTATTCTTCAGGGGAACCATGTTCTTTCACAGCGCGGATACCGAGAGTTGGAATAAGCAATTTTATTAATTCCTCCGGATTAAAATTCAGTTTATCGATTGAAATCCTTCGCCAGTCCTCACGGTTCATCCCGCCATAAACAATGAATGCTGTTCGGAGCCTTTCGCGATCGAGATCATCCATGTTTAAAATACGGTGACAATCGAATAAGTCTCTCGCCTGGCCGCGTGTTATCAGCGCAGCTAACTTTCCGGCCGCCAATTCATGTTTATCGAGCAGAGGAATTTTTCTGGCCTGGAAATTTCCAAGGAGATGTGAATCTGAGAATTGAATATCCCAGAGAGGCTGTCTGAACATAAAATTAAAATCAACTTCAAGATTGCCTGTTTGCCCCGTAAAGCTCTGGTAGTTCAACCGCCATTTCCCGCCCGCATGTTCCTCCGGCACTCTCCTGGTGGTAAATCCTTCTCGTGAAAATACTGCCTGAACAGCCTGTTCGATCCCGGGTCTTTCTTCCAGCATTTCTTCGCGGGAAACCGCCCCAATGTAATTGAGGTCGATATCCACGGACAACCTGGGAAACTCAAGCATAAACATGTTCAATGCCGTGCCGCCCTTCAATGCCCACTTTCCCTTGAGAAACGGATGGGAGTTGAGTGTGTTAAGCAGATGAAGCAGATGCAGCACCTTATCTACCATTTCCGCGCTGAAACCTGTGGTTTCGGATACAGGCAGTATTTCAGATGATGAAAAATTCACAAAACCTCTTCCCAGGATTTATTCATTAACGAGACAGGAACAAGTAAATTCCAGTCCTTAACAAATTGGCAGTCCTTCCTCTTTCCTCTCTCAAAATAGTGAGGCTGTCCGGGCCGCAGTTTCCGCAGCGGCTTCAGGTGTTTCTCCTCTATCATCAGGGACTCTCTATGGCGATCCAGAAAGAATCCCACCCTGGCCGCAGTTGTAGAATTACTCAACAGGCGGACATATTTGATGACCTTATCCATGTCGAAAAACTCAATGGATTCCAGTGAACGCCAAACCTCTTCCAATCCCCCGCCCAGGTCCGTCCTGTCCAATACATCAACGAAAGTCCTTTCAAGATCGGTTACCCGTATATCCACACCTGATATTTTATAAGTGGATGTTCCAAAATGGGCCTTGTTTTTCATCTGCAATGAAGGCGGTACAGGTGCCCGCAGAAATTCATTTGATTGAAACTCTAAAGGAAGTGATTTGCTGGATGAGATGTAATAATATCTCCTGAATACCGTATAAGCTTTTCCATGAAACTCCAATGCCGTATGATATCCGAGAACCGCGTCGCTGGTAAGTTTAGAAGCTATCAGGCAGGGATTAACCTGATATGAATCTGGATCTGATCCCATAGGCACAGTGGCATACAGACCCCGTCGCACAGAAAGCAGCCGTCCCTTATTCCGGTAATATGCTAAAAGTGACTTACGGGTATTCGGATTACCGGCCCCCCGTTCAAAAAGGAAATGGGCAGTTTCATCAACTGAAACCACAGCATGTTTTAGAAGAAATTCTTGCAGACTTTTTACAGGCTTTCTATGACTAATATTCGACATAGTATTAATAATATTAACCTTATTAAATTTATATGTCAAACAAAACCTTATCAAATATGACATAAAGACTAGATATAATTAAAATATTAGCTATTTCCCCGTCTTTATGTCATATTAAAACAGGATCGTTTGCGCTTGCTTTTCGGATATTTACGCGTTCATGATGTTTGTGATAAAATAAGCGAAAGGAAACTCCTTGCCGCAGCAGATCCCCATGTCGGCCGCATGGCCAGCCAGGTGCCGGAAGAGGCGGCGGAATATGTTTCATGCGCAGGGATGCGGCCGCGCCTGTTTTCCCTTGGGCTTTCCGGCGCGTACCAACTGCACCATATCAATTCATTGCTTGAGAGGGTTTGGGATTGCGGGGAAATAAACCGGAGCTTTTAAATTAAATTTAACATAAGGTATATTACCCAGGAGAAAGCTTATGGCATATAATATTCTTTACCTGGTTACCGGCCTGATGGCAGGCGGAATCGTGATCTGGGTAATCCGCAAATACAAGTTCGAGTCGGAAAAGGGAATGCCCCGGGCCGAAGCTGAAAGACTTAAAAATGACAGCGAAGCGCTCAAGGTTGAAAAAGGCCGCCTGGAAGAACGCGCCGCCGGCCTGGACAAGAGCCTGGAAGAGCGGTCAGAAGAGCTGGAACAGGAGCGGAAACTTGCCGGGCAATTCCAGGTCCAGGCGGCTGAATTGAAATCTGAAAACGCGCACCTGCGGGAAAAGCTTGACGGCCAGAAAGAGGAACTGGAAAAAATGCAGGAGAAGTTCAAGGCGGAATTCGAAAACCTGGCCAATAAAATACTCGAGGATAAAAGCACCAGGTTCACCGAACAGAACAAGGCCAACCTGGATGAAATCCTCAAGCCTCTGGGGGAGAAAATCAAGGACTTCCAGAAACGGGTGGAGGAAACATACGACAAAGAATCCAAAATGCGGTATTCCCTTAAGGATGAGATCATCAGGCTCAGCGAACTCAACATGCAGATGAGCAAAGAAGCCAACAACCTGACCAGGGCGCTGAAGGGAGACTCCAAGACCCAGGGTAACTGGGGAGAGATGGTGCTGCAGCGGGTCCTTGAGAAGTCGGGACTGGAAAAGGGCCGGGAGTTTTTAATACAGGAGAGCATGCAAACAGAGGAAGGAAACCGGCAGCAGCCAGATGTGGTGCTGGTAATGCCGGAAAGCAAAAACATGGTAGTGGACTCTAAGGTTTCCCTTTCCGCCTATGAACGGTACGTCTCTGCCGAGGATGAATCGCAAAAAGAAGCCGCCCTAAAGGAGCATATCGCCTCAATTAAAAACCATGTAAAGGGACTGAGTGAGAAAAGCTACCAGAACCTGTACCAGATCAACACGCCTGACTTCGTGCTGATGTTCCTGCCTGTGGAATCGGCTTTTGTGCTGGCCGTGCAGAATGATGAAAACATCTTTATCGAGGCCTTCAATAAAAACATCGTCATTGTGAGCCCCTCCACCCTGCTTGCCACCTTAAGGACCATAGCCAGCATCTGGCGCCAGGAAAAGCAGACCCGCCACGCCATTAAAATAGCCACCGAAAGCGGCCGCATGTACGACAAGTTCACTGCCTTTGTGTATGACCTGGAGGATATCGGCAAAAAACTCCAGCTTACCCAAAAGGCGTATGGCATGGCCCATAATAAACTCACCTCCGGCGCCGGCAACCTGGTGAAAAAAGCCGAAGACATCAAAAAACTGGGAGCCAAGGCCGCCAAAGCGCTTCCCGGGCACCTGGTGGAACATGATGACGAAGATGGCGAAGAGGATTTAGGATAGAGAGAAGGCTTAGGGTAATTTTGAATTTTGGACGTCACCCTGAGCAGGCCTGAAAGGCCGTGTCGAAGGGTTGAATTTTGAATTAAGTGAAATTTATCTGGCCTTGATCTAACCTAAACATTGAACTTGTAGTTCATCAGGTCCCCGTCCCGAACGATATAGGTTTTGCCTTCCAGGGGAGCTTTGCCGCGGGCTTTGGCTTCGGACTCGGAACCGCATTGGCAGAAGTCGGGGTAGGCGATGACTTCGGCGCGGATAAATCCCCGTTCGATATCGCTGTGGATCTTGCCGGCCGCTTTCACGGCCGTGGTTCCCCGGGTGACCGGCCAGGCGCGGACCTCGTCAGCGCCCACCGTGAAAAAGGAGATGTAGTTGAGCAGCTGGTAGCAGGTGCGGATGAAGCGGCTGGCGGCAGGCTGATCCAGGTTCAGGTCGTCTAAAAACTCCCGCCGGTTCTCGCTGTCCAACTGGGAGATCTCCCATTCCAGGGGAGCGCACATCTCTATCAGATGTATGTCATGGCGTTTCGCGAATTCCCGGAGGTCCGGATAGGCCTTTTTTAAAAACAGGTCTTCGCTCTGGTTTACCACGGCAATCATGGGCTTTTCGGTCAGGAACCTGAAGCCTCCAAAAAGTTTGTCGTCATCGTCATCCAGCTCCAGGGTCCTTATCAGGCCGTCCTGGTTTTCCAGGTGGGCGCGGAAGGTTTGCAGTCTTTCCGACTCGCCGGATTTGGAGCACTCCCTCTCGAGTCTGTCCAGTCTTTTTTCAATGATGGAGAGATCGGCCAGCTTCAGCTCGTCCAGCATGTCCCTGAGGTCTGCCAGGGGAGAGACGTCCGGATCGCTGAACGCCCCCAGCACCAGGCACAGCGTGTCCATGTCTCTTAATGTTCCCAGCAGGTTGGGCAGCTCCTTGGAGGTCTCCAGGCTCACTTCTGGTTCCTCCACCTGGATGGCGGCGTAGGTGGTTTTTTTTGGGGTGAACACGGAGGACAGGTAGTCTATGCGCTCATCCGGCACCGGAATGACGCCAATGCGCCTGTCTTTGGTATCGCTTCCCTCCTTTAACTCCATCAGGGCGTTAAAGATGGTGGACTTACCGCTGAAGGCTTTGCCTGTCAGTCCTACTTTCATGTTCTTCTTCTCATTCCTCTATAGCGCAGACACCACAAGCCCGGCAAGCCAGTCCGGCGGAACCGCCGTGTCTGTGGGTGTGCAGTGCTGGCGCTTTCCCGTTAACGTTGCAAAAGATACAATTATCAATTTGCTGGTAACAGGGAGTCTATCGTTCAATCTCCCAGCAATATGTCAACTAAGGGGACGTTGACATAGTAATTATTGCGTCCTTGTTTTCGGGCCTCAAGGAATCCCGCTTCTGACAGCAGTTTCAGGTATTTGGCGGCTGTCAGGCGGGCCACACCCAGGTCTTTTTCCAGAAAGTCGATCCTGGTATAGGGATGCCTGAACAGGTTATTGATAAGGTCCTGGCTGTATATACGGGGAAAATTCTTTCTTATCCTGTGCTTGTAATCAATTATCAATGTTCTCATGTTATGAATTTTGGTGATTGTCTCAAGGGAAGTTTCAGCAATCCCCTGTATTATATAGCCCAGCCAGTTTTCCCATATTCCCGTTTCCCTTACCTCGCGCAGAAGATTATAATACTCCTCCTTGTTGCGGATAATATAACGGCTCAAATAAAGTATGGGGAGATCCAGCAGGCCTTTCATTACCAGGTAAAGGATGTTGATTATCCTTCCTGTACGGCCGTTTCCATCATAAAACGGATGTATGCTTTCAAACTGAAAATGCACAACCGCCATCTTTAACAATGGATCCACATCGGAAAGAGAGTCATCATCGCAGTACAGTTCCAGGTTGGCAAGCAGCTTTATGATTGTTTCATGATGCTGCGGCGGCACATAGACAATCTTCCCGGTGCCCGGATTCAGCAGCTTTGTGCCCGGCAGTTTGCGGATACCGCTCTCACTCTGCATCACCTCGGCCTGTATGTCACAAATGTGATTCACCGTCAGGACGCCATTCTTCCTGATAAGGTCAAATCCTTTTTTTAAGGCCTGGACATAATTACCGACCTCTTTTGCAGCGGGCTTTTTCCTGTCACCTATGAATATTTCCGCTTTGAAAAGATCATCATGGGTTGTAACAATATTCTCCACCTCCGAACTGTCCTTGGCTTCCTGCAGCGTAAGTGTATCAATCAGAATGGACTCATTAGGGACAGTTTTTGATATTCCCTTCAATTCAGCAAGATACCGGTGAGCTGAATTCAATTTTTTCAGAACCGGTTTCGTTTCCAGATCCGGACCTTCTGGAGGCAGGATCGGAGGCGTCCATTCCAATTCATCATTTTTTTTGATTTTTGCCATTTTTCAGCTCTGAATGATGATTCCTTATTTATATGTATAAAAAATAGCTTTTCTTATGCATATTATCATCCATATGTAAATATATCGTATTTTTTTATACAAATCAAGATATGTATAAATATTTCGATTATTTATACATATTTTAGAGAAAAGGCATACGTTTTTGCAAAATTTGCAAAAAAATGCGGATTTTATCGTTCAACCTTCCTTAATCTGATACCTAATCTTGATCCAGTGCGAGCTTGCTGCCCTTTAAGGTTGTACCAGTCATCCACGTCAGTTTCAGGTGACGGCAATAGTTTCCTACGCGGGCCAAGACTGCTTGGCTCCCCGCTGATGAACTCCAGGGTTTCTTCTTCCAGATTGTTGGCATACCCGCCGCCGATGCAGAAGCAGTCGTTGTTGACCGACTGTACCAGGTATCCCGATGGCGTTACAAAGTCGCATATGTTGCCGATATCGATGTACGACATGTACCGGCAGGAAACCAGCAGTGTGTCAAAGGTGAAGTCCTGTATCACATGGTCCAATACATAACCGGTCTTGGTCTGGCCCATGGGTCCAGTTGAATAATCTTCGGGGAAATTCATCTGAACAGTATATATGCCGTTGGTGTCCAGGGTTCCATTGCCAAGCAGCATGGGCGCGCTGAGTACCCCGGCTTGCCAGGAAATGGAAGTTTCTATCTGGTCGTCGGTGGAAACATAGAAGGAGTCCCCGGACTGGCTGGTGACCGTATACACGGCCGTGTCCCCCCAGCTGCTGTCCCGGGAAAGGTTAATCACAGTATGTGTCTGTCCTACCTCTGGCTGGAACAGGTTGATGGGATTTTGTCCCTGTCCCGGGACAAGACAGGAAAAGAAGCATATGATTACTGTCAGGATTGTTTTCATGGATTTACCCCCCTTGGGTGTATTATAACTTATTTGGTTGCAACGTGAGAGGCATAGAGAGCGGAGAGTTTAATAATTATAAATTACGGATTACCAATAACCAATTAAGTGATCGTTTCCAAGCAAAGATCCGGGTGATGGAGGTTGGCAGCGGCTGTCGCATATTCCTCAAAGGGGGCGAAGGCAGAGGGAAGAGAGGAGGCCTGGATTAAATACGAATTAAGCGATCTTACCTGGCCTTGATTTTGGGGGAAAAGGGGGGCTCTGGTTTTTAAACAATCGATCATTCAAACAATCAAACATTCTAACAATCGATATTAGAATTCCGGGGTGGGGGCTGTGTGATACTGGAATAGGGTCTCTGGTTTTTATACAATCGAACATTCAAACATTCGAACATTCTAACAATCGATATTAGAATTCCGGGCGGACTAATCTTCGGACAATGCTTCGAATTCTTTTCTTTTATTATTAAACCACTCCTGCATTGCTTCAGGCTTTTGCATTAGTTCCTTCATTCCGTCCATTGCTTTCAGATGCTCCTCATCACCTTTTCGAAACATCTCAGTGCCATGCTGTTTGCTGATTTCAGCAATTATTTCAAATGAATCAGCATGAAATACTTTGCCGCAAGCTCCTCCAAGCTGTCTGCAGGTCATTGTCTTCATGGTTTCTCCTCCTTAATTATCAGTCCCCGAATCTTTGCCTCACCTTCGATATTCTGCGTCGCATAGATAAGTGTATCTATTCCCCACTCCATCAAGCTCACCGGGAGTTGTAATCCAGGTTCCTGGTTCGGTTCATCATTCGAATGTTTGATTGTTTGAATGATCGATTGTTTACACCGCCTTCTAAAGTTTTACCCTTTCAGGGAGGGAGGCATACCCCCCACTACCCGCTCTGCCCTCCGATCTCCGGCAGATATTCGACCAGTCCAGATATTTTGCCGTCCCTGACGGTCAGGTTTCTGTACCTGGTGAGTTTCTGCAGGTCAAGAGCGCTCAGCCGGGCTTTCAAGCTTCGGGTTATCTTCCGGTCAAAGCCGAGCAGCATTTTCCTGTCTTCCCTTGACAACAAGCGCAGGGCCCTTTCAAATTTCTTCTCATTTATGGCAATAGCGAAATCAGTCAGCACCTCGAGCTGGGTTTCTTCTGACGATTCC
>JBHPJW010000081.1:0-9933 GCA_042567505.1 Fibrobacterota bacterium
TTCGCCAGGGTAGATTTAAAAACCCAACTGAAAGATGATTCCCTTGTCCTGACGTATCAGTTTGAAGAGTTGCCCGTCATCATTCCCTTTGTAGGAGGGAAAAAAACCGACCAGGACGGTCTGATACTTGGCCCGGCGGCCTCTTCTCTGAACTTCGCCGGGAGAGACATCCGGCTGGAAGCCTACGCCCGCACCACCGTCTCTGATCCTGGAAAGGCGAATGAGTTCCAGGGTGTGGCCGGCACTTACTGGCTGGGCAATCTGCCCATGGAATGCTGGCTGCAATTTATCTACACCGACAGTTATAATCCCTTTCTGGACTTTCCTGAAAAATCCCAATACTATCTGTTTGACATGAAGCACCGTTTTGCCCATGAATGGGCCTCAAAATTCAAAGCGGAACTGCTTACCATCACTACCAAACCGGAATACCGGGACCAGGTGCTGACAGGCCCTTCCGGTTTAAGGGATATCGTGCCGCGGATCGGCATGGGAATTGTCCGTGACTCGCGTGAATCACGATCCAATCCCCATCGCGGCCTCTATGGAGAACTCTTATACACGCAGTCCGGGGGGCCGCTAGGGGGAGACGCCAGTTACGGAGAGTTCCTCGGCGACCTGAGGGCTTTTGTTTCGTTGGGGGAAAGGCACGTCTTTCATGTGTCCCTTCTCGGTCAATACCGGATGGGAACGGTGGGCACCTATGACCGGTTTTATCTTGGCGGTACCAACACCTTAAGGGCCTACCATCCCGTGGATGACGGGTTTAACGGCGCCAGTGAAATCCTCTCCTTCGTGGAGTACCGGTACGAATTCTTTCCTAAAATGAACTTCAAAATTTTCGGACTGGCCTGGTATTGGGGCCTGCAGGCGGTGACGGGATTCGATGTGTCCTATGTATGGGACAAGAATGACTTTGACGGCGGTACCGACGGCAGGAGTTTTTACATCGGGACCCACATCCTCATGCCAGGGCTGGACAGGATACGTTTGGAACTGGGCAATAAGGCCGAAGAACTGAAGGTCGACATGGGATTTACCTTTGGCCTGTTTGAGAGGTCAGAGGTGCAGAGGTGGAGGATCAGGTAATTTTGAATTTTTGATTTTGAATTCTGAATTGAGTTAAAGACTTAAGTATAATCGACATGCCAACGGTATGCCGCTACAAGAGGCTTGTGGTTTGTTAATGATGCATAGAATGTCAAAGCAACAATAGCGTGCCGACGGCACGCAATAGTGTCAATGGAAATCGTGATGTAATAAGAATTAATGACAATGGTAGCGGCGTGCCGTTGGCACGACGAAAAAAAGTCGATCCCTACTTCGCAGGTCTGTTCAACCGCTTGTTCAGGGCCGACCGTGTCAGGCCTATCATCTGGGCGGCTATGGTCTGGTTACCCTGGGCGCGCTTGAGCGCTTCATCAACCAGGACCTGTTCCATCTCCTTTATACTGGGCAGTTCATCTGAGAGGAAGATGTTGTTCTGTACTGCCTGTCCCGGAACCGGAGAAGAAACCGCAGACCGGTTCTTGTCTATCCTTACCTTAAAGGTGTCCATGGACATGATGCCTGACTGGTGCCGGGACACGGCGTCATATACCATGCTCTTTAATTCCCGCACGTTTCCAGGAAAGGAATAGGTCACCAGCAATTTGTAGAGTTCCGGCGGCGGCGTAGGCGCGGCTTTCTGCAATTCTTTTGAGGCCTCCTCCAGGAAAAAATCAGTTAAAAGGGATATATCATCTTTTCTTTCCTTGAGCGCGGGTATCTGTATCTGGTGGTTCTGTAATCGGTAAAAAAGATCGCTGCGGAAGACCCCTTCCCTCTGCTTGCTTTCTATGTCAACATTGGTTGCTACCACAACCCGGGCGTCTGTGGGTACCGGATTGTCTGAACCGATGGGATAATAAGACTTCTCTTCCAGCAACCGAAGTAATTTTACCTGAGACTCTATTGCCAGGTCCCCGATCTCATCCAAAAACAGGGTCCCGCCTGAGGCCTTGGCAATCAGTCCCTGCCGTGTTTTGTCAGCACCTGTGAAGGCGCCCTTTTCATGACCGAACAGGGCATCAGAAAAGAGATTGTCATCCAGTCCCGCCACATTCACCGGAACGAATTCCCCCTTTCTGCCGCTGGCATCATGTACCGCCCTGGCGAACACTTCCTTTCCCGCCCCCGTCTCCCCGGTTATCAGTACCGGCAGCGGAGTACCGCCAATGGCCTCGATGTATTTGAATATGGAACGCATGTTCTTGTTGCGCGTCACAATGTTTTCAAAGGCCTCGGGACTTTCCAGCTTGTCGGTAAGCAGGTATTCCTTCAGGCGGTTCTTCTCATTCCGGAGTTCACTGTGCTCTATGGCGTTTTTGACCGTAGTAACCAGCCGAGTCTTATCAACAGGTTTTACCAGGTAATCGAATGCCCCGGCCCGCATGCACTCCACCGCGATCTCTATTTCATTTAAGGCCGTCAGCATAATAACCGGAACATGAGGGAACTTCTCTGAGATCTCCGGCAACAGCTCCTTGCCTGTTTTGTTGGGCATGAGTATATCTAAAAGGACCGCGCTCACCGGCTGCTTTTCCAGCAACCCGATGACCTGCGTACTGTCCTGGCATTTGACCAGGTTGTTTATCTTGGATGAGCGCAGGGAAAAAGACGCGCTCTGAAGCAGCTGTGCCTCGTCATCAACCAGTAATACTGGTAATTCGGGATATTTTACAGTTTCCATTTTTTTCTTCCCTACCTCGCTACTGTCAAAAGGCCATGCTGGTTCCGGCATTTACCGCAAAACCCGGATCTCTGAACTGCCAGGGCATATCGAACCTGTTATCAGTCAGGTTATAGGCCTTCACAAACACATCAAACCCCTGATTTTCATTAAGAGCGAATGTCTTTGATACATTCACATTAAGAAGTTCGCTGGACTCATATGAACTGCGATTTGATTTAAAACTGCTGTCATAAATGCGGCCACCGAAATGCATCCAGGGACTTAATACAATACCATAGGGTAGATAGAAAGTTAGCCCCATGTTGGTCATCATATCAGGAACAAAGGGAACTTCCGCCCTGTCCTGGTCCGGATCTTGAGGAGCGCTTATCTCCGAATGGGTATAGGTAGTATTTACAAACCAGCAGATCTTCTTTTCAATCTGCTGTCTGACACTGAATTCCAGGCCTTTCCCAACTATTTTATCTGTGTTAACTGACATAGATTGGGACGGATTCTTACTTATCACGTTTTCAATAATTGCATCTTCAATTACAGTAAAAAATGCTCTGGTTGATAGACAAATATGCACCGGTAACAGGTAGTCAAATCCCAAGTCAAGTCCTGTTCCTCTTTCCGGATCTAAATCATGGTTTGGCAGTTGCCCGTTCATACCCTGAACCAGACTGTCACTTGGAGACAAAGTTCCATAAGTCGATTTTAAACCAGGCGGTATGAAGCTGTTTCCGCCATTGGCGAAGAATATAACCTCTTTGGAAACATGATATTTAGCACCAGCACTCCATAACAGTGCCTGCCAAAAGGGATCGTCCTCATCCGGAATGTTGCCCTCAACTTTGTCAAGATTATAAAAATTAAGATTATATCTTCCTCCAGCCCTCAGGATAAATTTATATACCTGCAATTCTTCCTGCAGGTAAGCGCCAATTTGAGAAGCGGAAGCATTATTAACTTCATCCTTACTCTGGTTGATGGGCATAACCCAGGTTACATAAGACACCCGTTGATAATCGGCGCCTAAAGTCAATATGCTGTTGTTGTAGTGATTGTAGGTTAAGGACAGATCAACCGGAACAATCATCTGTTCCATGCCTTTCGTTTCTTCTAACGCGTATTGCGCATTGTCACCGTCCCAGGTCCTGTCATACCATCGCATTCCCGTTTTGACAGCCAATGCCAGGGTGCTGGTCAATTGTCCTGTGTAGCCTATGTTCAAGAGGCTGTAGAGGTGATCGTATCCCCGGTTTTCACGTCCCTCATCGCCCCAGTGGACCACCTGGTTTCCAAACAGGGCGATTTTATGTTTCTTCGCTTTGTCCATATACAGGTTCGTTCCTATAAACGCCTTTGCCTTTTGATACTCCGGATCTTTGCGAATATTCAGCCAGGAATCTGTTGAACCATAGTCAGTGTAATCCGATCCCTCAAAAGAAGCCCCGCTCATAAGGCTCAGGCCCTTAATCCGATTTTCATGATACCCCTGTCCGGTATAGGTATTATATGAGCCGTAACCCAGTGAAACCATAGATTTTGGCCTTTCTACCTGATCCTTGATAATGAGATTCACTGTACCCGCCAGAGGACTCTGGTTCCCCGCAAAGTCCTGAGACAAATAATTGGGATAAAGAACAGAAGCCGGCCCCCGCTGGATCTCAATGCGCTCAACGGCCATTGCCTCAATAGTCATAGGGTCCATGAAAGCGTCAACCGGCAGTCCCTGAACCATGTACGTGCTGTACTTCGGCCCAATCCCTCCGTAAGCTCCCCAGTTGGGATAATTCCTGGACAATACTTTAACTGACGCGCCGGGCAGGTATTGAATCAGCTCGGCGATGTTCCGATTACCCGAAACTGTCTGGTCAATCTGCTGCCGGGTAACCACATCCACTTTCTGGGTTATGTCTGAAGGCTGCCTGGGAACCTTTGAAGCTGTAACAACCTCAATGTCCGCCAATTCTTCCAGCGGCATCTCTAAAAGCTCATCCATGGTCTGGGAAAAGATCACGGTAGATGCCATAAACCATAAAGCCGCCCAAAAAATCATATATGGACTTCTATTTTTGTGCAAATTCTAATATTCCTCTCGCCTGAAATTGATACTAATACCTGATTGGTAATAATAACAATATCCCTGAGGGCAACGCCCTTTTTAAGCAGTTTTCGGTGATTTTTCTTAATTGCTCAGGCATTGAACTGGATCCTGCTGGTGGTAATAGAGCTGCCAATTTTACTGCATTAGAAATCTGATGATAGGTTTACCCAATAGGAGCGCCCGGGTTGCGGATGAACGGAATTGTGCCAACCCAAGCTCCTTTGGGTGAAATCATCTCCCGCGTCGGCTTTATCAATCCCGGAATGAAAGTAATCCGCATCAAACAGGTTTAATACTTTCAAGGACACAGATAACTGTTTGTATGTATATCTGATATTACTATTGACAGTTAAATAAGAATCCAGTTTTTTCCCCTCAGCTCGCATAGGGTTTCTCAAATAAAGAAGCTGCTCGTGCACATAGTTACCACTGAGGAACACATTAAATCCATAACCAACCGGCAGGTTGAAGCCCGCGTTCACTTTATGGGGAGAAATATCACCAAGTTCTGCTTCCCCATGTTCCCACTGTCCATCCGCATGGTCATAATGGATGCTGCTCAAGGCATAGGTGTAGGTGTAATACAAATACGCGCTGATATCCGGCGTCCGGGGAATAAAATTGGGGAGTGAGGACTTCAATCTATACTCAAGACCGTAAATAGTCCTGTCCCCCGTATTCTCTGCTTCTTCCTTGATGACGTTGTCGTAATAAGCCCCAAAAACCGAAAAATCGTGAAAAAGAGGGCCGGTCCTGTACATGGCTATGGCTTCGAGGTTTCGGGCCTTTTCAGGTTTAAGATCGGGATTCGCGTTTCGGCCGGACCATCCTCCCCATAGCATGATGGGCGGCGGTTCCTGAAACGCCTCACCATAAACCAGTTTCAAGGCCCCTTTCTCCGACAGCCGGTAGATTGCCGACACCCTGGGATTGAGCGAACTTCCATGCACCGAGTTATAGTCATACCGGATCCCCGCATTAAACCGGAATTGCCGCACATCGAGAATGCTTTGGACAAATCCCCCATAGTCCTGAGTGTAGGTAAGATTCACCGAGGGCATTTCTGAACTCGGCGCGGGAGGAATGGTATAGGCCGAATCTGTACTGTGCCCGATACCGAAGCCATATCCATAGGGCCCGCTGTCTTCCGCCGGCACAGAAGAACTGAAGGCTCCCCAATACCCCGGAACATCATAGGCTTTTGTCAACTCCTTCCTCTCATAATTGAGGCCTGCGGATATCGAGAGGTCCTCCATGGGCGTTATCTCAAAACTCTGTTCGAGCAGCCAGCTGTTGTTATCACAATTCCAATAGGTGAAGCTGATATAGAAATAATCCTCCATGCCGGGATTCCAATCCGAAGAGGCTTCCGCCCAGTCGCCCCGGTAGCGGTTCTCCCGGTAGAGCAGAAGCGTATGGGAGCTCACATCATAAAAAAGGTTATGCTCATGTTCCGCAAAGACCTGCATTGATGACCTTATCCAGCTTCCATTTACCTGGCCCTTGTCCGCGGCATATTGAGCGCCATATCCTTCCTTAATCTCCCATTTGGTAATGCCCAGTTCAAAATCCTTATAACCGATTTTCCCCATGATTCCGTAGTCATCCGAAGGATCATAGTATTCACCCAGTTCCCGGCCGTTGACTTCAATATCAAGTATCGGTCCCCATATAGTTCTGTCGCCCAGCTTATCATTGGACAGGAATCCCCATTCGTCAGACAAATCCGGCTCATCGCTCCTGAAAAGCCTGACAGATAAAGCGTAACTCAAATCAGCTTCTCTGCCCCTGAAAGACGCATCGACGGCCCTTGTTTCATAGCTACCGCCCTGCAAACTCATTACAGCGGCAGTTTCCCCTTTATTCAAATCGCTACCATCCCGCGTTATGATGTTTATGATTCCCAGGAAAGCGTTCGCTCCATACACAGCGGACGCGGGACCGTACAGGACCTCGATCCTTTTGACATTAGTAAGCGGATATTGGCGGGAGCAGTGGGCGACATTGCTCCAGAGGCTGTTGTCAACCTTGCCGTCAATCATGAGCAGAGTGCGCGCGGTCACGGGTGTGCGATATCCCCGCTGGTAGGCATTCATGTACCAGGCGCCGTTGGCCACGGAGATGTCGAATCCCGGAAGGTCCGTTAACACATCCGCCAGGCTGGTATACCCGCGTTGCCGGATGTCCCTGGCTGTCACCACAACCATAGCGGCCGGAGCGCCAATCAATGGCTCTTCCACTCCTGACGCCAGGCTTACTTTCACCTTCATCAAATCTTCCAGGTCCATAGTCAGCAAACTGTCCAAATCCTCTTCCTGGGAATAAAGTTCCCCACCAAAGAGAATGACAACCAAAAGAAGGAATAGACGTAACACCTTGTTCACAGACATCGTTCTTGTACTACCTTGAATACTATGGTTGAGAGAACATCCGAAAGGTTTGCTACTGTGATACAAGGTAATAACACCTCCCGTTTGTTATAAAATTCCTATCCTAATCAGGCACATGGCAGCGATATGGCGGCGGTTGTCCCCGTCCCCTGTTCAGACTCAATCTTCAACTCGCCGCCAAGGTCTTTGATAATAGTGTAGGAGATGGAAAGTCCCAATCCCGTGCCGCCGGAATCCCGCTTAGTGGTAAAAAAGGGATCCATGATGTGTTTCTGATCTTCAGCAGATATGCCGGTTCCCTGGTCTTTAACGGTTATGAATACCCGCTTTGAATCCGGGTCAGAGGCCGTGTTGATGCTCACAGCTTTGGTTTTATTTTCCAGTGCCTGGCAGGCGTTGGAGATCAGGTTTATCACCACCTGCTCGATTTGCTGGGAGTTGCCCTTCACCAGAGGCAGATCCTCCGCGTAATCAACCGAGAGATGATCCGTGCTTTTTTTAATCAGGTTTGAAAGAATAATAAGGGAGGATTCGACTATGGTATTGATGTTAACCGGTTGATCCATATCACCCGGATCCTTCCTGGCAAAGTTCTTCAGACTCGCCACTATCTTTTTAATCCTGCCGGTGCCTTCCACAATTCCCCCGATAAGCATGTCGACGTCGTCACGCACCTCTGAATAGGGAAGTCCGGCAATCATAAAGTCCCCCTTCCATTCCCTGTATTTATCCATATGGGGCTTTAAGTCTTTCCAGATATCAGCCAGGTTGTTGCTGTTGAGCAGCATGAAGTTGTTGGGATTGTTTATCTCATGCGCCACGCCGGATACCAGAATGCCCAGGGTCGTCATCTTGTCTGTTTGTATCAGTCTTTCCTGGTGTTGCTGAGCCAGTTCTTCCGCTTTCTTTCGTTCGGTTATGTCCTTGAACATGGCGCAGAAGAATCCTTTTTCCGGGCTGTAGGCGGAAACCGCGTACCATTTGTCAAAGGGTTCAAAAAACATCTCGAAATTGATATTTTCCCCGGTCTGGGCCACCCTGCCGTATTCTTTTATCAGGTTTGGTTCCGCCTTTTCTATGCCGGGGATCACCTCTGTTACTTTTTTTCCAATAATATCAGGGCCTTTTAGTCCCGTATATTTTTCAAAGGCGGAGTTGATTTCCAGAAAAACATAATCCACCGGGTTGTTGTTCCCATCCACAATACATTTATGGTAAGCGAAACCGTCGTTCATGTTATCAAAAAGGGTCCGGTATTTCTGCTCGCTTTCCAGCAGAGACTCCTCCGTCAGCTTACGCTCGGTTATGTCTCTGACAAAGGATTGTATTTTCCCATCCCCTGCTGTGGAAACCACTTTGGCGCTCACCATAATAGGAATTTTAATCCCGTCTATTCTCTGTATCTCCGCGTCAAACAGGTTCGAGCCCTCGGCCAGGAGTTTCTTAACCTGCACAGGAGCTTCCTCATTGCTCTCCTGGCTGCTGTAGTCGCTTAAATTGCTGCCGATGACCTCTTCTCTTTTATGACCGACCAGCTCACAAGCGTTTTCGTTGGCATCCAGGATTGTGCCCTTGAAATCGTGGATCCACATCCCGTCATTTATGTTTTCCACTATATAGCGGTAATTCTTTTCACTTTCCCGGACCGATTCGTAGGCTTTGTCCCTTTCCATTTCCCGCACATGCACCTGGTCCATCAACTCATTAAAGTCATCATACAAACCGCCAATCTCATCTTCGCCTTCTTTCTCAACCCGGACGGAATAATCACCGGTGGCGATCACCTGCTTACCGGCATCGGCCAGCTTTAATATCGGTTGGGATATTTTTTTCTGGGTAATACTCGATAATAGGTATGCCATAATCATTCCAACCAGCAGTACAGTGAGAGTAACGAACACCGCTTTCATGAACATATGCTTATAGGACTGGACATTAAGACGCAGCGATAACATGCCCAGAATTTCATTCCCTTCGGTTATTTCCCGAGAGACAGTAATATATCCGCCTTTCAGGTCTTTGGAATGGGACAGGTAGCATTCCTCTATTTTCTTGTGGCAGGTATCTAATTTCGGGTAGGAAAAACCCTCATACCCTTCCTTGCTGTACCTTGCAAAAAGCTCTCCGCTCCTGTCATATATCCAGGCGTTGACAACGTCATCTTCCACCTCCAGGGAGGCCAGCACTTCTTCAGCGGCGGCATTATCCAGAAACGTAAGCGCCGACGCGCTGTTTGAACTTATGAGCCTGGCGGTAGATGCCAGCTTATTAATCACATACTGCGAGAACACTTTCAGGTCGTAACTGGCGTCAAACACAAAGCTTAAAGTAAGGACGATAAAGGTTGTGACCAGCTGTATGGCTATCAGTTTTCTTTTTATGGATAATTTCTTAAAACCAAACATGATGTCTTTATTTTTTCACAAAGATTGCCAGCTTTAAGAGCTGGGAACTTACCTGCAGCGAAGCGCTGTCCAGCACGCTGCTGTTCACCTCAAACTTTATCTTTCCCTTGTCCACTATAAAATTAAATGCGACACCTTTTTTACCAAAGTCTTTGGTGTCGCCAATAGTCAGAATAGGTTTATGCTTAACCCTTGCCAAGATTTCCGGCAGCCGTTTTTTTTCTGAGGAAGCGATAAAAAGCATATGGCTGTCAAGCGTATCCGGCAGTTCTTTCAACCGGATGATTTTAATCTTCTTTTCATTTACCTTTT
>JBHPJW010000082.1:0-9850 GCA_042567505.1 Fibrobacterota bacterium
GTGCTCCTATTCGCTGGGACTGAAGAGAGAAGTCATCCTGGACGTGTTTATCATCGCCATGGGGTTCCTGCTCAGGGTATCGGCCGGCGCGGTGGCGGTGGGCGCGGTATTTTCCCCCTGGCTGCTGGCGTGCACATTTTTCCTGTCGCTGTTCCTGGCGTTAAACAAACGGCGCCATGAAATCGACCTTCTGAAAGATGACGCGCCGGAGCACCGTGCGGTGCTTGCCTTTTACAGCACGTATCTTCTGGACCAGATGATCGCGGTCACCACGGCTTCGTCGGTGCTTTGTTACACCATGTATACAATGTCCGCGGCCACCATTTCCCGGCACGGCACCTCCTACCTGGTGGTGACCGTGCCCTTTGTGGTTTACGGCATTTTCCGGTACCTCTACCTGGTGCACAAGAAGAAGAAGGGCGGCGCCCCTGAAAAAGTTTTGGTTACCGACGCCCCCCTGGCCTTAAATATCATTGCCTGGGCGGGGACGTCGACCCTTATCATCAACCTGTAATTCAAAGCGGAAAGGAAAAGTGCCTGAATGAAGAAAAAAGCGGAAATTTTAGAAACCTCAACGGCGGCCTTTTCCGCAGAGCGCTATGGCCGGACGAAACAAGCCGGCCGCGTGGCGCGGATTTTGGCCGCGGCGGCATTTTGGACGGCGATATGGCTTAGCACCGCCTTCCCTGAGGAACCCGGCCAGCGCAGTTCCGGTTTGCGGCGGGTTGGAACGTGCCGTGAGGCCGATTCCCTGGTGCTTCTGGAAAGGCCGAATGACGCGGACGCCCTAACCAGCCGCGGGCTGTGCCGCATGCGTTCGCCTACCATGAGGTATGGAGCAATTGTTGATTTCAAAAAGGCGCTCGCTACTGAGCCATGCAACATAAAGGCCTGTTCCGGCCTGGTTGAGACGCTGCTTAACCTTAAATCTGCCGGTGAGGCGCAGGAAGTCCTGGAGCGGTGCGTCACAGCCTGCAAAAAAGATGTGGAAGCGTCCCGCCGGCTGGCGTCTGAATGCTGGAGTCTCGGATTTTACCGGATTGCCCGGCGCCTGGACCGCGACGCGCCTCCGGAAAGAGGCAGGGAATTGATTCGGTACCGGCACACGGTCACTCCGGAGTATACATTCAGCCTGCTGCGGAATTCCGACACGAGGCACCTGGCCAGTTTCATGTACGAATACCTGCACAGGCCGGACATGACATTAACCGGGTTCGGCGTTTTCTATTCCTTTCCCGACGCGAATGACGCCCTCGGGGGAGCGGCCTTTGTTTATCGCTGGACCAGGGAGCTGTCCTTTGAATATGAGACCGTGTATTCCGATCCTGAAGGGTTTATGGCCATGCAGAAGCACAGGCCAAAAGCTGTCTTTTCCATGGTACCGGGAACGATTATAAGCCTGGGTGCGGACCTGAGCGGTTATGAGTCGGGGTGGGTCAGGATGACGCGGGTCCAGGCGGAGCAGCGCCTGCGTTCCCGTTTTCTTATGCGGTTTTCCGTTTCCGGGGGCGTTGATGCCATGGACAAATGGATTTCGGCGCATTCCATGGCGGCCGCATGGTACAAGGAAAAGAGGTTTTACGCGGGACTGGGATATGCGGAGGGCCATGAGTCGGTTGAGCGGCTGGCCAGGATATATACCAGTGATATCGTACAGTCGCTCTTTTTCAACGGAAAACTGTTCCTCAGGCCCACGTTCGGTCTGCAGGTCTCTTTTATAAACGAATGGAGGGAAAGAACATACTTCAGGACTTATGTTTCCATGGCGCCGGTCTTTTCCTTCTGAAGGAAAGTTAATACGCTTTAGGGCCTGTTGATGCCGGCGCGTTTTATTTAAAGAAAAAGGAGTATATGTTAACATGAATAATATAATATCAGAAAGGAAGAAGCCGTTTCCGTTCCTGCTGGCAATTTCCCTTGTCCCTGTCCTTTTGTGGGCGGAGCCGAGAACAGTCAACGTGACGGGAGAGGTGGTCATCACGGATGAGGATGAAAAAGACAACCATATCGAACTTGCCATCACCGTGGAACAGGATGAAGATTGTGAATATTATTTCATTGTACTGGACAAAAAAGGCAGGGAACTCATCGATGTGCACGGAGACGATGTAACCGTAAGGGGCACTGTCCAGCGCAAGGACGGAATAAAGTGGCTGACCGTAAAAGAATGGAAGTACAGGCCCACTCCCTGCAACGATGAAAGCGGCCCGCCTACCGACACCGGGGATTGATAAAGGGAACGGTTTTTAAAGGATAATAAGGCAAGACTAATGAAAAACGGCATCAAGTCAGCTATAGTCTGTCTTATGGTTACCGTTATTGCAGGATTATCCGCTTAGGAAAACGGCGTGATCCCCCGTGGGTTTCCCGGGCTGTTTCTTTGACGGCGCAATGCGTGCCCCTTAGGCTGTTGAAAAACTCTCAACGCCCGACGCCGGGCGGGCGTTTGCTTTTTCCGGGCGCGTTCTTGCCGGATCTGTTCGCGGCTTTCGGTTTTTCCCGCTGCTTGTATTTAATGGCGTGGCCAAAAAGATAAGTGTAAACGGGTATCCCGAGCACAAGGCCCCAGACATGGAAAAGCTTTCCGCTGATGGTGAGGATGACCAGCACTATGACCGGATTGATGCGCATGTGGGTCGCGAAAATCCTGGGATTGAGGACATAGGCCTCAATCAGATGGATTACGGTGATGAGGGCGATAGCCAGGAACATGGTCTGCAGGCCGGAAACCTGAAGCGCCATCAGGCATATGGGCACGGAGCTGATGAACACCCCTGCCACTGGTATGAAGCTGCAGAAGAACACGATAACAGACAGAAAGGCCACGTTCGGGCCCAGGCCCAGGAACGTAATTCCCACGGCGGTAAGCGCGCTGTTGATGATAGCGATAAAAAGCTGGGCCTCCAGGGCCCGTCCCAGGACATGGGAAAAGTCTTTCACGTTGTCGGCCACCTCAGTATAGAAAAACCCGAGCTTGGTATGTTCAAGCTCCGAAACGCTGCTGTGCAGCTTCTTCAAGTCCAGAACAATTAAGAAAGCAAATAACAAGGCCAGTAGAAACGCCGAAACGACGGCAGCGATTTTCTGGCTGATGATGCGGAGGTTGCCGAACATATGACGTATGTTGCCCATTGCGTCCGCGTCTTCTTCCATGCCCGTAAGCTCCAGCAGAAAGGATGCGGTGGGAGATCGGCGCCACCAGTTCCTGGCTTTCTGGTCTGCCGGATCCATGGGTAGGCGCCCCGCACTGTCCAGACCGGGAATCATCTCCATGATAATCGGATAGCGATGGCCCAGGTTCAGAAGCTCCAGATCAACCCTGGCGACATGGTCCCCCGCCTTTCCGATAAAAGCCTCGGCCTGGGCCTTTACCTTGGGGACAAGAAAAAAGCCGACGCCCGTAAGCACGCCCAGGAAGATAGAACCGATTAAAAAGACCCTTAATGTGCGGCTCTTAATCCATTTTTTTAAATAATCAACACCCCGGTTCTGGACATAGGCGAAAACAAAGGTGAGAAAGATTAGCAGAAAAAAAGACCTTAAAATATAGAGAAGGCAGAAGAACAACCCCCAGACAAAAGTGCGGATGGACAGCGGCAGGAGCATGTCCCAAGGTTTCCGCGGTCTTCCGTAAGGTGTAACTGGGGTGGAGGTCTGGTTCATCCAAGAATTGACAGGTTATTTTTTCTGAAGATTCATTTTAAAGATACATTTAATACGGCGAACCGGTCCTCCCGCAAAGGCGGAAACCGCTCCCCATCCGCCATCGGCTTTCCGGCGTGGAAGGCGATTTCATCAGTCTTTGCCTGCCTCACCCATTCAGATCGATTTTTCCGGGATGATTCCTTGAAAGGTCTTCTGTCCGGTTGATGGTCCCGGGTGCGGCCCTGTTTCTGGCCCTCTTGGTAAGTTTTGGATTTCGCTTGTCGGCTTTAGAACCGGCGGGAAAGACTTTCCGTACCGGCAAAACACCTTGGTTTGGATTCCTGGCCCCCTTTGCCTTTGTCTCCAATTTCTGGCTGCCCGATCCGTCCTTTTCAACCGGTATCAGATACGCCTGGTCCTGCGCTGATTCGAAAGGCGGCGGTTGTAATGGCATTTCATCAGAATTATCGAAGTTAATTGAATCGTCATGTAACATGGCTGCGGCCTCGCTTTCATATTGACCCCGGGGGGGCGTCGGGTTTTCGTTGATGGTTCGTATGTCAGGTTTGAAACGTCTGTTACAGTTGTCAATATTATGGAAGACGACGGTGCGGGATACTGCCGCATGATAGTGAGCACCATTGGTATGGTTGCCCCTGATAACGCTGCGGCCATCACTGATATCATCATGTAAAGAATATAACCAAAGAGAGCCCGGGCGACAGGCTCCAAATAAATGCCGCGGACGCAGTGATGATAGCCACGGCCAAGCTGTTAAAAAGCCTGCCCGTAGTTCCCAAAGCTGTTTTTGATTATTTTCGCCCCCTTTTTGATGGCGAGTCTTTAGTTGGTAACCGTATCCTGTTTTTTTAAACTAAAGATCGGGAATTTCTTTTTCAAAATGATATTGAAATTTCCAATTTGGAAATATTCCAGATTTAGTCAAAGAGCGCTTTGTTATCGGGAAAGGTGCCTGGTTATGCTTAAAACGGCTAAAATGAGTTAATTGCCCTAGTTGAATTTGGAACGCCATTAACTCAACGGTAAGCGGATTTCTGGTACATACTTTGCGTTATAGAACCAATTATATTTAACCCATTCTGTGTCATGATCTCAAAATACTTATTCTGCTGCATTTGTGTTTAACCATGGAACTTAGAGAGTTTTTGTCCCAATACCTGATTACTGAAAGGGATTATAAAATGACCTGTCTTTAGTTAAAAAAAACAGGATACGGTTACCGTTCAGTACATTATACGGTAAAGCATGTTTATGAAGGAGCGCCGGAATTTCTCGAACTACAGGTCAGAACGGTTTTTTAAAGAAGGGTGGAGCGAAATCGGCCATCTTCTAAGGTATTGTTCCAACGATACTAACACTTTCATTTGGCCTTATCTCGAATTGTTTAATAGGACGGCAGGGTATGGGGATGAAATGGGATCGTTCATATTGCATCTGAAAAACATGACTCATAGATTAAATAAAAAGCAAAAGAGAAGCAGGGAGGTTATTGGTTCTCTCAAAAAGGAAATAGGCAAATTGAAAATCAGCGAGGAGAAAAAGAAAGATTTGAATGAGCAAATCCTTGAAATCTCCAGTGGCGGCTCCCCACCCTTTTCTCTAGATGGATTGAAAAAACAATAGGATGGGAGTAATTATCCGAATTTTAAATTCCATAGAAGTTAAATACACCTTTGTAAAAATCCTCACCGGCTCTGATTTGTCGAAACGGCGTCTTCCTTTCATGATGATGAAAGGCCGTAAAAAGGGTCCCGTCCTCTGGCTTACCGGATGCATGCACGGGGATGAAATCGGTGGAACCGTTGTAATACACGAAATCTTCAAGAGGCTGAAAAAGAAACTGCTCTGTGGAGCGGTTTTTTCGTTTCCTCTCATGAATTCCTCTGGTTTTGAAAACATGTCCCGAAATATCTCTTTCAGCAGGGAGGACCTGAACCGTTCATTTCCCGGTGATCCAAAAGGGACACTGGCGCAGAGAATTGCCGGTAAGATATTCAATGCTATCATAAAAACAAGCCCGAGCCTTGTTGTGGACTTACACAATGACTGGAACAAGTCCATTCCCTATGTGTTGATAGACTCGGGAGTAAAAGACCAAAGCCTGCGCCCCATTGAGGAATTTACTTCAGCCAGTGGTCTGCTTAAAGTCCGGGACTGTGATATTCTTCAATCTTCCCTAACCTTTAACCTCATTCAGAAAAACATTCCGGCATTTACCATGGAACTGGGTGAATCACTTATTATTAATGAGAAAAACATAAATTACGGAATCAATTCCATTTGGAACATTTTAATGAAATTCCGGATGGTTGACGAATCCGAGCCCTGGTTTGAATATGGGGCGCCAGAAAGATTCAGGGAAGGTAAACTGAAATACTCTGCACATCCCCTAAGTTCGTCAAGCGGTATTATACGTTTCAATAAAAAACCCGGGGAATCGGTACGAAAAGGAGAAAGGGTGGCGAGAGTTTATAATGCTTTCGGAAAAGCAATCGAATCAATTACTGCTCCAGAAGAGGGAATTGTTCTGGGGACCACCGATTACGCGGTCGCCTATCCCGGCGCCCAGGTGATGGCATTTGGAGTAAGAGAATGAATGCTCGCCGATTCGGAACCTTTGAAGGAGTATTTACCCCTTCGCTACTGACGATCCCCGGCGTTATTATGTACCTCCGCCTTGGATGGGTGGTTGTATTTCCCGGGCATGATCCGAAATTGGTGTCAAGCGCAGTACTTGTGCTCATTGCCGTTATTTCGGATCAGGCCCTGGGGCAGGACAATGTGCTTCCCTTTAAAAGATTATGGACATTTCAAACAGAACGGGGAGGGGCGATCTTTGCGCTTCTTTTTACAGCCGGCATTGTAGAGGCGCTCATTTTAACGGCAAATCTTAATACCATTGCTCCGTTATTAACCATGTTTTTTCTTATAACTTATACCATGGTCAACATGGTGGTTGCCATTGAACAGGGGATAGGTATTTTCACCTTCCGGCCTACCTTCAAGATACCTCTGTTTGTTCCGGTTATAGGGGCGCTGCAAATATCCTTGAAATTACCCGCAAGCCCCAAGTCCTGGAAACTGAATGGATCCGCCGGATTGGAAAAAGATGCGGGAAATTGCCAAAACAGTGAAGACCTCCTGCATATTTATCAAAGATTCTGGTACTGAAGATGTTAAAGCCTAGAGGAACCTGCCCATGTCAATACTTATCGCTGTTATCGTCATAACACTGGGAATTTCCGCCGTATGCTCGCTCTATGAGGCGGTGTTGTATTCCATGCGGGTTGCCACATTGGAAGTCAGGGCAAAGGAAAGCCATCTTGCGGCCAGAGCTTTGAAAATGAAAAAAAACATATCAGAACCCATTTCAGCCATCCTGATTTTGAATACGGTTGCCAACACTGCCGGCGCCACTATAGCAGGCATGTATGCCGCAAAAGTGCTGGGGGAGAGCAGATTGATTCTCTTTTCCATTGGATTAACGGCTGCCATTCTTTTCATTTCTGAGATCCTTCCTAAGACTGTAGGCGCGGTTTATTGGCGCTTTTTTTGGCCCTTTATCGTTTGGCCGATTACCATAATCAAGTTCATGTTTTTCCCTGTTGTGAAAGTCGCGCAGGGATTTGCGAATCTGTTCTCATCATTCACTGATATAACCACGATAACAGAAGAAGAAATCAAAGCTCTGGTCCGGGTTGGAGCCAAGGAAGGGGAACTTACGCGCCTGGAAAGCCAATGGGTGCACAATCTCATTGACCTTGAGGATATACAAGTCAGCAAGATCATGACGCCGCGAACTGTTATGTTCACTATGAAAGCCGATGTGACATTGGAAAATGCCCAGGAACTCTGCGTTCAAAAAGAATTTTCCAGGATCCCGGTGTACGATAAGAAGCCTGAAGATATTATCGGCTATGTAACCCGGCGCGACCTTAATGTAGCGCCTGATTTAAAAAGACGGGATACTCTGGTAAAACAGATTAAACGCGATGTCATGCTTGTTCCCGGTGTAACCAACTGTTTGCGTTTACTCATGGCATTGCTGGCTAAAAAGGAGCACCTGGCCATTGTGGTTGATGAATATGGAGGCATAGAAGGTTTGGTTACCCTGGAAGATATCATGGAAACCATTCTGGGGGCGGAAATTATTGACGAAAAGGATTCCATCGCCGACTGGCAGCAGTTTGCCAGGGAGAGGCGCGTAAAACAGGGACGATGAGCTTTTTCTCTTATATTATTCTTACAATTCTGGGTATCATACTCTGTGTGTTCGGCGCCGATCTCCTGGTTAAAGGCGCATCGGGGATCGCCGCGAAATTACGGATCCCGCCCCTGATTATCGGCCTTACTATTGTAGCTTTCGGGACTTCCTTGCCGGAGCTTGTGGTCGGCGTTTCGGCTTCCCTGAAATCCAATTCCGAAGTGATATTAGGCAATGTTCTGGGAAGCAACGCCTTTAACACTCTGTTGATTCTCGGTATAGCAGCCCTCATCCACCCCCTGTCTGTGAGGCGCTTAATTATCAGAAGGGAAGTCCCGTTCTCAATTCTCATTATCGTAATATTTTTCATACTGGCCAACGACGCTTTATTTGGCTGGAGTGTTGAAAACAAGTTGAATAGAATTGACGCTGCCGTTTTTTTGCTGCTGTTTTCGTTGTTCTTAGGGTTGATTTTCCTGTCCTTAAAAAAGGATACACAAATAAACGATAAAGCTAAAACCCTGAAGAAGGGCGCTTTCCGCCTTTCCATACTTACGGTTGCAGGCTTGGGGCTTCTTGTTTTAGGCGGTGAGCTAGCCGTCCGTTACGCCATTATATCCGCTCATTTTCTGAATATAAGTGAAAGCCTGATAGCCGCAACGTTAATAGCCGGCGGCACTTCCCTTCCGGAATTGGTAACATCAACCTATGCCGCCCTGAAAAAGGAACCGGATATTGCCGTGGGAAATGTGATCGGATCAAACATCTTCAACCTGCTGCTGATTCCAGGTGTATCAGGAATCATTGGCAGCATCAGCTATGATTCGAAATATAACTTTGATTTAGGATTCTTTCTTTTAGGCACCATTATCCTAGTCATTGCTATGTTTACAGGTACCCGCCGGAAGCTGGATCGCTGGGAGGCGTTCATACTCATCCTGCTTTATGGCGGATATAGTTTCCACATCTTTAACAGAACCGGCCTCACATAGAGGTATCCATGTTGCTCTTCCGTACAGGTTTAAGAAGAAACCGCACGCGGTTGCTTTTCTTTCTTTTGCTGGGCGCCGGGCTTGCCTGGCGCCTGGCATTTTCTCAGAAGCCGGTGGCGCTGCCGCAGCCGGTCCCGGATTCTCAGTTTGTGCCGCTCAGGGAAAGCATCTCTGAGGAGCTGACAGAGAAACTCAATGAGATAGTTTACAGGAACAAAACCTGGAAGAAACTCGTTTCACGAAGAAAGATGGCCGTGGGTGTGGTGAGGCTGACGGATACGGAAAATCCGGAAACCGCCTGGATAAATCCTAACCTGACAATGTATGCGGCAAGCTTGCCTAAAATCGGGATACTGCTAGCAGCCATGCAGGAAATTGAGGACGGCGGTCTGAAAGAATCAACAGAGTTAACCAATGATCTTACCGATATGATAAGGAAATCCGACAATCAAACCGCAACCAGGGTAATTGACAGAATCGGCTTAAAAAAGATACGGGATGTTCTAACCTCACCGCAGTTTGAATTCTACAATGAGGAAAAGGGAGGAGGATTATGGATTGGAAAAAGATTTGCCAAGCAGGGCCGCCGCTTCGGCGATCCCATGAAAAACCTGGCGCACGCGGCAAATGTAAGGCAGGTTTGCAGGTTTTATTATCTCCTTATCACGGGCAGGATTATAAGCCGGAAGCGCTCCAATCAGATTTTGAATATTCTTTCCCATCCGGAAATTGAACATAAATTCGTAAAGTCCCTGGGAATGAAATACCCCTTGAAAAGGCTCTTCAGAAAATCGGGAACCTGGAAACACTGGCACTCAGATTCTGTTCTGGTATGGGGAAAAACCCCTGATAAACGGTATATTCTGGTGGCTTTAATTGAAAGCCCTGATGGGGAACAGATCTTGAGAGACCTTGCCCAGCAAGTGGACAATGTGTTTACCGGCTATTAGCCCTTCGGCATAACCGATTCTCATGAGCATCTTATCCA
>JBHPJW010000083.1:0-9763 GCA_042567505.1 Fibrobacterota bacterium
TTTTTAGGCTCGGTATATTTATAATCAAGCCATGAAAATTCTGGTTGTTGATGATTCTGAAGCAGACATAGATGATCTGGTAAAACAGCTAAATAATTTGGGGTATAGTGATATTATTCCAGCTGCCGGAGGGCGCGAGGCATTAGCCCGGCTTGAGGAAAATCCGGAAATTGGGCTAATCATACTGGATAGGTACATGCCGGAGGTCGATGGTTTCGAAGTAGTCAAGAAATTACGCCATGGTACAAGATCAACAAGGATTGCCATTGCCATAATGACCTCTGAGGTGAACGAGGACGAGAAAATGAGGTTATTAATGGATTACGATGTGGATTATTATATTCGAAAACCCGTAAAGGCTCCCGCTCTAGTCAGATTGTTTTCTACTCTGGCCGAATAGCCTGCATGCATAAGCACCTCTTGCCCTTAACACCTGATAGTTCTTCATAAAAAACCTAATTTTCTGCAATGTCACGTTTTTTTCCGGCTTTTGCCGTGGTGTTCAGTCTTTTTTCGGGGGCTTTTTCCCAGTTTCATTTGACAATCAGCTCTCAGTTTGGAAACCAGATGGAGAAAAATCCGGTTGTTTATACGGATTCGGCCGGTGATAACATTCGAAATTCTTTTTTTATGTCTCCACTTGTTATTCCGGAATATGACTTCACTATTAAAAACCATCGGGTCAACGTGTTCTTTTCCACGGAAGCCGATTTCTTCCATAATTCACCTGAAGATGTATTCTTTGAGGGGGGCGGATCTCTCAGACAAACAAAGGGCCGAAGTGAATGGCGGGAAAGAATATCCATCGGGCATGTTAAACAAAGCAGAATTGAAGATCCCGATGAACCAAGGGAATACAGCTCATATTCAAGTTCCCTGCAGTACGGCCATAAGTTCAAGCATCCGGTTAAGGCCAGGTATTCCCTTACTGTTCTCAACGAACATGAGTCAAGCCGCTTTGATATCACCAATAATCTGAAGCCATCTGTGACAATGAAACTGCTTCCCTGGTTTTACCCGGGCATGGGGCTTTCTTTCATCTGGAATTATTCCTCCTCTGCTGCGTTTTCCTATACATCCACAGGGGCGCGAGTTTTTCTCATGGGTCTGGTCCGGGACAGTTATTATCTGTCCTGTCTGTTGGATGTTTCGAGCAGATACTATTATTCCGGATCAGGAAGAGACGAATCCGGCCAGCAGACAATTCCGCCAGGCCTGGGTAAGAAGCAGATTGACAGATCTCAACTGCTATTCCTGGATCTGTTGCTTTCCCGGGAATTCAGGCCAGACCTGGATATCGAAGTGGAGTACAGCTTTTTTTACAACAACCCTGATTTTTTGGCAGAATCGCAAATCATTCATAGAATAGGGGCCGGATTTACATGGCGGTATCAAGGACTGTAACCTTTTCCCTTCCCGTTACGTATATAATAATGAAAAGTCTGGAGCCACAGGCCCCTTCAGAAGCAGAGGGCTGTTCCCGGTGAAGGAAAAAGGCCTTGATTATGCCGGGGCTGTTCGGGAATTTTCCGGTATGGCTTATTCCCTGGCCTTCCGCACTCTGGGCAACAGGGAAGATGCGAAAGATGTTGTGCAACAGGCTTTTTTAAATCTTTATGAACACAGGCATGAGTTTCAAAAATCAAAAAGCCTCAAAAACTGGATATATACCATTACCTTGAATGCGGCCAGGGATTTTTATCGATCGAAAAAGAGGAAGAACGAAGTGCCGATGACGGAGCAAGTGGAGACAGCATCGAATAGAAAGCGGGAATCTAAGGTCAGCGATGGAATTTATGCGCATGAAATGCTTTCCACGCTGGCTTATGATCATAGAGAGGCCATAGTTCTCTATTATCTGGAGGAGAGGAGCATAAGCGAGATTGCCACGCTCCTGAACATATCTGAGAGCTTGGTTAAGGTCAGGCTCCACAGGGCAAGGAAGAAATTAATTGCTGAATTTGTAAAAAAGGTTCCAGATGAATTGTAAAGACACATTTGAATATTTTGACGAAATAATCAAATTGCGGGGGCGGTTTGATAATCAGTCCGTAAAGGACCATCTGGCGTGTTGCCATGATTGCAGTGCGAAGTTAAAACAATGGGAACAGATTTATTTCAACCTGAAGAGCTTAAAACCCTTATCCCCACCCCAAGGATTGGTGGAGGAAATATTGGCTGCTTCCCCCCCGGAATCAGCTGAATTTCCTCCCCATCCAATTTCTACCATCCTGAGGGGCCCTTGGCTGAAGCCGGTATTGGCGATGGCTGCCATGCTGCTTTTAGCCGTTGGCATCTGGCAGTACAACCTGGTGAATGCGCCTCAAACGCCGTTTCCCGAAGAGCCGAGGGCAGAAACCATGGCCGGAACTGAGTTAGGGGTTTCTTTAAGTTTACCCAAAGCTGAATCTGTGACTCTGGTAGGGGATTTCAATGGCTGGGACAAAACAAGCCATCCTCTGATAAGGGACAGGGAAGGGAATTGGAAAATATCCTTGAAATTGGAGAGAGGGTACTTTCAATATCAGATCCTGGTGGACGGCATCACATGGATGATCGATCCAAATAATCCCGTTCAGGCATCAGACGGTTTTGGAGGGTATAATTCTGTGGCTTATTTATGATTAAAATCATATTCATATTTAACGTTTTCCTGGCGGGCGTATTTTGCCAACCGCCTTCTGCAGAATTGGATGGTTTTAATCCGGTTCTGCGGGGCCAGTTAAGGGAGATATTTCAAAATGCTGAGATGAACGGCCTTCCCCTGGATCCGCTCCGGCATAAAATCAGGGAAGGCATAGCCAAGGGAAAGTCGGGGGAGGAAATAGTTAAGGCCTTGAGGTTCCGCTATGAAAGCATGATCCAAGTGGATTCGCGCGTCCGGCAAGGCCACGGAGGAGATTTTTATAAGTCACTCTATCAAATGGAGGCGGAAGGAACGCGAAACATAGAGGCGCCAACGGCGGTCAGGCCGGCTCCGGAAATTGCTGACGCTCCAAAAAAGAGGCGAAAGGCAAAAGTACGGGACAGAAAAAAAGGGAACGCCTCGCCGGGCAAATCCCGGGTGAAACAGCGGCAGGGCCACGGGAACAAGGAGCAGAACCATGATACGCCCCTGGAAAAGAAGCAGCGGAGCCTGGAGAGAAAAAGCCAGAAAATGGAAGCATTGCTGGAAAAGAAGCAAGAAATGATTGAAAAAAAGTTGGAGAAGAAGTTAAAGGATTTGGAAAAACGCAAGTCCAAAAAATAGCATTGCTCTTCCTCAAACGCTCAAGTTGAAAATATTTTCTAATAATCTGTAACTGATAAGGTTTTTTCAGCGTATAAGCTTATGAGTACATCTTGTCACAAATGTCTGGTAATTAATCAAGGAGAGTAATAATGAACTATTCACTGAGCCTGAGCCTGATACTGTTTCTGGGTTTGTTTCTTTGTGCAGCGGCAGATGAAAGTGGAGATAAAGGGGGAACTGCCCAGGAGGAAGCGCAGACGCCGGTAAAACCAGAAAAAATTGCCGCGGACCATAACATTCCGGTTGATTCGGTAAATGAGCTGAAGACTTCCTTTAACATTGGATACGGCGGCGTGTCCCATGCTCTTTCCCTGGCCATGAAAACGGGAAAGACGGTGGAGGACATCCTGCGGATGAAGACCGAGGAGAAGAAAGGCTGGGGCGTTATTGCCAGAGAGCTCGAACAGAAACCTGGTCAGGCCTATAAACTATCTGACCCTGCTCTGGAGGGTGGACCGGCAAACCTGCGGGAGGAAAAGGTGCAGAGGAAAATGGAAATGGCGCAGGAAAAAGCCGAGAGAAAAAACAGCAAAAGACACGGCAAAAAATAGAAAATGACCTATTACTGATGGGTTCCTCCTCCGGTGCAGATAATCACGGGTTCTGACGGGTGACATATTATGATTATCGCAGAAAGGAAATAGCCCGGGAAGCATTTGGCTGCGCCTTTCTGAATTCAGCCGGGCTTTTCCGATATACACCTCAAAAGGTCTTCCTTGGGGATGATATGAACCATAACTCGCCTTAATACCTTCCCCAATAGAGCGGGGCGCCAGAAATACATTGAAATCAGCCCCAATTCGGGGTTATAATAGAAAGAACGGGTAAAACTTTCTGCTGGCGCCAGCAGCTTTCCACTATTACTATCATACACAATTAAGAGGCATGCCTGAAAGAGACTGGAAATGGCTAAATCAATTTTAGTAATTAATCGAATCGGGACTCTCAGGAAGATGACTGTTCAGCTGTTGAATGAACTCGGTTATTCAGATGTTGTAGAAGCGCCAGGGGTTAAAGATGGTCTGGCACTTATGAGGAAACCCTCTGCAAAAGGCATGCTGGTTATCCTTGAATTATCGGTCCTGGGGGTGTCATCGGAAGATTTAAACTTCCTCGAATCTATCAAAGAGGAAAACCGGGCAAAGGTTGTGGTCACCTCTCCCAATGAAAACAGTCAAATTGCCACTCAGGTTTTAGACAGGGGCGCTACGGCATTCATCGCCAGGTCGTTTGACCTTGATGTCTTTTCCGCGAAATTAAGAGAGTCGCTGGATCATGCCGGAGGTGATTTTCCTGGTGCTTCAGGCTGAACGTCCCCGGGTTTTGTTTTCCGCCAGGTGAGGCTCCCGGCCAGATGAATACCGTTCCAGTTTTTCTCTTCAGTTTTCATTCTCTTTGCTCAGGAACTGGTCCATGTTGACTACCGGTAATTCCGCCTCCCTGGAGTAGGAGGGCTTTGCCTTCTTCCTTCACCATTTTTTAAACCAGTAGTACATAAAGTTTGAGCCGGCCATGTTCAATCCGGGAACCGGGGCGACATTAAAGCCATGGCCTCCAGCGACAGGGCCCAGACCTGGGTATGGGTAAACTGCTTGATGACGGCCTGATAATCTTCCTTGAGCGACTGGGCTGAGTGTGATTGTGAATGAAAGGCCGAACCCGGGAAACTGATTTCTGTTTCCCCCATCCTCACCAACCGGACTTTTCCGCCTGGTTTGGCTCCCATTCTTTCCCTGGCGGCTTCGACGGCGTCTTCCAGGCCTCCTTTCAAATCAACCAGTCCGTTTGTCAGGGCCTGTTTTCCGGTAAAAATTCTCCCGCCGGCCAGACTGTCCAGACTGTCCGGTGAAAACTTGCGTGACTTGATTACAACATCGGTAAAACGCTGGTAGAAATCGTCCATGTATTCCTGAATGGCTTCCTGTTCTTCCGCATCCCATTTCCGGTAATCCGACAAGGCGTCGGCATGGGGATGGGTGGCTATGACTTCCTTTTTTATACCCACTTTATCATACAGCCCTTTAAGGATGAATTTGCCTCCGAATATGCCAATAGAACCCACAATGGAATTTTCCTCGGCAACTATCAGGTCACCTCCACTGGCCACAAAATACCCTCCTGAAGCACAGGCCCCTCCAACAGATACTATCACCGGTTTCCCCTTTTTGCGCAGCAGATCCAGTTCCCTGTATATAATATCGGAAGCTATCGCCGAACCTCCGGGGGAGTTTATTCTTATTACCACCGCTTTTACGCTGTTTCTCAGACGGGCCTTTCTCAGCTGGGAGCAAATGGTCTCGCTTCCAGAAGAGGGCGCGGAAAAAAAACCGCCCGGGTGGCTTTTTCCCAGGGTAATGGCACCTTCAAGCGTGATCAGGGCTATGTCTTTTCCCTGGCTCCAGTCCTCGTCAAACTGCCCCTGATAGGGCGGTTTATACAGCATAGCCCCCTTTTTATAGGCATATTCCATTACCTGATCCTGGTAGAGTGCCGTGTCAATAAGCCCGGTAGCCCTGGCATGGGAGAGGGACAGGTCTGCTTTTGTGAATATCTTTTCAAGTGAATCCCGTGGTATGCCTCGCGAGGCGGAAACGCTGTGCAGGAAAACGTCCCAGAGCGAATAAAGATAACTCTGAAGATTGGAACGCCATTGGTCAGACATTTCCTCGCGGGTAAAAATTTCCGGGAAGGACTTGTAATCACCATGCCTGATGAACTGCGCTTCCACCCCGATTTTATCCAGGAGCCCCTTGTACATGGAAACCTCAGACGCGTATCCGCGGACGTCAAAATAGCTGGAAGGAGGCATGACAATCTCAGACGCGGCTGAAGCCAGGTAATAATTCAGCCGTGAAGTGGTTTCCAGATAAGAGACAATTCTGACGCCCCCTTTCCTCAATCTGAGCAGTGTGTTGCGGATATCGGCCGCTATGGCCCAGTCGCAATGTACATCACCTATTTTCAGGAGCATCACTTTCAGTCCGGGTGTGTTTTCTATCTGGGATAATCTGCTCATAATCTGGAGATGGCCGATTTTTATTTCCCGGCCGAACCAGGGATGCTTTACAGAGCCTTCCACAATGGTTTTATCCAAATCAAAGACGACCACTTTGCCCGGGACGGCCAGGAAATCTTTTTTTGTCTTATAGTGGACCTGGCTCACATATTCACCATAACTGCTCCCTCCATCCCGGGCAACATGGTTATATCCAAAGAGGCCGGTGGGTGACAATTGCAGGATTCCCGCTACGGAGATATTCTCGCCGTTATTAATTTGCCGTCTGCCCTGGACGTGCAGCCATTTGAACAGCTGAAGATCGGTAAAAACCGAATGGGTGCTCTTTTCCCAGGCTTGATCATCAAAGCCGTGTGTTCTTACCTCGTAAGCCACGGTAAACCTGGCAGTGAGGGCAGGGGAAAACGCCAGTGGCCTTACACCAGCGGACAAAACCTGGCCGCCCCGCACGGTTTCATCGCTTTGAAGCAGGCCATGGGTATAATAGCCTATTCTGATTGAGGAAAAGGGAGAAACCTGTATTCCGAGATCGGTGGTCCAGTTGGATGGCAGATCACCCACAGAATAGTTCATAGCAAACCCGAGATTCAGGTTTTTTCCCACTGGCATGGAAGCGGCCAGGGCAAATTGAGACTGGTCGCCGCTGTCAGCATACTGATACCCGATACCCGTGTACCTGCCCTGATGGCCGAACCGGAAAGAGGAAAAAGAGTCGTTGTCTTCCAGCGCAAAACCCAGGGAGGTGAACTTGCCGGAACGGGGCGAGATCCCCGCCGGATTCCCGAAAACACAGGAACTGAGAGAAAGCGGAGAGGGCGTGTCTGAAATAAAGGGAGATTCCAGGCTATGCAGACTGGTGAGAAAACACAGCAGAATTGTTCCTGCGGAGTGAGATGTTTTTTTAATAATGCTGATCATTTGCCGTAAGAATGCAATTTAGTAAAAAACCGGTTGGATCTTTTTGCCGTATTTGCTGAGGAATCCCGCTCATTTCTTTTTATTTTCTGGATGATTTTGTTTATACGGGACATTGATGTTTCTTCCTGATATTGGATCAAGCCTGCGCCATATTTATACGGGATGTTGGGGGCTCTTCCGGGATGGCTGTGGAGCATTGTTCGCGCCGGCTGTGGAGCGTTGCCTGTTTTGAAACTCCGGGACAAAACATCAGACATCCTGTCCCTGTCCATTATTCTGCTCGCCGGCTTTATCGCCCTGCATTATACCTTTGAAAAAAAGCTGGACTTAAATGGCGACAACGTCACTTATTTCCTGCTGGGAAAGGCCCTTTCTACGGGGCAAGGGTATGTGAATATCCAAGGATTGGAAAAAACTCCTCATACCGGGTATCCGCCGGGCTTTCCCCTGCTGATATCGCTGGTGGCCTGGTTCACCGGAGATGAACTTGCATCGCATATTGTCGGCGTGAAAATCCTGGTTGGCATGTTTTTTCTGGTCTCGATGGTTCTGGGATTTTTCATCTTTAAGGCCTCTACCGGAGATGCCGCTATTTCCCTTGCAGGTATTCTCATCATTATGTGCAACGCCCATCTCCTGAGGTTCTCCAGCATCATGATGACTGAAATCCCCAATTTACTCTGTGTGTTCTGGGTGTTCTTCTGCTTTACGAAAACGGATTTAAATACAAGCGTACTGCGTGACCGGTGGTACCTGCTGAGCCTGCTGGGCCTTGCCCTGGGTTTTTATTTCCGGACCCAGGGAGTCGCCATCGCTTTTGCGGCCGTGGTGTATCTGCTGGCCGGAAAGAAATGGCGGTATCTTTTCGCTACCATTTCGGTTTACACCGCAATGGTCCTGCCCTGGTTTATCAGGGGGAAGATATATGGAGGCAGCCCCTATATTGAAATTTTATTAATGAAAAACCCCTATGACGCATCCAAGGGCCAGGCAGGCCTGGGAGACATGGTGGCCAGGATTTTTGGGAACATCGCCAGATACATCAATGCTGAGATCCCCCATGCCCTGGTTCCCCGGATCAAGCTGAAAACAGCGGCGGCGGCGGCAGGCTGGGAATCGCTGCTGAGCATTTGTGTGCTGTCGCTTTGTATATACGCGCTTTTCCGGTTGAAGAAATTAAACTCACTCTGGTTTGGGTACCTGGCCGGTATTTTCGGCATCTGTTTCCTGTGGTCTGAAGTCTGGTTCGGGCCGCGATTTATCATCAGCGTCATTCCCATCCTGCTGTTCCTGGGAATATATGGATTATGGGATTTGCTGCGGAGGATATTTCCCTCAGCGGTACTGTCCCACAGGTTTTCACCCCTGTTGCTCCTACCCCTCTGCCTTTTATCGGTTAAGCCGGTAAAGGCGCTGCATGACACGGCCATGCGTCCTTATCCTCCGAATTGGCTGAATTACTTTAAGGTAGCCAACTGGGTGAAGAGGAACACACCGGAACAAACACTGGTAAGTTGCAGGAAGCCCGGTTTTTTTTACTTGTTCTCCGACAGGCAGACCACTCCGTATCTGTTTTCATGGGACAGGTCACTTCTGTTAAAAGACATGCTCCAGAAGAATGTTGATTATGTGGTAGTTGAGCAGTTGGGGTACGGTACAACCCCAAAATACCTGGTTCCCGCCATCAAGGAAAACCCCGGACGGTTTTCCCAGGTTCTGCATTTGGAAAGGCCCCACACCTACTTGTTCCAGGTGAAAACCGAAAAAACCAGGGAGGGCAGGCTGCGGGCCGTGGCGGCTTCCTTTAACGTGCAGGCGTTCCAGCACCTCCACGCCAAAAACCTGGATTCCGCCAGGGAGTTTTCCATGCAGAGTATAGCGGTGCTGAAGAAGAACGATATGGTCAGGGATTTTGAGATGGGAAATGCCTTTGACAACCTGGGATCCATTTACTTTTCCGAAAAAAAGTTTAAAATGGCGACAAAGTTCTGGTTGGATGCTCTGAAAGTCTACAGTCATCACCAGGGCAGGATACTTTCCAAGGCGGCAAACACACAAGCCAATCTGGGCCTGGCCCTGTTTCATCAGGATAAGATTGCCGAGGGGGCGGAATATCTTAAGAAGTCGCTGAAAATTCGCGAAACCATATTTGATAAGAATCACATGCAGGTAGCTCATTCGCTTAATAATCTCGGCTTTTTGCTGATGCAGCTTGGTGATTACAAGCAGGCGGAAATGTACCTGAAGAGGTTGGTGGAAGTCCTGAAGACACACTATAAAAAGCAGTTGGAACAATTGGGCTTTGCCAGCCGGACCCTTCTGTCACTCTACCTGAAGACGGGACAAAAGTCCAAGGGAAAAAGTTTTTATAATGGATTTCTGGTTTTTGTGAAAAACCAGTTCGGCTCAAAAAGCCCACAATATGCCCGGGAACTGAAGCAAGCCGCCGAGTTTTTCTCCAAGAGCGGAATGGCCGATGATGCCGGGGTTTACCTGAAGGAAATGGAGTTGATGTCAGGTCAGAAGTAGGGAACAAG
>JBHPJW010000084.1:0-9505 GCA_042567505.1 Fibrobacterota bacterium
GAGGATGACATAATTTCCGGTTGAGACCATTTTTTTAAAATAGGAAGACCTGAATTTTTCTACTATTCAATGAGGTATGGAAGAGATAAGCAAGCCTTTTAACCCTGTTGAGCATATCAAAAGATTGCAGAATGGCTGTTTTTTATTTGCTACCGAGATATTGACTGATCCCAATTTCGCCTCAACCATCGTGCTCATCTGCCAACACTCTGCTGAAGGTACCTATGGACTGGTTCTTAACCGTCTGTCGCACATGCCTTTATCAGAGGTGTTCAATTCCTTGGATATAATGAGGAACCATGTGAGGAAAATTCACATAGGAGGGCCGGTTCAGGAAAGCGAATTGCAGATTCTGCATATAACCGAAAATCCGGTTCATAATGCCATAAAAGTAGCTGGGGATGTGTATTTAGGCGGATATTGGGACAATATCGATATGATTGTGAATTCGGAGTCTAAGGATTTACGGCTTTTTCTGGGCTATTCAGGCTGGGGGAAAGGCCAGTTGGAAAACGAAATTAAGCTGGGCGGCTGGGAAGTGATGCTGGCGAATGTCAAAGAAGTATTCAACAGGGAAGATGATCCCTGGAACAACGGTATTGAGGATTTTAAACAGAAATACTGTCATTTTTAAAGATCATTGCGGATAATCCCTCCTCCCAGGACCGTATTACCTGAATAGAACACCGCTGACTGCCCCGGAGAAATATCAGCAGAAGGGGTGTCCAGGCTGATTTGGAAAGTATCTTCAGCCAGGCGGTTAACTCTGCCGTCAAGTTCCGGTCCGTGGTACCGGACCTGTATTTTGCATTCCAGAGTGTCTGGAACTTCAGGCAAATGCCATACACACTCTGAGATATGAAAGAATCCGGTTAGGAGTTCCTCTTTGCTGCCCAGCACCACCGTATTGGATTCCGGCCTGATAGCCAGCACATACCAGGGACCGCCACTCAGTCCAAGTCCCTTTCTCATTCCCCGGTTATATCCTGATATACCCTGGTGTGACCCCAGTTTATTCCCTTTTTGATCAATAAAATCCCCTGGGCTTTCTTCAATTCCGGTATATTGGCGGATGAATTTCCGGTAATCGTCCTGGATAAAACAGATATCCTGTGATTCCGGATTTTTGCTTGAACTCAGGTCCCAGGCCAGGGCTTTTTCCCTCACCTGTGATTTGGTAAATTCACCCAGCGGGAAAAGGGAGCGCTGAAGTTGTTCCTGGGAAAGGCGGTAAAGCATATAAGATTGATCTTTTTTTTCATCAAGACCCCGTTGCAGCCAATATCGGCCGTTTTTCTTTAAAATCCTGGCATAATGACCTGTTGCAAGTCTGAAATCCTCGGGGCCTCCTCTATTTTGAAGGGCTTTACCGACCATTTTGCCAAAACGGATTTTCTGGTTGCAATACACACAGGGATTGGGTGTTTCACCGGACCGGTAGGCGCGAACAAATGGATCCACAATTTCCTCTGTAAAGTCAACCATCGTATCAACGACGCGGTATTCAACACTCATTTCATTGCACTGGCGTCGGCAGGATTCAAAGAGGGCGGATGAGCAGCACCTTGACTCCGGCCAATGTCGATGGGAAACGCCCATGATCCTTTTGAATTGAGGTTTCAATAGTTTCAGGACAACAGACGAATCAACCCCTCCGCTGAGGGCTGCCAGAATGTGGTATTCGTTATTTTTCATCTTCTCCTGATTAATTTAGCCAAAGGATCATCCAGACACAAAGGCGTTGGGCGGGCAGATAGTAAATGTCACGTTGGAGTTTCAGTCTAAGAATTTTAATTTAGCACCTTCCCACAGAGTTAACCTGCGATAAATTGCTTTTTATGTTTTCCAATAGGTTTCCATCAAATCTTTCCAGAAATCCTTTATTTGAGGTGCTGGATGAAAAAAAAGGGCCGGCGCGGAACTATTGGATTTGACCGAGTCTAATCCCGTCAGAGCAGGATTTGTGTACCGGAATGAGGCCATACTCAAGGCCGTAGCCAACTTCGATGGATTAAAGTATGAACCTGATGCAAAGGGTATGTTTTCCGCGCGAAAAGCGGTCTCGAGATATTATAAGAATCATGGACAGGAAACGCATCCGGATTCCATAATCCTTACTGCCAGCACCAGCGAAGCCTACTCCTTTGTTTTCAAACTTCTGGCTGAGCCGGGGGACGAGGTCCTGATGCCCAGACCCAGTTATCCGCTGCTGGAACCGTTGTTAAGACTGGAATCACTCCGGATAATTCAGTACCCACTTAATTACCATCCGGAAACAGGTTGGCGGATTAATGCTGATCAACTATCCAAAACCATAAGTACCAGAACCAGGGCTATTGTTGCTGTCAACCCAAATAATCCAACCGGATCCTTTATTAATAATACTGAGCTTGCCCTTTTGAACCAACTCTGCCGGCGGCACAATCTCGCATTGATTGTCGACGAAGTGTTTCTGGATTATCAGACCGCAGAATATGGCAACAATATGACTGCGGCGGCTAATACAAAAGCTCTTACTTTTGTATTGAGCGGCTTTTCCAAGGTCCTGGGATTACCGCAACTAAAACTGGCCTGGATTGTTGTCAGTGGTCCCTCCCGGAAACGCCGTGAGGCGTGCGATGGGCTGGAATACATTGCGGACGCCTATCTGTCGGTAGGGACACCTGTCCAGAAAGGGGCCAGGGATTTCTTCAGGGGACGTCAAGCGATTCAGAAGCAGATTCAGGAACGAATTCAGAGCAATTCCGAATTCTGCCAAAAGCGTCTGACGGGGATAGCCGAAGCGGAAGTGTTGAAGAGGGAAGGGGGGTGGTACGCTGTATTGAAACTCAGCAGCGGGCTTAACGATGAGAGAACGGCAATAAAACTGCTCCAGGGAAGACATGTATTGGTTTATCCAGGATACTTTTTTGATTTCGCTGACGATAATGTCCTTGTGGTAAGCCTCATCACCCCTCCGGAGAAGTTCCAGAGAGGAGTTTCCGGTATCATTTCGGAATTAATTGGCCGGTGAACGGGCGTTCAAACGAAACAGGCTGTCATGGCGGAGGGTGTTGAAATACCGTTTGTAATCCCTTATCCCCGGTTTTCATAATGGAAAAATCGCGGAATTGCGGCGGCAGGCACATTTTGTCATCGCAGGACTGGTACTGCAATACAGCCCTTAAAGGAAATGCCTTATCAGCATTCAGGTAAAAGAAAGTTTTAAACCTTAACTCTCCATCAAAGACCTCCAACTGCTGACCGAACAATACCAATGTCATCGGATCGGGATACTCCCGTTTCACCAAATACCCCTTGCTTGAGTCGGCCAGGAGGACCCTGGTGGGAATGAGGTATTCCTGCTTGAGCGAACCACTGTTCACGTGCCAGGGAGGGGGGATATCCAGCAGGCATTCAATCTTAAGAATTGAGAGCTTCTCCTGGTAGTCGGCGGTGATCTCTTTGACGATAATTGGATCGTCAGAAATATTTCCGGATAAGAGGACAAAAGGGGTCAGGAACAAGATGGTAAACATTGAGGCTTTTATCATCAGGGATTGATGAGAAAGAAGAAGGTGGATTTCATGTAGGTAATATATAAAATGAGCGAAGAGGCGCTGCATGTGTTGAGCATGCGGTACAGGGATCTGAATTATTACCCGGTAAGAATTGGTGTTTCCCCCTGTTCATTAAAGCAAATACGCCAGGTTCCGGAAAATGGGGGAGAAAGACGGCAGGTTTGGAATCAGGATTTAGGAGCAATATTCATCCGGCAGAGGGCAAAAACCGTTGTTCTGCAAGGAGTATGAAAAAAGGGGATTTAGGCTTTTTGGCCTCTATTCCTCGGGTTTGAGTTTATCAAAGGCCCCACAATCCAGCGCCTTAAGTTCGCTTGCGTATCCTTGCATGACTTTCCGGATTTTTTGTGGTTTTGGTAAAATAGTATAACAGATGTTTCTTTTTGTACCGTCATTGAGGGGGATGGTTATCCTCATGATTTTCATGCGCTCGTCAGAATCTTCAGGAAAAAATTCATGGTATTCCCAGGTGGATTTAATGTATTGCCTCCTGGCTTCTTCATTGAATTCAAGTTTGCTGGAAAGGTTCTTCGGCAGGGAGATGGGCAGCATTTTAGGCAGCCTTAATTCATATTCCTTTCCCTTTTTCACTACCTTTCCCCCTTTCGGGCGCAACAGAAGCCGATATTGAGGAATGTTTTTATAGGAAAGGTACTTTCTTGTTTTTACACCGCAAACTTCCCTCATTTCCACATTAAGGTTAAAGTCTATGCCATGGCAGATTTCAGGCAGGTCCACAGGAACTTCGAGCGTGTCACCCCCTGATTGAGACGTGCCGCCGCAGTGAAAAAGAAACAGCAGGCAAATGATGAGGGATATACTGATGAGAGGGATTTTCATGAGAGCATTATGGGCATGTTGTGCAATAAAAATTGGCTTCCCGGTCTTAATCATTTCAACTGCCTCATAAAATAGAGAAATTACTTGCTAAACTAAATTCCTGCTGCAGGCAATTCAACCGGATGCCTGGATTTCAATCATACCCTTATTAAGAATGCAAAAGGAGAACCCCCCAATTCCGTAAACTAACAGGATACCAATGAGATACTCCGGAAGTTTCATCCCGAATCCAAAAAGGTAACCGCTGGCAACGGCAATGATCTGAATGATATTGATCCACTTGTTTTTACGTTTGACAACTTTAGGCAGGTAAAAGGGGCTTACCATCATCAATCCCATGAAAATCAGGATAAACGGCAGGATGTAATATGAATTGGGATGAAACAGGTGAAAATTGTATTTATCAAATAAAATAACACTGAGCGCTACAAATCCCCCGGCAAAAGTTGATGGTAATCCCTGGAAGTATGCTCCCAATTCCTCTCCATCAATAGCGTTGTATCTTGCCAGCCTCATGGCGGTACAGAGTACATATACTGTCAGAGATATTATCAGCAAAGGGCGGTTATGAGACGACCAATCAGTGCTGGCGCTCTGAAGATAAAAGTAAACCAGAAAGCACGGCGCCACCCCAAAGGCTATTAAATCGGCCAGGCTGTCGAATTGAGCACCAAAATCGGATGAGGCTTTCATGATTTTGGCTGCAAAGCCATCTAATTTGTCCAGGCAAACACACCAGCAAATCATCCAGGCCGCGACGATTATCGGTGCTTTACCAATAAAAATCCGGTCCTGCTCGTTGAATGGGATATAAAAACTCGTGACTATCAAAGTGGAAAAAATCCCCAGCATAAAGCTGATTCCTGTGAAAAAGTTCGGAATTATATAGCGGGATTTTTTAGACAAGCAAAAGTCCTTTGAATCAGGGAAAAATATAAATTAATAGGCTCCCATTGCCATAGTGGCATTAATTTACCTGGAAAGTAAAAAATATCTGGCAATAGCGTTTCCTTCTTTTTAAGAACCGTCTTCTCATGCTTAAAAAGCCGTGAATGCTGTGATAAAACCGTCCAGTGTGCTTATAAACAGAGATGAATCGGTCAGGACCGGATTGCCGGGCAGACCGGTTAGTCTGAATTTTTTAATGAGATTGTGGCTAAAGTTCCGCCTCTCCAGAGCGGGTTCAATGGTTCCCAGCCAGTATCCTTCACTGGTGAGAGCAGGTTTGTTGACCAGGGACGTTTGAATTGCGATCTCACTTTGGATGGCGCCAGTAATGGAATGGACGCAGAAAAGCCTTTTGGCCGAAGTAGTGATTACAAGCAGGTTCTTGTCGTTGCCATCCAGGCTGAAAATCTGGTCGGAAAAATTCTGGCTCCACAGCACCTCTTTTTTTGCCTTGCTGAAGCAGATAATCAGTCCATGGTCATATCCGGCAAAAAGCCGGTCGTCTCTTGAATATATATCGGTAATAATTCCCTTTGGCAAGGGCATATCATACAGGATTCTACCTGTTTCGGGATCAACTGCAAAAAAATGCCCCTGTATGTCAATAACATCCAGAAAGGCCTGGTGGGGGACCTTATTTATCAGCAATCCATTTTTTGCAATCTGTCTTTCCCAGGTAAAACCGGAATGAAAGCCATCCGGTATATGGAGAAGTTTCAGGTTGCCGAACCAATCGCTGATAAAAAGTCCGAATTCAGTTACTATCGCTTCGCAAACAGGTTTGTCAAGCGCAAGGTTGCGGGTACCAGTAGTCCCTTTTTGGTAAGGGATGAGGAATAGCCTCTTGGGACTGCTTACCAGAATTCCATCATTTGTCCAGAGGCATATTTTGGAATCCAGTTCTTCAGGAATATGGGCTGTTCCTGACAATTGCCCGAGATCCGCATCGAGAACTACAATGGTCTGGTTGTTGTTCTCGATGTATATGAGGTTTCCGTTTTCGGCGATTAAATTGGGATAATACTTTTTACCATAGGCCCTTTTCCAGATCCATTTGGAAGTGAGTACTGAATTCAGGTTTTGAAGGACGGGGGATGTTTTCCAGGGAGGTGTGTAAGAGGAATGCGCCGCCTGGATTAAGGCGTTTAACTGGGAAGGATCAGAATGCTGCAATTTTTTCACGCAGAGGTATTTGAACATCAAAGCGAGACCATTTCCCGGTTCCTGCTGAAGGATTTTTTCTGCGAATTTCAGTCCGGATTTGGGGTCCATTTTTTCGGAATTCTCAACAAGATCCATCAGGCGTTTTTTCCTGGATTTATCTGAAATTTCCATTAAATCCAGGTTTAAACGGATCTTATCGCCATTGACATAAAAAAGCACCAAATATCCGTTTGAGAGAAAGGAGGTTATTTCCTTGTCCCAACCGAACTCATAGGTCCATTTAATATCACCGTTTAATCCAACTCCCAAACAGGCATGATAGTGGGTGATGAGGTACACCTCATTTTCGGTTGCAAACAGCTTTTTTCCTTCCAGCTCTTTCTGCCATTCCTTTTGCCCGCTGGCTGTGTTATAGCACTTCACGGTTCCCTTCTCTTCAAGTACATAGAGGGCATTGCCTGCCATATAGAGTTTGTCCACCAGACTTGAATTCGCCTTCCATTGGACAGTCTGGAAATTCTCCCCGGTCCTTACTTCGAAATGATCATAAAACTGAAAGACCGCGTAATCCTTCAAGGCCTTTATGAAATAGGGCTTGCCCGAAAGGTTCGACAGGTTTTTCGCACTGCCTTTTTCAACATCGACCGCGTATACCATCTCATCGTCGCAAAGCAGCAGGCCATGATGAGTGCGGCCTTCAACGGTATGCCAGGTGCACCGGTCCCCATCCAGTGCGATAGTCTGTTGAAAGGAACCCTGCTTGAAATAATCAAGGTTGCCTGCATAGGCAACAATAAAATCCCCGGAGCGTCCGGATAGGATTCGGCTGTCGATGATGCCGTCTTTAAAGACGAAGTTATTTTCTTTTCCTTCAGAAAGGGAACCTGCCCTCAAATAATTGCCGCCCCCCGCCAGAAAAAAGCCGTCAGAGAAATCATAGAGCCGTTCCTCATTTTCAAGCCGCAGGGGAATCTTTTTCAGGCGGCCGCGATTGTCCAATTCTGCGAACTGCCTTTGAAAATCGGAAACACTCTTTTCCCTGTACATTGTTTGGAGCACGTAGTGTTTCTGGCCGTTGGTTTGATAGGGAAAAATTTTATCGATCCTGGAAATGTCTGTTTTTGAGTGGTCTATGGATTCCACCAGTTCGGGTTTTAAGCCGGCCAGCCTTCGGTAGATGTAGTCCAGTTTCTCCCTGGAAATCCGCGGTTCCTCCATTGCTTTTTTATAATACACCACTGCTGAGTCCGGAAACAGGCCGTGGTCGTATATTTTGCCGAGAAAAAAATACAGATATGATTTTATTTCGGCGTGGTTTGTTTGCTTGAGCAGCTTCTGTAATTCCGATTTTGCTGAAGCCAGATCGCCTTCGATATCGTGTTTATACCGGATGGTTTCCAGGAGATGGTATTGCGTTTCGGTTGAATCGTCAAAGTTTGCATCCGCCAGGCCGGAAGCGGGATTCTGTCCGGACACGAAGGAAGCGCTCAGCAGCAGGGCCGTGACGCAAACTGATATCACGATTGTCATGTTCATTCCATCAACTATTGACCTGGCTCAAATTTGTATCCGACCCCTCTGACGCTCAGGATGTATTTAGGCCGGCTGATATCGTCTTCCACTTTTTGCCGAAGCTTGGCAATTTGATTGTCCACGGTACGGGTGGTGGGCATGTTGTCAACTGTATATCCCCATATTGATTGCAGCAGGTCTTCCCTTTTTACCACCTCACCCTGTCTTTCATTAAAATATTTTAAGATTTGGATTTCCTTTGCGGATAATTCCAGGGTTTGGCTGTTTTTGGTGGCCTCGTATTTTTTAAAGTTGACCACGATGGCGCCAAAGCTCAGGATGTCTTCTGAAGAAGTATCGTGGCCGGAAATCCTTCGCAGCATACTTTTAATACGCGCCAGAAGCTCCATTACGCTGAAAGGTTTGGTCATGTAATCATCAGCTCCCATTTTAAACCCGGAGAGTTTATCGATTTCCTCGGTTTTTGCGGTAAGCATCAGGATAAAAACATCAGGAAAGGTTTTCCTGAGGAAACGGCAGACTTCCAGGCCGTTGATTTTGGGAATCATCAGATCAAGGACGACCAGGTTGGGACCCCAGTTCCGGGCGGTCTCAATTGCTGATTCTCCATCAACCGCCTCCTTCACAGCGTACCCTTCCATTTCTAATATGTCCACCAATCCCATGCGAATCGGTTCTTCATCTTCCACAATCATTATTTTATACATGAGATCTCCTCCCGGTAATCGGTGTTCAGCTGGTTCATGTTTTCCCCGAGGGAAACAATATCTTAAATTCAGTGCCGGAGTTGATTTTGCTTTTGACGAAAATTTTCGCCCGGTGACGGTCCAGAATCTGTTTTACCAATGTTAACCCGAGACCTGTACCTTTGGTTTTCCTGGTCATCTCGTTTTCTTCACGGTAAAACTTTTGGAATATATATTTAAGAGCGTTTTGGGGTATTCCCTTTCCCTGATCCCGGATAAAAAGGAAAGTGTCTTCTCCGGATTTCTCTACTGTTACCCATACCACGGTACCGGAGGGTGAATATTTCAGTGCGTTGTCCATCAGGTTCTGAATCACTGACCTCAACGCTTCCCGGTCTCCGTTTACCATGGCATCCAGTTCCAGGGACAGTTTCAGCTCGATATCCTGTTTTTTAAAAGAGTTTTTCATCAAACCTGCTATTTCATTTATTAACTCGGTTAAATCCACAGCGGCCATGGATATCTTGAATGCTTTATCTTCCAGACGGGCCGAGTTCAGTATATTCTCTATCATGGCCTGCAGTCTTTGGGATTCCTGTCCGATCAAGTTTGAGTATTGTTTGATTTTTTTGATGTCTGATTGTTTTCCGCTTTCAACCAATTCAGAAAGGATTCGAATAGAAGTCAACGGGGTCTTTAATTCATGGGAGACTGCAGAAAGAAAATTGCTTTTCATTCTGACAATCTGATTCTCATTCATGATTCCCTTGATGG
>JBHPJW010000085.1:0-9138 GCA_042567505.1 Fibrobacterota bacterium
ATTCAATAAATCAAATAACAGGGTATTTCCGATGATTAATAAGCAAAAATTTATAGAAGATTGGAAAAATAAAAAAGCTGATTTTTTCCCTCACCAATTTGTAGCTATCAAGCTGGGGATATCTGACAAGAAGATAATTCGACTTTGTTCTGAAAAAACTGAAGTAAGTAAGTGTTCAAAAATTATTGATCCCCGCGATAAGATAAAATTTTCAAATAAAACCTATTCTATACATTGGCAGCCCTGGACTGCTTCAGGAACTAAATATCCAAGGCTATTGGATCGGCGAGAATGGCTTAAGAAATCACAAGATAAAAGAAAATTTCCATCATAATCAATCCATCAGATTATCATCAGTGTCAAAATGAATATACAATCTCTCCAATACAGTAGATTCAGGAGTGTGGCCCATCCATTGCTTAAGTTCATCTTTTGGAACATGTCGATTTCTATGGCGTGTGGCAAAAGTGTGTCTGATTTCCTTGGTGCCCTTTAAATCATTTTCTTTATACTCTGCTTTCTGTTGGGCCCGTTTAAGCCTTTTCAAATAAGCTGTTCCATGTGAACGGGCATTTGATAAATGAAAATCAAACATTTTATCATCGGGCTTTTTTAAACTTTTCCAGTGTTTAATCCACCGAGCACGAATTGTTGAAGAAATGGGAAGGTTAATAAACTCACGTTTTGTTTTTGCCTTTTCTCTGACCTTCTGGACCCGCCAATCTCCTGGGTTAACTTCTACAACATGCTTTTTGCGGAGTTCATAAAGATCGGAAAGATCCATGCCAGTATACCACAAATCTATTAATAGGTCGCGATCCCGCTTATTTAAAAACTTTGAAGTTTCTGTAAAGCGCTCATCCTCCCAGAGGTCCCATATTTCTTTTCGACCATAATTAATCTTTGGCGGAAGAGAAACATCTCTGGAGGGATCTTTAAGAAGTAAATCCTTCCTCACACACCAGTTCAGAAACTTGCGACAATTCACCAAAACATTAGCCCATCCTTTTGCAGTTAGCCCATTTCGCAATGTTTCTACAGATGCCTCAAAGACGTCTTTGTCAATCTCCGATAGAGTGTTAACTCTTAAGGCGTCTTTCATACGCTCAAGATGCCGCTTTACGCAGATCCTTGTTGACTCCTTAAGGTCAGCATATTCTGTATTCAGATAGCTCTTAAAGACCTTGTCAATGGACTCCTTTGCAATCTCTTTCAGACTAGGTTTTACACCATGTTCTAAAAGCCAGGAATCCAATATTTCAGGGACTCTTCTTTGAGCTACATTCTTTGAGCGAGTAGGGGGATGTATAGGTAATAGGACTTTCTTTTTTGGGTTGCCCCAACGGAAAATTATCCTGCAATTTCTTGTTCCTTTTGCGTTGTCTATACTGTATTTCGGACGAAGTAGTACTTTAGATTCTGTCACCATATGTCACCAAAATATAGCAATTTTGGTGAATTAATCAACTATTGACGGGTTCGACTCCCGCCGCCTCCATCCTCCTTCGCTCGTGAGATAGCTTTAGCGGTGGCCTTTTTCCATTTTTCTGCATAAAATCGTCAATTATTCCATATTTTGTAGCAAGGGAATATGCTATTTTAGAACCAAAATTTTTTCACGTTTAGTATTTGAAACAGGCAAAATGAAGAAAAAACAAGATTCTTGTTGACAATATGCCAAATAAAACCTATATATTTGGCATATGTACCATCGGACATTTTCACTGCCGAAATCTCATTCTTTTTTCCTGTTTGGGGCTCGGGGAACGGGAAAAACTGAGCTTTTAAGACAGAGTTTTACAACTCAGGAAGCCATATTTTTTGATTTGCTGGATCCGCAACTTGCGGGACGGCTTAGTGCGTATCCCAACGAATTCCTCCAGTTGATACTTCCGGTGCAAGGCGCGAAGGAGTGGGTGGTTATTGATGAAGTACAAAAAGTTCCACAGCTTTTAGAGATTGTTCACAGTCAAATAAGTAAAAAGAAATTCAAGTTCGCCCTTACAGGATCAAGTGCCAGAAAATTGAAGAGAGGTTCTGCCAATCTGCTTGCCGGCAGGGCGTTTGTATTCAACCTGTTTCCACTAACTCATGATGAACTAAAAGATGATTTTGATCTTAATGAAGCGCTGGCATTTGGTGGATTGCCGGAAGTATATAGTCTTCAAGGGGAAGTTGATAAGCGCAGGTTCCTTAAGGCATATGCTCAAACATATCTGAAGGAAGAGGTGATTGCCGAACAAATCATTCGGAACCTGCCTCCCTTTAGAAGATTCCTTGATATTGTTGGAATACATACGTCCGAGATTATTAATTACACAAATATTGCAAAGGATATAGATTCAGATCCGAAGACAGTATCAAGATACTTTGAAATATTAGAAGATACTCTATTAGGATTTCATCTTCCAAGTTATGGACGCTCGATACGAAAGCAGCAGAAGAAATCCAAGAGGTTTTATTTTTTTGACACTGGAATAGCAAGAGTCCTCGCCGGACGCATTGACGACCAACTCCGGCCTGGAACATTTGAATATGGTCAATTGTTTGAGAACTTCATTGTAAACGAGATTTTTCGCCTGCTAACCTATTCAGAAAAGCAATTTAAGCTTTCCTTCCTGAGAGTGTCTGAAACTCAGGAGGTGGACCTTATTGTTGAGAAAGGATCGGGTGAAGTTTTTCTATGTGAAATTAAATCTACAGACAGAGTTGATAGCCGCTATACTCAGAGTTTGAAAGTCCTTTCGAAAGATTTTCCCAATTCCAAATCCAGACTAATTTCCAACGACCCAACAACAAGGCAACTCGGTCAGGTTTTAGCTCTGCATTGGACCGCTGCAATCAAGGAAATCTGCGCTTGAAAGACAACAAATCCGGTACCTGGTGCAGTTTAGCAGCGGGTCTTCGGTTTTATCCAATTCGTAATCCGGCTGAAGTCCCGCCGCCTCCACCAGTCAAAATTAGCCCGAAAAGGGCTTTTTTTCCCCAATTAACCAATAAAATGCCTCTAAAGCTCTTTACTTGCCGCTATTCCTACTTCAATATGAACACGCAAAAATAGCGAATTATTCCCAAATTATTATCAAATATTGACGTAATAGTACATATATGTTATATTAAATACTATAAAAGAACATATAAGTTTATTATGGTATCAAAACATAATTCCAATCTATCACCACGAATTGTCCGATCTCTTGAGAAATTCGGTCAGGATGTCGATATCGCGCGTAAAAAAACGCAGGCTTACAGTTAAATCTCTATGTGAGCGTGCCGGCATATCCATACCTCTTTATCGCCGGCTGGTAAAAGGTTCACCCGGCACTTCTGTTGGTGCTTGTGCAATGATACTTTTTGCATTGGGCATAGATACCCCGTTCGCTTCCCTGCTGGACTCTTCGGAAGATTATGCAGGCCTGCTCCTGGAGGAATCTCGTCTGCCTAAAAGAGTGCGCAACCCAATTAAGAACCTTGGTGAATTGTGAAAAGAATGATTGAGGTTTGTTTAGGAGAGGGTGAGGTTGCCGCCGGTACATTAGCTTTTGAAGCTAAGGGAAATCGCAAAGTGGCTGCATTTTCATATAGTGATAGCTGGCTTTCAAATCCTGAGAAATTTGAACTTTCTCCTGATCTGCCATTGGTTCCCGGTTTTCAATATCGTTCAAATAAGGCTTTAGGGGAGTCTGCTTTTTTTGATTGCTTTGCCGATGTAGAACCTGATGGTTGGGGACGAATGATTATCAAACGCGACTATGCCAAACGGAGGAATAAATCACAAGAGAAGAATGTATCCTCTGAGCTGTTAAATGATTTTGATTATTTATTATGGATAAGCGACTTTAGTAGAGTAGGCGCAATTCGCTTTCGGGATGATGCGGGTGTTTTTCACCGCCCGTCTGAAGGGAAAAAAGATGTCCCGCCGCTTATAACATTACCACATCTCCTTTCCGCAACCAAAGCCATTGAAGAAAACCGTGAAACCGCAAAGGACCTTGCTTTCCTTCGAGGTAACGGCACTTCTCTCGGTGGGATTCGGCCCAAGTGTTCAATTATCGACACAGATGGTTCATTGGCCATAGGTAAATTTTCAAGCATTAAAGATATGCGTTCTATTGTTTATGGAGAAGTACTTGCCTTAAACCTTGCAAGTACGGTGGGGATTAATGCCGCCAAGGCCAGGGTTGTTGACTCTAAAGGAATACCCGTGGCAGTAATAACCAGATTTGACAGAGTTAATAATAAGCGTTTAATGTATCTATCTGCCAGGTCATTAATGGGTGCAATATCCGGAGAACAATATACATATGTGCAAATTGCAGAAACAATTCGAAAGTATAGCTGTCAAGCCGCCAATGATCTGAAAGAACTTTACCAAAGAATGGTCTTTAACATTCTTATTAATAACATAGACGATCATTTGCACAATCACGGTTTTTTGTATAATGGCCGTGGCCAATGGAAGTTGTCACCGGCTTTTGATATAAACCCGTTTCCTGACAAGGAGCACATTTTAAAAACCTGGATTTCAGAAGATGCCGGCGAAGACGCATCGCTTTCTGAAGCGCACAAAGCCGCTCCTCTTTTTGGTCTTTCACCTGCTGTCGCATCTGATATTCATAATAGACAAAAGAAGGTAATTTCCGGATGGAAGACCATGGCAAAAGAAATAGGCATGGGCGCAGCTGATATAGACGCATATGCTCCATCGTTCAAGTCCCATTGACCGCCTCCATTTTCGTTATGGTTTCTACATTCTAAGGCATTGTTAATAAATAAAGGTTGCAACTAAATGGGCTTAAAGTTTATTTTATTTGCATGGAGGAAGCACTTTTACTTCAGGATAAATTCTATGATATATGGCCATTGCTCGATGAAAAAAGCCGTCGCCTTATGGCTGCAAACGAAGCACGTTCATTAGGTTATGGAGGCATTTCAAAAATTCAGAGAGCTTGCGGGTTGTCTCGTAAAGCTATTGCCAAGGGCATACATGAAATTTCTGAGGGCTCTGCAGTGTTAGGAAGGATTAGACGTCAAGGTGCAGGTCGAAAAAGAATCACTATTCACAATCCAAAAATTGTCGCAAGACTAGAAAAATTAATTGATCCGGATACAAGGGGAGATCCGGAAAACCCTTTACGTTGGACTTGCAAAAGCACCAGGACTTTAGCGAAACAACTGACAAAGAAGAATAACTCCATTAGTCATGTAAAGGTATCCCAACTTCTTCATGATCTGAATTATAGTTTACAAAGTAATCGTAAGACGAAGGAAGGTGATGGTCATCCTGATAGGGACGCCCAATTCCGCCATATCAATAAAGAAGTAAAGCGTGCGTTAGAAAGCGGAATACCAGTTATATCGGTAGACACCAAAAAGAAAGAACTGCTTGGCAATTACAAGAACGATGGTCAGCAGTGGCTGCCCGCAAAGAAATCAAAGAAAGTTAAAGGGCATGATTTCCCTACTCCCGATATACCTCGGGCGTTCCCTTATGGCATTTATGACATAGCACAAAATACTGGTTTTGTGAATATTGGAACTGATCATGATACTGGTGCATTTGCCGTTGCTTCTATCCATGGTTGGTGGCGTAATGAGGGCAAAGCGTTGTACCCAAGAGCAAAGTTATTATTAATCACTGCGGATGCGGGAGGCAGTAATGGTTGGCGACTTCGACTTTGGAAATTGGAATTACAGAAGGTTGTGGACAGAACCGGACTTTCTGTTTCAGTTTGCCATTTTCCGCCGGGTACAAGTAAATGGAATAAAGTTGAGCATAGACTTTTTTCATTCATATCTTCAAATTGGCGAGGTGAACCATTACTCGACTATAAAACAATCGTTAATTTGATTGCACGAACAACAACCGCTAAAGGATTGAAAGTACGTTGCCGCTTAGATCGGCGCAAATATCCGACTGGCCGTAAAGTTTCAAATGAGGAATTTAAAAGGGTTAATCTTAAAAAGAATAATTTCCATGGCGAATGGAACTATACACTACATCCGAACAAATCATAAATACTTGATACCTTTATTATTTAACGCTGCCTAAGGTATGCACTACACATATATTATTGAAAGCCTGGCAAAAAATGGTGAACTATATATAGGATGTACGGGCAATTTGGAATCCAGGCTTGGGTCTCACAATGCAGGCAGCAATCTTTCAACAAAAAGGATATGCTCCCATGAAGCTCAAGCTTTACATGGCTTTGGAAACCAGGAAACAGGCAGAACACTTTGAAACGTACTTGAAATCAGGTTCCGGACATGCTTTTGCCAACCGGCATTTCTGGAAATGGGATTAATCCGCCTCCATCCTTCGTTTTTTCTACTCATACTCAATATTCCCCAGCACCCCGTCTGCCAGCGTGAGATACTCTATATCCCGGGGATTGTGGCCCAGCAGTTCACTGCCCGCCGCGTCGACAGCGACCGGATCAAAACCGGCCAGGATGACGCCCAGCTTTTTCTCAGTTCCGGACAGGTGCATGCCGGTAAGCGCTATAGAGGCGTCCACCACGGACAGGTCCGGCTTCTTGTACAAGCATACGTCAAAGACCGATCGGTGGGTCGAGGGGCTGTGCAGTTGGGACTTGTTCCAGGAGCCGCTGTAGTAGGGGGCGGGCGCAATCCCGAACATGTTCTTCATGGCGCAGGTAGTCACCGTGAAACAGTGGTCCTTGAGGACGGGAACTGAAATCACGAAAGCGTCAATCACGATTTCCGGCACGTAAAACTCCTTCAACTGCAGCGCGTCGGAGCGTTTCAACCTGACTGCTTTTTCCCGGTTGAAATCGAGCAGCCTGATATTTTCCCGGCCGGCAAATTCTTCATAACCGTTCGCCCTGAACGCGTCAGAAGTTGTTCCGCTGCCGCAGCCCTCACCGATGGCTATTTCCGAATTTGTGCGGGACCTGCAATACCGGTACACGCTTTCGACCATCTTAATGTTTGTTGTAACCGGTGGCTTGTCCGCATTAGTCAGGTTCGGCTTAATAATGATTAACCTGTCATCCGGCAGGCGGTCTCCGGCGGATATCTCGTCAAGGGCCATGGTTACGCTTGATTCATAATCAACAAATTCTACCTGAGCAACCTTAGCCACCAATAAACTCCTTTTTATTAAAGATGCTAAATCTCATTAAGTCTGACAGGAATTTATATTCTTCCCGGCCAGAACATAATCTGCTGGTTTTTATGACTAGGTTGAAGGTAGTTTAGCCACAGGTACACTCTGCTTCCTGCTCCATCGTCCTCACTTCGTTTGGATGTATCCTTTCACTTCTCTAGGCTCGTTTGGGGAGAAATCCCATACATGGGATTTTTTTCGACTCCCGCACCTTCTTCCTATCAGACTGATAGAGCTTTGGCCTAAATGTTAGTGCATGCTCTCAGCCAAATGATCCTGGGCTTCGGCGCATTGGGCGTTGATCTTATCCACTCCGGCGCCCCCCATAAGGCTGTCCACCACTGTGCGCAGAGGACGCTTTCCCTCAGGTGTCTCAATAATACTAACTACGGCATCAGCCACTTCCTGAGGATTGGGCGCGTTTTCGTTTGTCAGCTGGGCCACAAAACCACTCCACATTTTGTCCGGAGCGTCCGCCAGGTCGCCGTAGCTTTCAATCACCTTCTTATCTTCTGTTTGCAGCATGTGTGAACCGAACTCGGTGCCGTATCCTCCCGGCTCTACAATTACCGATTCAATGCCCAGTTTCCCGTATTCGATGTGGTATGCTTCAGCCAGAGCTTCAAGGGCGAATTTGCTGGGGGCGTAGGGGCCCATAAAAGGCATGACTATCCTGCCCGCCAGACTTGATATATGGAGCAGCAGGCCTGAGCCGCGCTTTCTGTAATGGGGAAGCACCGCCTTATTGACCCGCTGGACGCCGAAAACATTCACATTAAAAATCTTTTCGAATTGGGCTGTGGTAAATCCTTCCTGCCAGCCGCCGGATCCTATGCCGGCATTGTTGATGACGACGTCGATTTCATCGCCGCCGCCAAGGATATATTTTACCGCATGCGACACGGAATCTTCACTGGTCACATCCAGCTCCACGACCCTTATTTCTCCGGGGACGGTCCGGCTGAAATCAATATGTTGATTGGCGGCCTTCCTGTTCCTGGCCCGGATTTCCCTGATGCCGGCATAAACCAGGTGACCTTTCTCCGCTAATGTCCTGGCTATTAAAAAACCAAATCCGCTGCTTGCTCCTGTGAGCAGTACACTGTGTTTTGACATCATCCACCTCCTTAATTGTGGGACTTATCCTGTCTGTCCTAACCCAAAGCCAAAGCTCCGGATAATTATTACCGGTGATTAGTAAGATAAGGTGGGATTTCATTACATCTATATTTGGATTTTATTCTCTGTCGCAACAAGGGATGCCAATCAAGAGGTTCCTGCATCGGTAAACAGCAGGAAAATTTCATTAAATCAGTTGGTCAGGGGCCTGGCTGGATGTTCCTGCTGATTGGACAAAAGTGGAAAAGTGTGACAAATGTCCCTACCGCGCATTTTAAATGAAGTCCGTAACATACCAAATTGTCGGGAGTTATGCAATACCACCTAGGGCTTGTGAAAGTCTTCCCACCTTTCTTGATAGCTGAACGCCCTTGAAAACCGCGATTCTCTTTAATTATTAACTTATTCAGTTAGATGAATGCCATGGCACTGTTCTTGCATTGAAATTCACAATGGATCAACACTTAATTTCATTATGCGATAGAGTGGAAGTATTTCCTGCTAACAGGGGACCGGAGATTAGCAGCCAATTAAATAAACTGGAGGAAAAATGGCTGAAACAAAAAAAGAGATATCATCGTTAAAAACAGCGCTTTCATTTCTCAAAATCGGGACATGCTCAGAAACGCTTTGTAACGTCCTAAACCGTGCTTTCGAGCACCCGTTGGAGAAAGAAGAGCATGCTACCATGCCCCTGGCTGGTGGAATTATGCAGTATGGCTACCAGTGCGGCATGCTGTGGGGCGCGACCCTGGCCGCGGGGGCCCAGTCTTACCGGATTCATGGTCCCGGTCCGAAAGCTGAAGCCATGGCAATCATCGCGTCACAGAAACTGGTGGCGGCATTCCATGCCGACACTGGGGAAATAAACTGCTTCGAGATAACCG
>JBHPJW010000086.1:0-8999 GCA_042567505.1 Fibrobacterota bacterium
GAGTTACACATGTATCTCGGGTCGACATATAGTTAAGGTTAAGTATTCTCCTGGCGTCTGTATTGACTTCTCGACTCCGCCCCGAACCGCCATCCAGCGGTTCGGGCCTTCGCTCGAAGTGACGTATCAAGGCGCTAATGTCCCCGCTCATACCCTCACACCTTGCCTTTCACTGCGCCGTCAGATCGGCCAGTGAGGACTTAAACTGTTTACGCAGCACCACGTACAGCAGCACCGTGGGGATGATGGTAAACAGCGAACCGGCCATGAGCAGCGCGTAGGGAATGCGGATGCTGCCCACTGTGGCGTGCAGGGACACACAAATCGTCATCTGCTCTTCGGAACTCAGCATGACCAGGGGAATGAGATGCTCATGCCAGGCCAGGATAAAGTGAATCAGGCCATAGGTGAGCAGTGCAGGTTTTATCAGGGGCATAACAATTAAAAACAGCCGGTACTCCGAAGCACCCTCGGTACGGGCCAGGTCGGCCAGGTCATCGGGCAGGTTTTTAAACACCAGAGTGAAATAAATAACTCCTATTCCCGTGACCATGCCGGGGAGGATGACGGAAAGGGGCTGATCCAGGATATGCAGCCTGTTGAACCATATAAAAAGGGGCAGTACCATCACCTGCCGGGGAATCAGGATCACCAGCACTGCCAGGGCGAATAGTGTCTTGTAAAACCGGAACCGGTACCGGCCGAACACATACCCGGCCGTTACCGAGAGGACCAGCGCCCCAAGAGTCTGCCCAAGGGCGATAACCAGGGAATTGACGTATTGCCTGCCATAGGGCAGCCACTGGCCGCTGAAGAGCTCCCGGTAGTAATCGAGGTGGAACCGGGCGGGAAAAAACTGCAGGGGTGTGAATACCTCATGATTGGTCTTAAAGGTGGCCATAACCATCCAGGCAAAGGGAAAGGCAAACAGCGCGCAGAAAAACAGCAATACCACAGTGGCGGTGGTAACGGTGGTGCGTCGTTTGGCCTTTAGGGTTAGCATTTTGGTAATGGAGTTGTTAGTTGTGAGTTGTGAGCGGTGTCATCCCCCGCGAAGGCGGGGAATCTATCGTGATAGGAAATAAGGTGTTTTGCTTTACGGCATGCCACCGGCATGCCTCTACAAGTGTCATTTTATTTTCATGGATATAATTGGGTTGGATACAATTGCGTGCCAACGGCACGCAATTGTTGCTTATATGAAACCATGGAAATTGTATTGCGGCTTCAGCGTGCCGGCGGCACGCCATCTCTTTCGCCTTTCTATACATGATAAAAAAAACAGATAAACCTTTGTAGCGGCATGCCGGTGGCATGCCGAACCTCCAATTGATTTAGTTCCTTTGCCTTCCTCATACCTAATCGGCCGCCCCTATCCTTAATCCGCTTTGCTCAACCAATGCCACATCCATCATCGCGTCCCTCCCGGCGGTGGTAAGGTAATTGCCCACCATGGTGGAATTCAGACCGGCCAGGAACATCATGCATTGAAACTCTCCCAGGGTTGTTTCCCTGCCGCCGGCGATTTTCAGCACCGCAGACGGCAGGATATGACGAAACACCGCCGCTATCTTCAGGGCTTCCAGAGGTTGCATTTTTTTCACTTTCGCCAATTCCACCCGGTTTCCCTCCTGGTGATGGTAAAAATTAAGGGGCACCGTATCCACCTTGAGTTCCCTTAACTCCATGGCCAGCTCCACGCGCTGCTCAGGAGATTCTCCCAGACCCAAAATGCCACCGCAGCACACCCGCATGCCCGCGGCCTTCACGTACCTGACCGTGGAGACCCTGTCCGCATGGCTGTGGGTCATGCATATACTGGGGAAAAAGCTGCGTGCGGTCTCCAGGTTGATGTTATACTCCAAAGCTCCCGCATCAGCCAGCATCCGGGCCACCTCGGGATCTTCGATAATACCCAGAGAAACATGAGGTTCCACCCTTCCCTCATCGCTTATGTTCCTCAATGCCTCGCATATGTTATCGAGGTCCCCTCCCTTCCTGATGCCGCGCCAAGCCGTGACAATACCAAAGGCCCCCGCCCCGTCCTTAACAGCCTTCCTGGAAGCTTCAAGGATAGTGCCGGAATCCATAAGCCTATACTCAGGGACGTCCGTATTGTGGTGTATGGACTGGGAACAGAAGGCACAGTCCTCGGGGCAGACCCCGCTCTTGGCGTTTACGATTCCGCACAGATGGACCCGCCTGCCGCAGAATTTTTCCCGGATACGGCCAGCGGAAGCAAACAGGGACATAAGATCAGGCCCCTCCGCCTTCATCAAATCAAGCGCCTCTGCAGGGCTTATTTCCGCCCCGTCCAGGACTTTTTTCTCCATTTTCAGGATAAAATCAAGCATAGGGCAAATATAGGTAAATGAGTGGGGAGTGGGGAGTGGGGAGTGGGGAGTGGGGACTGCCCCCCTAGTATCCCAGCAAAATATGAGATAACAGAGGACAGAGTATCGAAAAACCTTTTTCGGCGCCGGGAATTCTTTTTTCTATTATTTCGTTAAATGGCGAAATGACGAAATATATGGACGACTTTATTGCTATCACCAGAGCCCTTTCCGATCCCAAAAGAGTGCGGGTGCTTTCAGCCCTCAAAAACCGGGAACTGTGTCTCTGTCAGATTACCGAACTTCTTAACCTGGCCCCTTCAACTGTCTCAAAGCATCTGTCTATCCTCAGACAGGCCGGTCTGGTGGTCAGCAGGAAGGAAGAGCGCTGGATGTATTACCGGCTCCCTCCTAAACCGGATGCGCAGGCAAAAAACGCTCTGGATTGGGCAATGAGATCCGTGACAAATACGCAGAGTATAAAAAGAGACAGGGAAAAATTGAGGAGGATCCTTAAGGTTAAAAAAGAAGCACTGTGCAAAAACCTGAAGACTTGAGGCGAGTTTTGGTTCTAGTGTTCATCGGAATGACAGCCCTGACTGAACGGCCCAATGCTGTCGCGCCGGCCTCCGCCTGCCACGGCGAAAGCCGGGAGCCGGCGCCTGACCAGAGCGACCTTCGACCTGAATTTACTATGGTAAGATTCTGGCGTTCGCCAGAATGACAATTGTGTGCATACATCGGAATGACTGGTATTGCCCGAAGTAACCTAAGAGAAAGGAAAAAAAATGTCAGACAAGAATTCCTCCCTTCCTGAGAGAAAAATGACCAGTGTTTTTGAGCGATACCTGAGTGTCTGGGTGCTCCTTTGCATCGCAGTGGGGATACTGCTCGGCAAAGTGGCGCCGGGCCTGGCTGGAAGGCTGGACAGCATGGCCGTTTATGTGAAAGGGGCGCCGGTGGTGTCTGTTCCCATAGCCATCTGCCTGTTCTTTATTATGTTTCCCATCATGGTCAAGATAGACTTTGCCGAAGTGGTCAAAGCTGGAAAAAATCTCAGGCCCGTGGGACTGACCTTGTTTATCAACTGGGCGGTCAAACCCTTTACCATGTATGCTATCGCTTTTTTATTTCTCGGCATTATCTTTAAAAACCTTATCGGTGCTGATGCGGTGGACCTGGTCAGAATGCCTTTCGGGCTCGATCTCCCCGTTGGCTCTCAACACGGGGCCGGAACAGTGGTGGTGTCAGAAGGAATTAAGATGCTGCAGGTCCCGCTTTGGCGGAGCTACCTGGCGGGCTGTATCCTGCTCGGCATCGCGCCCTGCACGGCCATGGTGCTGGTGTGGAGCTACCTGGCGCGGGGAAATGACGGGCATACGCTTATCATGGTGGCGGTGAATTCCCTGACCATGCTGCTGCTGTACGGCGTTCTGGGCGGATTCCTGCTCGGCGTGGGCCGGCTTCCGGTGCCCTGGCAGGCCCTGCTGCTCTCCATCGGTATTTACGTGGCCCTGCCGCTGGTGGCCGGGTACTTCACCAGAAAATGGATTATTTCCCTTAAAGGGACAGAATGGTTCAGGGAAAAATTCCTGAGCATCCTCACACCCATCACCATCATCGCCCTGCTTATAACACTGGTTTTGTTGTTTTCCTTTAAAGGCGAAATCATCGTCTCCAATCCTCTGACTATCCTGTGGATTGCTATCCCGCTCTTCCTGCAGACCGTCCTCATCTTTCTGCTGGGATATGGCCTTGCCAAAGCCTTGAAGCTATCCTATCGCGACGCGGCACCCTCGGCCATGATAGGCGCTTCCAATCATTTTGAAGTGGCCATCGCCACCTCCACCATGCTCTTCGGCCTCTCTTCCGGAGCCGCCCTGGCCACTGTGGTAGGAGTACTGATAGAAGTACCGCTCATGCTGATGCTGGTGCGGGTTTGTTTGAGGACAAAGGTTTTTTTTAAATGAAAAAATCAGTATACCGCGAAGATATCCTTCCTTTTATACTGCTTTTTTCACTATTGATACTTTTAACTTTACTCGCTGATTCCCTTTTACACCAAAGGGACATTATATGGGTCGGGCGCTACGGGGGCTACTTTGGCACATTGCTAATCACGTTGTCATTCATGTATTCATTGCGAAAACGAAAAATAATTAGATTCGGAACTCTAAAATGGTTTCTGGTGTCTCATGAATACCTGGGCTGGTTCGGGGGCCTGATGATTCTTATCCACGGAGGTATTCACTTTAACGGCCTGTTGGCCTGGCTTGCCGTTGCGGTCATGCTGGTGACTATAGCCAGCGGTTTGACAGGCAGGGTGCTGCTTATAAGATCAAAAAACCTGCTAAGCTCAAAAAGAAATGACTTGCTAAAATCCGGAATGGACTTAAAAGAGGTTGAAGACCGGCTTTTTTGGGATTCCACCGCAGTTGATCTCATGAAAAAATGGAGATCCGTTCACCTGCCGATTACCTCCGTTTTTGTTTTACTGGCCCTGTTGCATGTTATTGCGGTTTCTGCTTTTTGGAAATGGTAAATGAAAAAAAACCTGCTTATAGTTTTTGGCTGTCTTTTAATATGTATATATACCTTATACCATTTTCCTGAACTCATGCTCAATCCGGGTAAGCTTACCGGAGGCCACGAGCAGATAAGCAATGATTGTTTAAAGTGTCACACGCCTTTTCGAGGGGTCCAGAACGAAAAGTGCCTTGATTGCCACGTTCCTTCTGAAATCGGTATTTATACGGTCCAAGGCATAAAAAACGATACTTCAGACAAATCCGCGGCCTCATTTCACAAGTATTTAAAGGAAAAAACGTGTATAAATTGTCACTGCGACCATCAAGGAGAAACCCCTCAAAAGCCCATCCGGAAGTTTAAGCATGATATGCTTGAGCCTTCATTAAAAACGGAATGTAAGGCCTGCCATCCCGGCCCTGATGACGCTTTGCATCAGTATGTTTCAGGAAATTGCGGCCTATGCCATAACAGTGGTAAATGGGAACCCGCCTCATTCGCGCACGGCGATCATTTCCTGCTTGATAAAGACCATAAAACGGACTGCCGTACCTGTCATCCGCGTAATAATTTTTTGGAATACACCTGCTACGGATGTCATGAGCACCAGAAGGAAAAAACAGAACAGAAGCATGTAAAACATAACATCTCCGACTTCAGCAACTGCACTGAATGCCACCGGAGCGCTGATGAACATGAATCCGAGAGGGCCTGGCGCTCAAGAAAAGGCAAGCGGGGGAAAACTCTGAAGGCCGGAGACCGTCATAAAAACCGGCCAAAGAGACTGAAACATCGAAGCGGCAATGAACATCATGATGAACACGAAGACGATGATGAGCATGATGATGATGATTGAAAGAATTTTGGTATTTAAACCTGGAACCTAAACTGTTCTCAGACAGGTTCTACATGAACAACGGCATCAATGATTTCAAGCCCAAGATTTTTCAGGCCATGTTTAACTTTTCCCGATATATCATGGCCTTCCCTCACAGTCATGCTTCCCTCCACCTGTATATGCAGGTCCACATACACTCCCGGGCCTGACTTGCGCGTGCGCAGGGCGTGGACAGATTTGACGCCGTCAACAGAAAGCACGCTTTGGCGAATCCGCTGCCTGACCTCATCACCCACGCCGCTGTCGGTCAACTCAATAAATGAGGGCTTGAGGATCTTATAGGCGGCGTGCAGGATAAAAAGCGACACCACGAAGGCCCCCAGGTGGTCGACGAAAGACCAGGCTGGATTGACAACAGCGATAAGGACTGCCAGGGCCACCGGAATAGAACTGAGGGCATCAGTACGCTGATGCCAGGCGTTAGCCATCAGGGCCGAAGATTTGATTCTCTTGCCAACCGAAAAGGTCCACCGGTAGAGACCTTCCTTCAACAGGATGGAAACCAGCGCTCCGGCCAGGGCTATCAATCCAGGCTGCTGTATGTGCTCGTCTCTGATCCCGCCAAGCGCGCTGTAGCCTATACCCAGCGCCGCCATGGCCAGTATAAGGCCGATAAAAGTGGTGACAATGGTTTCAATCCGGCCGTGTCCATAAGGATGGTCTTCGTCTGCCGGCGCCGACCAGTACTTCACTCCGAACAGTATGGCGATATCAGTGGTCATGTCTGAAAGGCTGTGAATGCCGTCCGCCACCAGCGCCTGGCTGGAACCCAGGATACCCAGCACCAGTTTCAACAGGCACAGGAAGATATTGGCCGCGACGCTTATCCAGGTGACCTTTTTAACTTCAGCCGTTTTTTCCATAATTAACCTTGTCTGGTGTTTGAGAAGAAAAATAGTTTCTCAGTTGGATTTGCGGGAATATGACCTGTCACGCCGGACTCCGACGCGGCGTCTGACCAGATAAAATCCCAGCTGTCATACTGTCATGTCGGGCTCCAGTCTGGTCAGATTCCGGCATTCGCCGGAATGACAGTCTTGGACAGTTAAATCCCCTTCATTTAAACTCCAGCGCCTCTTCCGGACATAGCTCAATGCAGCGGCCGCAGGCATGGCAGTCCGGGCGCAGGCCGCGGCTCTCAATAATAGCCGGGACAGCGGGACAGTTACTCTTTTTCACGCACACCATGCAGTCGTTGCATTTGGCGCTGTCGACTTTCACCCTGGCGAAAGCAATGGATTCCAGCGCCCAGGTCAACAGCCCGATGGGGCAAATCAAATAGCAGAAAGGCCTGAAGATAAACGCAGAAGGCATTAAAACCAATGCCATCACTATCACGGAATACGTCCCGAAACGCCAATGGAAGAATTCAAAAGGATTGAAATAGGTGTAAATACTCAGGCCGGCACTGAAAGCTCCCAGGAGAAAAGCTAAAAAGAGCAGAATCCGGATACCGTTGGTGAACTTAAAAGGGATTATATGTTTTCGTTTGCGGCGCATGGGCAGAGCATGCATCAGTTCCTGAGCCGCTCCCAGGGGACAGGCCCAGCCGCAGAATAGCTTGTTACCAATAATGGTGAAAGCAAACACGAAACTGATGATACCCAGGAAGATGACCGGCACTGTTCCGTCATATCGCCAGAATAAAATGGGTTTGGTAATGGCGCACAGGGGGCTGGGATGCATGCCCATTCCCCTGGCAAAATCTACAAGGGGAAACACAGCCGGCATTCCAAACACGATGAAGATTATAACCTGGGACATGACTCTCAGGGACTGTTTTATCTTCACGAACTTCAGCAACAATAACCCGGCCAGGCAAAAGAGGGCGCCAACCCAGATTCTGGGAAGCATGATAACATCCAGCACGCCCATGCCATGCCCGCCGGAATGTCTCTGCGCCCAAGCCTGGGGCTCAATCACAAAGAGCATTAAAAATAACGCGAATGCCGGAATCCTAAATAAACTGCCGTTGTATATCTTCATCAGATGTTATAGACATTATAGATCTCTTTCCTGGCCGGACAGGTGCATACGAATGCTTTACCATAGGACATCCTGTAATTACAATAAGCGTCTTCCAGGCATTCCAGGAAATGGACCTTGTCCTCCACACAATAAGCGACTTTACAATATACATGGTCCTCCTTTTCCAGGCAGGTCATTTCTTTTGTGCATCTCAAGACCTGATCAACGATTTCCCTGCGGATGTTCGTGTTTTCCCTGAGTGAAGGACCTGCCGACTAATCCATCCAGCCCGCTGGCATTTTCAGTTCCTCATATAACTTAACCCTGAGCCCGCCAATCTCTCTCTGTTTTTTATTTGACATTTTGTCCAATTATCGAGCATTGGATGCTGGCTGCGGGGAGCTATGAGGTGTGAGAAAGGAAATGGCCGCCATGGCCTGTCGGGCCGGGCGGATCCTGCCCCAGGTAGTGACCGGGGACCCGGCGTCTACCCCCACAATCTACGGCATCAATTTACCCTGGAAAGATCCCGGCATCAGCAGAAATCCCAGCCTTGGCCGGCTAAGACGATGGTCCATATTCCCCATAATCCCGACTAACCTTTTTGGCCTATTTCCCATCGGGAAAAAACAATTCGGGGCATTTTTCCAAAAACATGGTGTCGAACTTTCCGGATTTGAATTTGGGATGATGCATGATGCGCTTGAGGATGGGAATGGTGGTTTTAACTCCTCCGACCTTGAACTCATCCAGTGCCCGCAGCATTCTCGTGATGGCTTTTTCCCGGGTTGGGGCATGCACAATCAGCTTGGCTATCAGGCTGTCGTAATAGGGCGGGATGGTATAACCGTTGTAACAGTGGGTATCCACCCGGACCCCAATGCCGCCGGGAAGCTTAAAGTCGGTTATACGGCCCGAACAGGGCCTGAATTTATTGAACGGGTCCTCCGCGTTTATCCGGCATTCAATACTGTGGCCCTGCAGGCGAATGTCCTTCTGGGTGAATTCAAGTTTTTCACCAGCTGCTACCACAATTTGCTGCCGGATAAGGTCAACACCGGTCACCATCTCGGTGACGGGATGTTCCACCTGTATCCTGGTATTCATCTCCATGAAGTAAAAGTTATTCCTATCAAACAGGAACTCCATGGTGCCTGCGTTGTGATAACCGATCGATCGCGCCCCCTTTACAGCCATCTCACCGATTTTTTTGCGGAGTCTCGGGGTAACCACCGGGCTTGGAGACTCTTCAATCAGCTTCTGGTGCTGTCGTT
>JBHPJW010000087.1:0-8986 GCA_042567505.1 Fibrobacterota bacterium
TTCGGCCTCTACCTCCCTTTTGGCTTCCTCCTCCTGTTTTTCTCTTGCGGCCGCCTTTTCACGCGCCTCCTCCCTGGCTTTTATCTGCTTTTTCAACCTGGCCTTTTTCTTGGCTTCCTGTTCAGCCTTCATCTTGGATTCCAGCGCCGTCCGTTTCTTGTCTGCGGCTTCAGCCGCCTTTTCCCTGTCTTCCGGAGCAGCTTTTTTCCTGGGCGCCACAGACTTCTTGGCCACCGGTGCAAGTTCCTCCAGGTTTACCACCAGCTGTTCTTGCGAAGTCGACCTGGGAATGCTAATCTCAAAATTCTTATAGCCCTTTTTCTTAATAATGATTTTGTTCAGCTTTTTCGGCAGGGGCACCTTTAGGGGGGTCAGCCCTTTTTTGGTATAATTCACCAGAACCAGCGCGCGTGAAGGATTGGAAATAATCTTGAATTCCTTAATAACGTCTTTTTTGGCAGGTGCCTTTTTTGAAGGTCTCTTTTTGCCCGGTTTTAATTCAGTTTTTTCTTCTGCAGGTGTTACCGGTTCAATTTCCTCAACGGGTTCCTGCTGTAACTCATCCTTGCGGGCTTCGGCTTCCCGGGCTTTACTGGGAACATAGGGTTTTTCCACAGAGGGTTCTTTAGGTCTTGTAATAGAGCTTTCCTTCAGCAAATACAAAAGCCCCCCAATTATGGCCACAATCAGAATTAATCCGAACACCAGGGATAACGGTTTAGATCGTTTCTCTTTTACCAGAGGACTCACAGACCTGGGGCGATCTTCTTTTTTTGAAATCACTTCCCCTGCCACCGTATCGTCCGTCAGTATCAAGCCCGTACCTCCCGGAGGTTCGGTCAATTTCCTTCGGGGACCACTGCTTCTTGTCCTGCCGGCCGGACTTCTCAACCGGTCCTTGGGACCTAACCGGGCCTGAGGCGTTTTGTCGGGCAGTTGTTTCTCTTTCTCATCAGACAGGGTCGTATACGCGGGAGAATCGGCTATGACGGATTCATCAGCAGATAAATCAGGCACAGGCTCTAGATCAATGGAAGAAGGCTCCGCCGCTTCTTCAGCCTCAGGTTTCTCATCCTGCGCGGTTTCTTCCCCGGCAAGGGGAATGAGGTTGGGATCGCCAGACTCTTCAGCCGGAGATGGTTCCCGGGTTCCTGTTTCTCCCTGTTGACTCTCCAGGCCTGTTTCCATATTGGATAAGCTCTCTTCAATCCCTGTTTTAAGGGAATCAAGTCCGGGTTCAGGCTCTTCGGTTTCCAGTTGGATTTGTTCGCTTACTCTGGAACCATCCCCCTGGAATTTTCCCAGCTGTCGGAGGATCTCCTGGGAATCATCCAAGACTTCAGCCTCGGAATGATATACGCGCATCATGTTTTCCAGTCCGGCCTTGGTAATAACCGACTGGACTTCGGGCTTGTTTGCCAGGATACCCAGCCGTCCACTGACTTTCAGCATCTGCCGGTTGGTATTAAAGACCACATTAATGGCATCACTGTACAGATATTCAATATCCCCAAAATCAATTATCAGGTTTCGAACATCATTTTTTATAAGGAATCCGGCTGTTTTTTGCAGCTTGGCGGAATCATAAACCTCCCCACCTTCCAGCTTGCTGGATATTACCTCAAAGATACCTATGGTTCGAATATCGAATTTAATAACCGACCTCCCGGATTATTAAAAAAATCAAAAATAGAAAAAATAAAAAGACAGGAACTACTCTAAATTAAAAGCTTCACCCCCGAAATATAATCTCGATATTAACTGTCTGATAATCAAGACAAATTTGTGCCTGTCCCTGCAGGAATAAAATACAAAAAAACACAGCCGGAAACTTAATGTTATGACGATTTTTCAGGTTGGAGTAATGAAGTGGTTGAAACCTGCAGCACGGGCAACATGCCGGAAAACGGTAAACTGGTATTCAGAAGGTTCTTGTCCTCAATCCCGCATTTGTTCTCTTTTGTAACGCGATTTTTCCAAAACTGACCCCTGATAAACGTCTGGCATCCCTCTATTTCCCTGGCTTATGTAAATACCGAAAAGGCGGACTGCGTTTCTGTATTCGATAATTCCTCGGTCTTACGCTGGATGGTTTGCTTATTCGATTACCCTACAACTGGCTCCTAATACTCTTCCTCTTCCTCCATTATTTCCAGTTCCTCCGGTTCTTCAAGCTCTTCCAGTTCTTCCGCCTCTTCTCCGGCCGGTTCTGTTTCTTCCACTTGTTTTTCCTTTTCCCCGGACAGGACTTCCGGTTCAGGCACTGCGGGAGTTGTTTTCTGTTCCTGCTCTTCCCGGCCGTCTGCCGGTCTGAGTTTTACCGGCGCTCCAGTCGTCTTATGCTTCCTCATTTGCTGTTTTCCGGCTTGTCCCTGGGGCCGTTTGAACATCTTACCTTTGAATGCGGGAGATATGGAGAGCGAAATCCGGTGAGTGGACAAAAGCTCGGGATGCGGTATAAAACTGTAATTCAATTTGATAAAATTCCGGTATCTATAACCTGTTCCAAGGGCAGGCAGGTTATCCAACAAGGAAGTACCTATTTCCGGCACTCCAAACCGGAAAACAAGCCCCAGGTTCAATTTGTACTCAAACCCGAAATTTAAGGTCTTCAAGATATCAAGAGGTCCTTGATAAACTCTTTCCCCAACCAGGGAACTCTGTGATTTTGCCTGTTCCTGAAACAATCCTTTGGTCTGAAAAGCAAGTCCGAAACTCCCGTAAAAATAATTACTGGGAATATCCAATCCTGCGCCCAGAAACAGGTCAGGGGGTTCGTATTCAAAATATTCCGACTCCCAGCGCGCTGTGGATGGTATCGCCCCTTTTAAAAGGGCTCCCAGCAATATCCTGTCAGCTATGGTATATTGAGCCGAAAGGTCACCCCTTATTCCCAGGCCATGCTGGTCAAGTTTTTTATAGAGAAGAAATAAACTTCCTCCGACATTTAACCTGGACCAACGGTGGGCAAAAGCACTGACGAACAGATAATCTCCAACATCGATGACTTCGTCTGGTTCTGTTCCATACAGATTGCTTTCATAAAACAGTTCCTGTTTGCCTGCGGAAAACCTCGCAATCCCAAACCCGATGGTGCTGGTAGCTTCAAAGGGAAATACAATAGCCAGATCATCATAATCCGCCTGAGAAAATTTATTCACATGCTCAATTCCGATCCAAAGCTTCTCAATATCATTTAAAGCGGCCGGATGGTTTCCCAGGGAACTTTCATCACCTCTCATTCCTAAAAAAGTCTCTGAAAGCCCTGGATACCGGGATCCAAATCCCTCTTCAACGGTTAAATTTACACCACTGACTTCTCCCGCACTGGCCTCAATAACAAGGCAGAAAGCTGAAAAGAAAGAAAAAAGAGCAATTTTAGTCATTATTAACAGTATAGTAAGACCCACAATAAAAGAACACCAGCATTCCCATCACCAATGAAATTAATAACCTGAAAATACAAGCACAATATTCCTGACGACAGGGCAGACAGCGTGACATACCGAACATCAAAACCACAGACTTTCAAAAGGGAGAACAGAAGATCCTGATAAAAGGTTGTTAGGCTGGAACCATCCATTTTATTAATTTTCGCGCAAGGAAAAGAAAGGGGCATTTTATTTTGCTGGCGACCATTACCATAAAAGACCTTAAAATCACCTGCATCATCGGGATTCATCCGGAAGAAAGGAACACTGCTCAAGCCATATTCCTTGATATTGATTTGGATTACGACATAAAATCAGCCGCAGAAAATGATGATGTCCGGTTTGCCGTGGATTATCACGATTTATCCCAATTACTGGAACAATGGCTCAAAGAAAGACGATTCAAATTATTGGAAAGTCTGGCGGAAAAATCATGTTCGATGATTTTCGAGCGCTGGCCGGAAATCAAACGATGTAAAATTAAAGTAAAAAAACCGGGAGCGGTTCCTGAAGCCAGGCATGCCGCATTAACCGTAGAAAGGACCGCCCCTTAAAAAAAACATCCGGAAAAGGCGTAAATCAGTTCCAAAACTGAAATAAAGAAATATATTATGAAAGAGGTTTCTTAATCCGGGTCCGTGGAGGACAGCGCCTGGATACCGGATTTGCCGTTCTAGGTCCGGGACAATTCTACGTCTGCGGAACCGGGATTACAATAATCATTTTTTAAAAATCCAGACACTATCAACCCAACAATAGAGGTTTTATATGAATTACTACAAAATATTGACAGGAGTTCTACTCGGTTGTGTCATAATTTCAGCTCAGGATGGTTCGTCAAAAACTTCTGAATTGCCTGCCGCAAAGGAAAAGGAATCAACCCAAACAACTCTGTCAGCGGCCCCTGCGAACGCCCCAAAAGCCATTGATACAACGGTACGGCAACCGGACCTGCTCAATCAGGCCTCCCCGGAAAAGAGTGAAAATAACACCTCAAAAAAACTGCGCATCCTGGAAGATAAACTGAATTCCATGGACATGTATAAGTTGAAAGGATTGGAAAAAAGAATAAAGGAACTGGAAATGTCTAAACACCTGGATACTGCGGAGACACAGGTATTAACACCGCTGGCCCGGGGAGGAATAAGCTCATGGGGAACAGGTACTGGTTTTGGGGCCAGTTTTGCTTCTGTTTCGGGCAACACAGCCCTGGGAATCGAAGTGCATCTGGTAAAGTTTACCTTTCCCTCTTTTGAAAGGCCCCTCACCCATGACTGGAAGGTTGGAATTGCCCTGGGCTTGGACTGGTGGGCAAATTCTGGCTTTGTTGATAATGATGAATGGGGAATGGCTCCCTACCTTAAAATTTCAGGAAATACTCCGGTTTTTACCAATTATTTAAGGATTTATGGAGCATTTGAAGAGGTTTTTGTGTATGGATATGCTGTGGAGGGACAGCCTATGGTAGACAGCCACCTGGGATCACGGGCCACCGTAGGAGCGGAATTTTTCGCGTCACAGAACTATAATTTCTTCGCCGAAGTCGGAATCATGAAAACCGCCAGCCTTGACGGCGCCACAGATGATACCGGTTTCACTTCAGTCATCAAAGCCGGCCCCCGCTTCTGGTTTTAGCCCAAGACAAGGGAAAACATCAAAAAGCGTGACCTGTCTGAAATGCATCAGCAGAAAAAATACCAGTGCCGGGTTTGTTGATCTCGTGCTATAATACTCTTAAGGACACTATTCTTAATTTTGCCGAAAAAAACAGCCATATTCTGCCTTTCTTTGCTTGGATTTCTTACTGCGGCCATACCCGGTGAAGAGACCCCTTCGGTACCACAGGCCCGGGCGGAAGAACTCAACCCCATAGTAACCGTGCACATATCTCTCCTGGGTGCTGTGCAGGAGTCCGCTATTCTTTCCAGCACCCTGACAGCTTTCAAACCATTTGAGTTTGGGTTGGGGGTTTTTGACGGGGTCTCGAGAACGGGATACTTTATGAAGCTCGGTTACGCTGTTCCCTGGAGAGAAAGCGAGTACGATCTGGGGCCCGGCATGACCAGAGAGATCGTCGTCTTCGGCGGTTTCCGCCATGTGGAACCGGGCACCTATTCTTATGAATCAGGCCGCAATTTCAATGCCGTAACCATGGAGATGGGCCTGGACGCAGTTGAATGGCTCAATCCGTTTTTCGGCATCAGTCTTCACTTGAGCCTGGGAATAAACTACTGGCTGACTGAATGGAAAGGCAAGCCAGACATGGAACCCCTGATGGACGTGTCCATCGGCATAGCTTTATAATCCCTCAATAAGCTAAAAGCACCCTGCCGTTATGGATAAGAACTTGCATATCCGGTGAGAGGTAATTCAATTCAAATCCACCGGTCATTTGCGGATAAATTACCTCTGATGCATGGTACCTGCCCGATAAATCTGTGAAGAAAATTCGCTGGCCGCAGAGAATTTGCCAACCTCTTTCCTGTGCTGCGGGGTTCTTCAGCGCCACTGGCTCATAGCCAGGAGGATAATCGCTTAGCTCATAGCCCAAATTCATTAATCTGTCCTTCACCCCGGGGATCAGGCGGGACGCGTTCCAGTAATAAATGTGGTTCAGCACGTCCAGAGGGAGCTCAAGACCCGCCAATTCCTGACTGGGATCATCTCCCGTCCTTCCCCAGAATATGTCCAGGACATTGTCTGTTTCCAGCAATTCCCTGAGCGAATTCCAGGTGCCGGCAGCTATGCCTTCGCTCCAGTCAGAGGCGAATAACAGCCGGTCTTTATAGTCTATAAGAAACTGCCGGGTTTTATCATAATCCGGATTGGGCGCGTTCCAATATTCAAAACTCGCTGAGATGTCCGCGTATAAATTTGGATTCCTGTCAAAAAACATGGCCAGGGTATCTAAAGAAGTGTCGTTGCAACTCAGCCAGAACATGTGGGCCATGATAAAGGTGGTGGCGGGGTGGCTGGCAATGACTTTTTCCATGTCCTGCTGATAAACCATGTATTTATCCGGCACGTGATAATGCAGTTCCGGCGGGTCGGCGATGTGAAAGCCGATGGCGGGCAATCCTACTTCACCGAGTTTGCTGAGAACAGAGTCGATGTCCGGCATTTCAGATACCGGGGGATCATTGTACTGGTGCCAGATTTTTACACCAACAAAGCCATCGTCTGCGAAACCCTGGATGTCGCTTTCGCTCCAACCCAGGCCATCGGGTCCTCCATTGGCGCGCGGGCAGATAAGGATACGGCCATCCAGATTATTTTCAATATAGTCCATTTCATTGACATGACCGCTGGTGCCGGACAGGGTGACGGAAATCGTCCCTCCCCAGCCTTCCATGATATTGACACATTCGTCCCAATCGGTATAATGTGTGTGCACGTCCACGATGGGGATTTCATCAAGCTCATATATCCTCTGGCCTTGCTGAGCAAATGGGAAAGCGATCATTCCACATAACCAAAGGACCATTGCCGTTTTCTCCGTATTGCGGTTTATAATTAACCTTTTCATTTTTTCCAGGTCCCTATTTAATCCATACTATCTGCAATTGCGCCAGTGCTAAATAAGCCGCTTATCCAATAAATTGCTACACCAGGGCGCAGTATATATCTCATACTCTCATTGGTAAAAAAAGATAGAATATCACTGCGCCTATAAGGGTGTTTTTTAAGGTTTTCGAAGCTGGAAAGCGATTCTTAGATTTTTGAACACGTTAAAAGAAGCGGCAGGGCAATTGCGCAGCTTACAACAGACATACCATTCATGTTTTTCTCCCATGGCAGTAACCGCTTACTTATATCATGAAAAAAATTCAGGGGGAAAGTCCCGGAGGAAGATATGTTTGCATCAACAATCAGCCTCATGGGTTCTTGATCTCAACCTCGCAAATCTGTACTTTGGAAAGAGCCGTTGCCCTCCGCATGGGTGAGCCTGAAAGCAAATCATGACTTCTGCTGGTAAAAAAAAACAGGTCCCCATCAAATGGGAACAATTCACTGACGAGGAACTTCTCAAGACCAGGGTGCGCGACCTCAGGCTGCGGATTGAGGAAACTCCTCTTGAAGACAGAATAAGCCGGCTGTATGCCGAACTGGAAGAGCGGAGGATAACGTTCCACCCGCCCTGCTACCTGGCAGACGAGTGGCTGACCCCGGACGGCATCCCAATGATCGGCATTCCGTTCTTTCTCGCCCATCCGCGCCTGACCCAGTTGGAAAAAAAGATGATGCTGGAGGCAGAGGGCAGCACAGACGCCTGGTGCATGAAGCTCCTGCGACACGAGACCGGCCATGCGATCAATTACGCTTACCGGTTTTACCGCCGCACTCGATGGCGGGAGCTTTTCGGACCCTACAGCACCCATTACAGCACCGCGTATTCGGCCCAGCCATATTCCAGGCGTTTTGTGTCCCATCTGGAAGACAACTACGCCCAGGCCCACCCGGATGAGGACTTTGCCGAGACCTTCGCGGTATGGTTGACCCCCGGGAGCAAATGGAAAGAACGCTATGCGGGATGGCCGGCCCTGAAAAAGCTCCTTTATGTAGACCATCTCGCCGGAGAAATAAGACAAAAACCGCCGCTGGTTACCAGGCGGGAAACCCCCTGGTCTGCCTTGCGGATGCGTTCCACCCTGGCCGCTCTTTACGATCGCAAACGCCGGGAACTGGGGGAAGATTTCCAGGGCTTTTACGATCCCGGCTTGCAGCGGTTATTTACCATTAGGGCATCGGGACCACAGAGTCCCAAAGCATCGAAGTTTCTCCGGCAAAAACGCCGGCAGATCGTTAACAGCGTCTGCATGTGGACCGGCGACCGCAAATACGACATAGACAAGCTGGTGCGCAGGCTGTCCACGCGTTGTCAGGCCATGGGACTGTACCTCAATAAACCGGAAACCGACACCATCTTTGAAACAGCGGCTTTTGTGACTGCCGTGGCAGCCAAGAAACATCATTTTAAAAAAGGAGCTGAAGACAAGTGAAAGACAAGTTGAAAGTGACAGTCTTGATGGACTTTAACTGCATTCCGGACGAGAGCCCTGACTTCCTGGATGACACCATCGAACCGACAACCGAATACCATGTAGTCTCCTCTCTCCGGGAACTCGGCCATTATGTTCGAATTTGCGGAGTAAACAACAACGTGGCCGCCATTGTGCATGAATTGAGCGATAATAAGCCCGACATGGTCTTTAACCTGGTGGAGCAATTCAGGGACGACCGCCGCATGGACCGGCACGTGGCGGGACTGCTGGAATTGATGAACATCCCCTTTACCGGAACGGGATCCCTGGGCCTCATGCTGGGCCGGAACAAAGGGTTGTGCAAACAGCTGCTGCGGCCCCGCAAGATACGCGTGCCCGAGTTTATCGTAGTCCCGCTGGGGCGCAAGGTCCGCATACCGAAATCGCTTCCCTACCCGCTGGTCGTCAAGCCCCTGTTCGAGGACGGATCAGACGGCATCTCAAGATCATCCCTGGTAAAAGATGAGAAAGAGTTGCTCGACAGGGCCCGGATGGTGCATGATAAGTTCCGGC
>JBHPJW010000088.1:0-8899 GCA_042567505.1 Fibrobacterota bacterium
CTCCACACCAAGAAAGGCAAAAGGCACTCCCTGGGCTAGAATTAGGTTAACGCAGAAGCTCAGGAATAAAAGGACTTTTCCGCCTATTTTCATACCGGCTGATCCATTTTCTTATCCATTTTGTAAATCATGGCAATGAGTTGTGCTACAACATCATAGAGTTCATCCGGTATTGAGCTTCCGACCTCCACTTGGTAGAGCAACTCCGCAAGATGGTTGTCCTCATGGACAGGCACATCGGCGTCATTCGCTTTTTTAATAATGGCTTCGGCGATTCTTCCCCTGCCGCTGGCAACCACCATTGGCTCTTTATCTTCTTGATATTTGTATTTAAGCGCAACAGCTAATTTTTGTAACTTATTGAGGAGCATCTCATTATCAGGTACTTATGAGACTTATATATAAAAATTGCTAGTTCAGCGCGCTAATGAAATGTAGATTAAAACGGGAAATAATTGTGATTCTTATCACTGAAACAGGAACCTCTGACCTGACCTGATCTGATCTGGTGAGAGTCCGGTCTTTTTTCCCCTGATCCGGCCACGGCTTAATGCCCCAACCTAAAAAAAATGAAAAAAATCTTTGAAAAGCCACTGCTCTACGCTCCCTTGATAGGTTTCCTTCTGGGAGTCCCCCTGCTTCTTGGGCTGGGAAAAATTGAGATGGAACGGAGGCTGGATTCAGGTTTCAATTATAAAGGGTTCTATATCAAAACCAGGAACCTCTATTTTTCCTGGAATTTTCATATTACCTCAGATTCTCTACTGATTCAATCATCAAAAACAGTATTGAAAACAGGCCCGGTGGCTATAATCGTCAACCTCTTTTCTCCTTCGTTTCTTCAATCCCCCTTTCTGGTTCTTAGCGTAGACAGTACTTATATAATCAATCTGGATTCTGGACATACCGCAGGTGAATCCCGGAAAAAAACTGCTAGGAACTACCGGATACCGTCCATAAAAGCTCCTTTTTCTTTCGAATTCAAAGCACTGAGAATAGCCTATCTTTTGACAGGGTGAGGCTCTTTCAGGTTGATTCCCTGGAAATCAGCAATGAATCTTACGAGGACTTCAAATTAAGAGCAAAAAAATTGACCCATTCAGACTGGCCTCTTCTTCAACCTGATATGCAAGCTTCCTTTCGAATGGAAAATGGAGAGTTTTCACAGGTGAGTATCAAGCTGGTACACAATCAGGATTCCGTGGAACTTGTCTCTTCTCATCGAAAATCGGACTGGAGAAAAATGTCCAGCCACGTCTCATTGAAAATAAAAACCCTGAATGATTATTCTCCGCAAAAAGATCTGAAAGCGCTGTCAAATCCCAGGGATATTGAAGCAACCCTGGATTTGGATATGGATTCCATCCTCACAGTTTCAGGAAAAATAACCTGCCGGACGGATTCCATAAGCATCCTTCCCAGACAAAAATTAGGGCTGCCTTCTCAGGAAGTAAACATGAAATTTACCTTATACAACAAAGACGCGGAATTGACAATAAAAGGCTATGGAAAAAACCTGGAACAGATAGGTATTCATGCCCAGTCACAACTAGGGCCCTGGAAATCACTGGATCAGATAAAATCCGGCCTCCGGACCCTGAAAGCGGAGATATCAGGCTATACCAGGAATTTGACCTGGAACCTGGTGAAACGGGAGTTTCCGCTCGACCTGGAAATTATTAAAGGCACCGTTGATGCGACCGGATTTGCCGGGAAGGTTCTGACCTCTGACGGCTCGTCCCTGGAAGGCAGCGGTACGTGGAAAAATGGATTTTCCTCCCGTTTTTCCGGCTCCATTTCCCCCACTGAACGCTGGGCCACGCTCTGGACCGGCCGGCACCTTTCTTACCATTCGCTATTTGTTGAAGGTGATTTCAAAAAAGGCGCCCTCTCGATCAGATCCAGGTTTTTCAAAGTACATGCCTATGGCGCAAAAGGAGACTCAATTGCGGCCCTGCATAGAATACAAAAAGAGGGGTATTACCTGGACAGCGCGGTCATATATTACCAGGGAATTCCCTGGACTGCTCATGGACAGGTTCTATGGAAGGGAATTGACAGGGGCCTGACGTTTACGGCGGACAATCCGGAATTTGGACGAGCGACTTATGCCATGCTTAACTTTGATGAAATGAAAGCAGCGGTATCCCAAGTACAGTTAAAAAAGAGCCCCTACCGGCAGGTTAAGAACCTCTTTCCCTATGAACCCAGAATTACCGGCATTTTTAACTGGGACATAAAAAAGAAAAAGGGATATGCGGAAATGGTATCCTCCATTACCCTTATGGGCACGCCCATTGAATTAAAGCTCGAGTCAGAGTGGAATCCAAAGAAACTTGATGTTCTGCGTCTTGCCATGGAGCACAATCAGGAAAAACTAACGGCTTACGGCACCTTCCTCCTCAACGGAAAACACTTTTTCCAGGCATACCGGTCGAAACTCAGGGAAATAAAAGAAACCAGCCTTATCGTGCAGAACCTGGACGCGGCCGGCTGGATAAACATGTTCAGGGACTCCCTGGTGAAAAGCGCTGAATTGAACGGCGATATGAGCTTCAGCGGCGAAGAGGGCTTTTCCGGCGCGTACGAAGTCTCCAATCTCAGTTTCATGAAAACCGATACCTTCCTGGTGATCCCAAAATTACTGCTCACCGGAAGGGGTGCCGGGATCGGATTAAGCGCCCTGATACAATCGGATGAATTCAAACTCCTTAACGATTCAATAAATATTGAACTAAAAGAACTCTTCAAGAAAAAGCGAAGTATAGAGGTGACCGCCACAGCCGATAAAAAACTGAACATAACCCTGACGGGGCACCTGATTGACAACAGCTCGTTTGCGGGCAATCTCTCCATGCACGGCGATCTTGTGCTGCCCGGCAAAGCCGGCAGGGTAAAAAAGCTGGACCTGGCCGGCAATCTGGTTTTTCCTCTCAGCAAATCATCCCGGAAAAAACTGAACTTCAGCGGAAGGCTCACAAGCGCGCTGTATGATTTCCAGGACATGGATCCGGTGGAAATTTCCTTTCCCTTGTCGCTTACAGACAAAGGCATCGAATTTCCCAACATCAGGATTTCAAATCCCGCAGGCCAGCAGGTGAACGGGTATGGCTATTATTCCTTTATAACCCATGGCGACATGGAGTTCCATTTGCGTTCAGACCTGATGGACCTGGTCTTGCCCGCCAAAAACAAAGTGACTATGCAGAAAGCCCTCTTCGATATCGTAAAAGACAAAGACGGTCTTGATATTGATATAAAAATAGAAAAGGGAAACTACCAACCCTCTTCCTCAACCTTTAAACTGGGGACAACCGTAAAAAACCTATCCCTGGCTTACCGTGTGCCAAAGGCGAAAAAAAGAAGCCTGCAGCGCAATACCTTGAAAGCGAGCCTTGGTATAGAGGATTTCCACCTGTATTACAAGAACTACGGCCTGCGTCAATTGCAAAACCTGCTGGGAATATCCGATAAGAGGAAGAAGATTAAGCGCAAAGGCAAGCCCCTGGATGTTGATCTGCAGGTGTACGCCGCCGGCAAGAACAACAGGGTGGAGGCCGATTTGATGAGATTTTTATTTAATTTCAACTTTGACGGAGACTTGAACGTGACTGGAACCTATCCCTACCTGCTTGTCAAGGGAGAAATCAATTCCCTGGGAGGCAGTTTCGGCATCACATCCCAGTCTTATACCCTGGAGGACCTGAGTCTGAGATGGGAGAACCAGCCTGTGGAAGAAGGTGATATTGACATGACCGCTGTCAAATGGCTGGCGGAAAGCTGCTCTTCCCCTGATTCCTCCAACAAATGCTCCATTGAGATTAAACTGCAGGGTAAACTGGAAAAAACCGACTTTTCCTACGGCGGTTCCTGCGCGGGAGACCTGGGGGAGTCTCTGGAGCCTGTGGTACTGCTGACGTCAGCCAGCAAAGGGTGTTATGATACAGAATTCAGCGGCAGCGCCTCCAGGGTGATAGAAAGCGAGATCAGCCGGTTTTTATCCAGAAACATCCGCAGAATGTCCGGCAACTGGATTGAGACATCCAGAGTTTCAGGAGTGGGACAATGGCTTTTACGTGATGATGAATCTGATGTGCAGACAGAAAAATACAATGAGCCCATTACCCTGGAGATGGAAACCAGGGAATTTCAAAGGCTGCGCTTAAAGGGGAAATATGAATATTCCCGCGAAGTATCCGAAGCCACTCCAAGCAAGTATGAAGCCGGTGTGAAATGGCGCCCGCCCCTGGAGGATATTCACTCAAACCCGGCCTGGAAGCACAGGGTAAAAAAGAGAGTGGAGATGGAAGCTATGGTGAGGACAGGCGCCTCACAGCAAACCGTTATTGAAGAAGAAGAGCAGGAAAAGGACGTACGGGGACAGTTGGGGATTACCTATCATTATGAATTCTGGGATATCTGGTGAGGAGCATGTTTCCATACCTCGGAACGAAGCTATATCCGGTCCTTGTTTTTTTTCTTTGTTTCTGCCTGAATTCCGGGTTGTGTTCCCATGATGTCACCATACGGGGCAATGAGCACTTCCGCACCGGTAAAATCAAATCATTCGTTTTTTTTCCAAAATCTTTTTCCACTTTTTCCAAGTGGGAAATCCAGCAATGGATAAACGCGGTTAGAACGGAAGTCATCTATGAATACGAAAACGCGGGATTCTTTGATATAACCGTTGGCGTGGACGTCCGGAAGGACTCGGTGAAGGGAAAAGACAGGTGGGCGTCCAGTATCATTATTCAGGAGGGAGCCCGTTACAGGTTCGGCAGAGTGGAATTAGTAACCACAGACGGCTCCTCGCCACTGATGACGCCGGAAGCGCTGCGTACAAAGCCTGAAATGTTTTTCAATTCTGAAAAGACAAATCGCGACAAACGTGATATTGAAAAAAGGTATGGTGATCTGGGATATGCCAAGCGCCGGGTCAAACAGGATTATATCATCCGGGACTCCTTGAAAACCATTGACGTGGTGTTTACGGTTGATCCCTCTTATCTGGTGGTTTTTGACACCCTGATTGTTAAAAACCGCAGAGAAAAAATATCCTCTGATAATCCGGGAGTTTCGGACGAAACACTGATCAGGAGGATTCTCAAGATGAAACGGGGAGACACGGTCCGGCTTTCAGAAACCAATAAATACAAGGCAAAGCTGAAATCCACCAGAATATTTAATCATGTCCGGCTGAAGGACAGCCTGCTGACAGATAACATGCGAAGGAGCGCTCTTATGCTTTCCCTGGAAGAACGCGTCCCCGGGAGGATAAATTCAGCTTTGTTCTGGGAAACTGAAGACGGTTTTGGAGTTGAGGCCGGATGGGCGCACAAAAACATCCTTGGAAATTTCTATGACGGAAGGGCTAACGTCAGGATCGCTCAAAGAAGACAGAATATAAATACCGGCCTTGGTAATCCCCTGTTATTTGGATTTTTGTGGCGCTGGGATAATGATCTGGATTTGATCTGGAGGCAGGACCCCAATGAGAACCAGTCCTCTTTCGACGCAATCTTTTCCTCCAGCCTCTCACACCCCTTTGCAAGATGGGCCAGATACGTCGGCACGGTGGAGTTTGAAGGCACGACCCAGAAAATTCCGGTACCTTCAACTCTGGGAGATACCATAACAATAGAAAAATCAAGGGTTATCAACTTGAATGCGATTAGCTCGATAATTTTCACTTTCGTGGATAATGAGTTTAATCCCCATAAAGGATCACGGTTCACACTGATCTTCGGAAACGGTGGCCCCTTTATTGATGAGGATGATGAATTCCATATAGCCAGCCTGCGGCACAATTGGCTGGAAATAAAAACTTCCTGTTTCCTTCCGCTTGCCAGGGCCTATACCGGCGCTTTTCGCCTCAACGGAGGAATGTTTACCAATAATGGAAGAAGCAACTCCCGTAGATTCTTTCTGGGCGGCAGAAACAGCATCCGCAATCTGGAGTACCGGGAGTTATGCCCGGAAAGAGACATTGTTATCGAGGGAGGTGACACTACCATAGCCTGCATACCTGAAGTCACTCCCCTGTATTATCTCACCTCCCTCGAGCTCCGCATGGGCCTGTTGAGCCGTATCCGCTTCAATCCTGACAAATTCTGGAAGAATTTCCAGCACATGCAGGTAGTGCCCTTTGTGGACATGGGCCAGGTGTGGGAAGCGGGAAAGCCGCAAAATCCCGAAGGCAGGGGGGCCGACGTCGGCCTTGGACTCCGGCTTCCCATAACCGTGTTTAATTTCCGTTTTGACTATGCGGTGGGATGGGATGATGGACCTGAATGGAGAAAATCAAAATTTCTGATAGATTTGGCCCAGGCTTTTTAGCAGCTTTGATTGTTTGGACTAGTGTTACGTCCAGTTAATTTTTTCATGCTCTTCCTGATTCCGGACCAGTCCCTTCGGGCCTTGGCATGCAAGCCGGAATGACTTTTCCAGGGCATATAACATGAAAAAACTTATTGGATAGTTCACTAGTTACCTAGAGGTTGTTTAAAAGAGCATAAAATTAGGAAAAATCATTAAAAAAGAATAGCCTGGAGTTTCCGGACCTGCGGGTATTTTCACTTAATCGGTCAATATCCGCCTAAATCGTTTCTTCTGTACCCGGTTCTGCTGTAAAGACTCATAGCTCTTGTTCATAAATCTTTACAATCGTGCTGTGACACTGAGACCGCAGAGAATATAAATATTTCTGATTATTACCTATTTGATCTCTGCGTGCTCCAGGCTTCTGTGAGAGGACTCTCTTTTTTGAGCAAATACTAGATACTAATTACTTGTCCTGATCTGCTGATTCTGCTAAATTGAAACGACACTTTTTCCATTTTTTTATGAAACAGTTCTATTCATTCTGCCTGGTTTTTTTATTGACCGTTGCCGGCTATTCCGAAAACGGCCGCCTGACTGTTACAACCGAACCCTCCGGCGCCAAAGTCTATTACTCAGCGCCGGGAGAAGAAAAGCTGGATTTCCTGGGAGAAACTCCCATAAATTATGTCGAATTTCCGGAAGGTATATACCAGTTTCTCATTACCCTGCCGGATTATGACAGCATAAAAATAGAGGAACTGGCCATTTTTCCGGGTGGACATAAAAAAGTTTTCAGGGAATTTACCTCCAGTTATGCCTTTCTCCAGGTAAACTCAAAGCCGGACAGCTCCATACTGTTTCTGGATGATGTGAAGATCGGTCAGTGCCCCTATACTAATACCCTGGTTCTTCCCGGCGTGTATCTGCTTACCATAGCACCACGGGATTCCCTGTATAAACCTTCAAAGAAAAAAATTCAATTGGGCAAACAGGATTCACTCAACATTAAGAAGCAGCATCTGTTCCGCAGCAAGACCTTCCTGCCGGAGCATCTCTCCATCCCGCCCTGGAGGATCCAATTTGAAGCGGGTTTTCAGAGGTTGGCTCATTCCGGGGAGTACGATGCTGAAACAGGTGCAGACCCCAGGTTTGCGGCAACCGGCGGCGGTGGAGGCCAGGTAACCACAGACTCCCTGAGTTTTAAGAGCAGGAACTTCCCGTCTGACTCGGTTAAAACTTCCATTCTGACTCCGCTGGTGTTACGTCTGGGACTTCCCAATGATATTGAATTTCATTTGCACCTGCCCTTTAGCAGCTTCAGTCCCTCTGTGGATTCCACCGGTGAATTCGGTCCTGGAGATCTGATACTAGGCGCCAAGTATACGCTGCGGAAACACAAGGTAGGATTCAACGCCAGTTATAAATTCAATAATGGGAGCCTGGTAAAAGACCGGGGATCAGGATATAAATCGCTCCGGCTTTCCGCCATGGGCATGCTGCTTAAAAAAAAGTTTCAATTGTACGGAAACGCCGGATACGAATTCAGATTCACACTTAAAGGTGAAAGCGACCTCAATAAGGGTGACGATATTTTCGCCTACCTTCAAGCAGGATACCTCATGCATCCCTGGACCCCGTATCTGGCTCTGCGCGGAGATTACTTTTTCGCGGATATGTGGAAGGGCAACGAGAGTTTTGAAAACGGGGGGCATTTACTGGCCCCGGAAGTGGGTGTGACTGTCGACGCTACCGAGAGTTTTGGGCTACAAGCCGGCATCCCGTTTACAGTGCTGGGTAAAAACAGCCTGAAACACTGGGGTGTGCATTTATCTTTGGCCTATAGCATCGGTGTGAATTAGTTGTGGGCCTGGCGTTCTGGATTCCTAATTATGCTCTGAAAGCCAGCGCGCAACCTCCCCTTCAACTCTTTCCCTCTCATAGTCCAGGGTTATGATATGGTTGCTTCTGATTAAGGTCACCAGGGACTTGTCCCGGCTGCCCAAACCTTCGAGTATCCGCACGCTGCCCTGGTAATGGGCGGTTTGGTCACCTCGACTGTGCATGAGCAGCACTGGGCATTTTATCATCGGCAGAAGTGGAATGGCCTTCTTTATGCCCTTCAGCATTGATTTCAGGGGCTTTACCGGCATTTTATGATAAGCTATGTGTTTCTCACCTTCCGCCCTGTCATTGATAGGACCTGAATTGCCTTTGCCAAGGTTTTTAACAAAGGAAGGCAGGAATTGAATATAAAAACTGTTAGAGACCCCTTTGATGAGGCTGGCGGCAGACCTTATAAAGGGTGAGAGGAGAATTAGACCATGGAATTGTTTTCGAGCGGCTGCATGCAGAGCCAGCACCGCCCCATAACTCAGACCGATGACTGTTATTTTTTCAAACCGTTTCTCCAGTTCTGTCAGAGCTTCCATCACCTGGGATAAATGCCTTTCCCAACTGGTGTTTTCCAGCGCTTCCAGATTAAGTCCATGGCCCTCGAGCAGAATGCCCCGGCAATGATAAGAATCTTTAAGGGATTCCGCCAGAAACCTTAGCTCCCTGGGTGAAGATGTCCATCCAT
>JBHPJW010000089.1:0-8826 GCA_042567505.1 Fibrobacterota bacterium
AAAAAGGAAAATATAAAACAATAAGCTCTATTATAATTAGGGCCCTCCATAAAATATCACGGCCTTTATTAAGAATTATTAAGAAAGTCCGTACTTTAAATTCAAGCTTATACAAAATTAAAAGCCAACCAGAAATAAAATACTCTTATTTAAAATATGATGAATTGATTATCTCCCAAATAGAAAGAAGGACAGCAGAATATTTTTGCCGGATGTATTTATCACACCGTTATAATTTGCTGGGCTCAGGATGGGTGATGGTAAGATATGGAATGCCGGTGTTGGGCCTGAGTGGCCACGTTCACAGTTCTGATCTGTACGCAAATAAGCAAAACGCGCATGAATTATTAAGTCCTAACCACCGGGAAACCGCGGGAAAGGTATTAGCAAATATCTCTGATTCCTATAAACTGATCGACTGGCAGAGGGACTTTAAGAGCGGTTTTCGATGGATGGAGAATGAGTGGAATGGCGAGCAGGAACAGAAACTTCCTCCTGGGGCGGATGTAAAGGTCCCCTGGGAACTGGGACGTTTTCAGCACATGGTTCAGTTGGCCGTTTTCACTAAAGTTGTTCCGGAATACCTGCCTGAGATAGTCCGCGAATTTAAAGATCAGGTCAGGGATTTTATCGCCATGAACCCTCCCGGAATGGGCATTCAGTGGGGCAGGGCCATGGAGGCCGGGATCAGGGCGGTTAATTTACTGCTAACCTATGATCTGTTGAAACAGACAGGTGGACTGGATGACAGGGAATTTGAGGAATTATTTTGCAGGTCCATTTTTCAGCACGGCCTCTTTATTGAAAAAAACCTTGAATTTTACAATGAGTATACCGGGAACCATTATATTGCGAATATCGCCGGATTGCTGTTTATTTCCGCGTATCTCGACAAAGTGGAAGATTCTACAAAATGGCTACTGTTTTCAGCCAGGGAACTTATATACGAAACACTGCGGCAGTTTAACGAGGAGGGCAGCAACTTTGAAGCGTCAACCAGTTATCACCGGCTCAGCAGCGAGATGGTTCTATGTTGCGCATCCCTGATGCTGGGGCTGCCCGGAGAGAAGCAGCGGATCTTGGCAAGGCTGGAGATTGGCGAAAAGCATGCATCGTCCCGGGTGCATCAAGAAGGCGGAAGCGGTTTGGTAAAGCCCAGGGATTGGGAAGCGTTTCAGGAGAGGGTATATAAATTGGGATGGTATACATCCTGCATTATCAAGCACAATGATGAGGTCCCGCAATTTGGGGATAATGACAGCGGCCGTTTTATTAAACTGACACCTGTTGGAAATTGGCTGACCAACAGTGCCGCAGAAGAGACTTATGCCAACCTGAAGGGTTACCATGAGTATCTGATCAGTGAGGGCCTGGAAGAGGAAGACGCCTTCTGGGACGAAAATGATTTAAATCATCTGCCGCTGGTTTCGTTATGGAAGGCCGCTTTTAAAAAAGAACTTATTGGGAATAAGGCGGATCTGGAATTAGAAAACAGTTTTATCAGCGGCCTTTCCAAGGGTGAGAAATTCAAGATTGGATCAAGCCCTAGTATGGATGCCATTGACAAAAGCGATAGAACAACAAGAAATGACGAGATACTGAAGTATCAGGATGAAACAAGATACATGGCAAGTGGTCAGTTCGGGCGGTCTCTTAGGGATAACCTGAAGTCATACAGGTTTCACAGCGCAGGTCATTATATATTCAAGTCGGACAGGATGTACCTGGCGGTAACAACAAAACCGGCCCGATGCATAAAAGGAATGGGACATGTCCATAATGATATCCTGGCTTATGAATTGATGATAGACAACTCTGTCCTTTCGCTTGATCCTGGAACGTATGTGTATACTCCGTTGCAGGAGATGAGAAACAGGTTTAGAAGTGCGTTCGCTCATAACACCGCCTATTTCGGACAGGAACAGGACCCGTGGCCGGAGGGTGATAGAGGCGTTTTTCTGAAGGAAGATGCTGTAACATGTGAATTGATAAACATATCAAACGATGCATGCAAGTTTAAAGCGTATTACGCTGATGTTATCCATTTAAGAGAATTCAAGATATTTGATAATCATGTGCTCATTACTGACAAGTCAAACAGGAAAATGAACCTGGTGAAAAATAGGTTAGGATTATATTCCTGCGGGTATGGCAAACTTCAGGATTTGAAAACGATAAGTTAACGCCTCATGTTATTTAATTCCTTTGAATTCATCATCTTTTTTACAATAGTTTTCCTGTTCTATTGGGTGGTATTGGGCAAATCTGTGAAGTCACAGAACTTCTTTATATTGATTGCAAGTTATTTTTTTTATGGCTGGTGGGACTGGCGATTCTTAAGCCTTTTACTAATCAGTTCCTCGGTTGATTTTATTGCGGGAGGATTGATAGAGCGGGCTGAACGAGGAGCATACAAGAAGCTCTTTCTCAGTTTGAGTATTCTCGTCAACATAGGCATTCTGGGGATATTTAAATATTATCATTTTTTCATTGATTCATTTTCGCTGCTGTTATATAAAATTGGTTTTACTCCGAATGTCGGATCTCTTAATATTATATTGCCAATTGGTATAAGTTTCTATACGTTTCAAACTCTCAGTTATTCTATAGATGTTTATAGAGGGAAAATGAGCGCGTCAAAGGACATTATTTCCTTTTTCGCTTACGTAAGCTTTTTTACCCAATTAGTTGCCGGACCTATTGAACGGGCAGCGAATCTATTGCCTCAATTTAGCAGAAAAAGGATTTTTAATCATGCGAAAGCCAAAGACGGATTACAGCAGATTCTTCTTGGTTTTTTTAAAAAAGTTGTCATAGCTGATAACTGTGCTGTTATCGTCAATAACGTTTTTAATAATTTTAACGAATACCCGGGTAGCGCATTGCTCATCGGATGTGTTTTTTTTGCATTTCAAATATATGGGGATTTTTCCGGTTATTCTGATATTGCCATCGGAACTGCGAGGCTCTTAGGGTTCGATCTAAGGAAAAATTTCTCGTATCCTTACTTCTCAAGGGACATAGCAGAGTTCTGGAGGAGGTGGCATATTTCTCTTTCTTCCTGGTTTCGGGATTATGTCTATATTCCCCTGGGAGGTTCCAAATGCCATTTCATTAAGAAACTGAGAAATATATTTGTGATATTCCTGGTAAGTGGATTGTGGCACGGAGCAAACTGGACATTTATCTTATGGGGATGTCTGAACGCGGTCTATTTTATCCCTCTGTTTTTAAATAAAAAGAACAGGAACAATTTACAGATTGTGGCTGCTGGTAAACTTGTTCCAACCATAAGGGAAATCCTGGCCATAGCCTTCACTTTTTTTCTTACTACGATTGGCTGGATCATGTTCAGGTCAGAGAGTGTAGGATCCGCGCTCATCTACTATAAAGGCCTTTTTTCGATTTCTCTCTTTCAAATGCCCCCGTATTACATGTTAAGGTCATTGCAGATACATTTTTCTTGCCTTTTTATCTGCATACCAATTTTAATTGGCCTGGAATGGTTCAACAGAGAAAAGGATCATGGGCTCCAGTTTCGCTTAAACATCAAATGTGGAGAATATATCATCTACGGTGCATTACTTAATATTATAATTCTCTTTGGCAATTTTACACAAAACCAATTTATTTATTTTCAGTTTTAAACATGCCTTTGGGATTTATCATTAAGATTGCGTTGTTTTTGACGATTGGCGTTCTGCCTTCAGTTGCGTTCTTTATGCTCACCCTGAATGGATATGCCGATTATTATTATCTCAAGTTCACCACTTCAAACCAGAAGTCCCTCATTTTAGGGACTTCGCGGGCTCTTCAGGGGATTTTACCTTCCGTGCTTAATGAGCTTTCGGAAAAAAAGTTTGAGGGGCCGGTGTATAACTACGCATTCACCTTGGGAACAGGTTCCATGGGCCCTTCATACTATTATTCGATAATGAAAAAGTTAGATAAGAGCGTAAAGAACGGCCTCTTTATAATCGAAATAAATCCAATGAGCATCTCAACCTCACTTCAGAATACCGGCGATCATGATTCGCTGTTCAGAGAGAGAATGGCGTTTGTTGCGAAAATGGAAAGGGTTAACCAAAATCCTAATATTGAATATTTATGGAACTATTTTAATTATCCACTTTTTAACATGCTGCTAAAAAATATAAAAAAGAAGGCGCGTCTTTGCGATGATGGTTGGTTGGAAATTAATACAAATATAACTAAAAATAAAAAAAGGCTGAGCCTCGTTAGTCAGCAAACGATTAAAGAATATGAAAAAAAATTCAAAAGCAATAAACTTTCCCAAACGCGCATATCCTGGCTGGGGAAATTAATGAGGGATCTATCTCAGTATGGAAGGGTCGTGTTGATAAGACTGCCTGTCGACCGGGAGATGGCGGACAAAGAAGATCAATATTTCCCTGATTTTGACAAACAAATACAAAAAGTGGCTGTTAAAAATAATGTGATTTATTTTAAAATCGAAACAGGACCGGAATTTCAAACAATTGACGGAAATCACTTATCACAAGAATCGGCAAAAAAGGTGACAATAATCATAAGGAATATAATTAAGCGAGAATTGGCAGAATTAAGCCGGTACGGGATCTGAGTTCGCCTTATTTATCGTCTGGATGGCAATGGCGAGAATGATGGAAGGAAAAATAGACGAGCTGAAGGAAGGGAATGAGCGATGAAAAAAACCAACAATAATATTCTGCATAACCCAGAAAAGTTCTATGAGAATTATAGATTTCAACCATTTGTCTGATGTTGAGTAGAAAATCCCCAAGAGAAGTTTCATTAAAAAAAATAAAATCAGGATAAATAAGGTTAATCCGAAAGCACCAAATTCAAGCAGTATACGCCAATATTGGTGTTCAACGTCAACATAATTTCTCTTAAGCATCTCTTTTTTAATATGCGTGTGAAGAAAATCACCGGTCCCAAGACCATTTCCCCAAAAAGAAATATTATCAATTGGACTAAATTTGAATTTATTTATATGAAACAACTGCCCTGGATCTTTTCCATGGGAAAAATCAGAAATCCTTTTAAAAGTGCCTGAGAAAAGATTCTGTTCATTAGAATAAATTGAATATATTAGCATACAAAGGCTAAAAGATGCAATAAAAAATAATTTTCTAAAATCCAAACGGTTAAAAATGATAAAATAAACGGCAGTAATTATAAAAAAGCTAAAAATTGCAGATAGGGTTTGAGTTAGAAAAAGTGCGCAGATTGATATGCAAAGACCTAAAAGAAAAAATTTCTTTTTATGGCTAAAGAAAAGGACAAGAAACGCAATACTGAAAAAACCGGCTACATACCCATAAGTTACAAACTCCAAAACAAAGGAAACACATCTATAGGAAGCGGCACCAATTCCATAACCACGGTTAAAGACAAGAGACATATTCGCTTGTATGAACTCATTTTTAGAGAAATTAATAAGGAATAATTGAATGTATTTATAAAAAATCCTTTCGATGATAGCAAATCCGTTTAATACGATGCCAAGAGACAAACCTATTGTCAGGATTCTTTTAAATTGCTCCTTACTAAAATCAATGGTCCTTATCCCAAAATAGGTTAAAACCCAGGCGAATTGCCATATCATGGCAAAGACCAGCGCGTAAGCAACCTTCGTGTTAAGTCCAAACCTGAAATTGGAAATGAATGAGATAACTCCAAATGATAACCAAATAAGTAATAATTTTTCAAAATTAAAAAAGGAAAGTTCACTTTTCCGAGCTTGAAGAAGAAATCTCCCAAAGAGAAACGTAATTATCAGGAAAGAAATCATCCTGAACTTCATATTAAAGAGAACAGTCATGCCATTTTGAAAAAGACTAAGAAAAATCAGTACTGGGATGAAAAACGAGATAAGAAGGTTGTTCTTAACCATATGATTTAAAATTAACGGAAGACTACGATTAAAACGCCTTCTTACAACCTAAATGGGTTTTTTTTATATTAAACAACACTATCTAAATGTAACAAATCCGTTTTATCCATAAAGAACAAAATGAAGGAATGTTCCCCTGATAACATACAATGCTGTGTTCTGCTGGTGGGAAACATTCATTTTGATGGAAGGGTCCGGAAGGAGATACGGTCCCTGCGGGGCAGGAGCATACAGGTCACACTCATCCAATGGCCGTTTTATGGGGAGAGGGGAAATCGCGACGGCTTTGATTTTGAGATTATCGATTATCCGGCAGCGCTTTCCCGGTCGGCCCTGAAGAATTTTTACCTGCAGATAGCTTTTAATATGTTCGCCCTCAAGCATATCAGAAAAACAAGACCGGACTTCGTTCACTGCAATGACCTCAATACCCTGTTGGCTGGGGCACTTTCTTGTAAGAATTCGGAGGTGCTTTATGACGTCCACGAGCTGTTTCCGGAATCTCAGCAAGGCCCAAAAAAATGGATCTGGAACATCATCGAAAGACTGTTAATAAATAAATGTTCTTACTACCTACTTCCGGAAAAAAACAGAATGGCATATTTTGTGAAAAAATATCATTTGCCGGAAGAGCGAGCTGTCCTTTTGGAAAATTTTCCTCCCAGGGCGCACGCCTTTACTGACCAGAACATCCTGAGGAGCAAATACGCCAAAGGGGAAGAGGAGAAAATAATCCTGTACACTGGAACCATCGGGGAGGGACGGGACCTGGAGTCCCTTATCGGAGCTGTGAAATTCCTAGAGAAGAAGTATATTCTCATACTGCTGGGACCGTCATTTAAAGGCTACCAGGAAAAGTTAAAGGAGCATACGGAAACAGAAGCGGTAAGCGAAAGGATCTTTTTCCATCCCCCGGTAGAAAACAGGGAGATGCTGGATTATATACATTGTTCGGATATCGGCATCGTGTTTTATAATAACGCAAACATTAATAATTATTATCCGGCCTCAAACAAGCTTTATGAATTTATTTTATGTAGAAAACCAGTCCTGACGAACAATTATCCCGGCCTGCTGGAAGTCGTTGAGCAAACCGGGGCAGGAGTTGCGCTGGAAACCATAACGTCAAAAAGCATCGCCCAGGGCATTAGAAAAATAGAGACGGGAAAAATCCGGATCTCCGGTACAAGCCGGTTTACCTGGGAGAAGCAGGAGTCAAATTACCTTAACCTGTTTGCAAGGAAGTCTTTGTAAAAATGCCTTTAGCGCCGGTTGCCATTTTTGTTTATAACAGACTACCGCACCTCAGGAAGACTGTGCAGGCGCTCAGAGAGAACAGTCTTGCAGGGCAGAGCGATGTTCTGATATATTCAGACGGCCCGAAAAAAGATGAGGACCGGGAAACAATCAAGGCCATAAGATCCTATGTGAAAAGTATGGACGGCTTTGCGAGCGTCAATGTTATAGAGCAAAAAGAAAACCTGGGCCTGGGAAACTCCATTATTGCCGGAGTCAGCGAAACAATCAAGCAGCACGGAAAGGCGATAGTACTGGAGGATGATTTGGTCACGTCCCCCCATTTTCTGGATTTCATGAATGACGCTCTACACCGCTATAAGGACCAGGAAGAAGTTGTCTGCGTTTCAGGTTATGTGTATCCATTGAAAAGCCCCCTGCCGGGCAGTTTTTTTATAAGGGGCGCTGATTGCCTGGGATGGGCTACCTGGAAAAAGGGCTGGGACCTGTTTGAGCGTAACGGGAAAAAACTGCTTGCCTCCCTTGAGAAGGAGAGGCTGGCCAGGGAATTTGATTTTAACGGGAGCTATCCTTATATGAGAATGCTGAAAAATCAGGTAAAGGGCAAGAATGACTCGTGGGCAGTACGCTGGTACGCGTCGGCCTTCCTGGCGCAGAAGCTTATTTTATATCCTCCCCAGTCTCTGGTGCATCATATAGGCAGCGACAGCAGCGGAACTAATTGCGGCGAGAATTCTTATTTAAGCACCGCCTTATCCGATAGAAAGTTGTCAGCCGAAACACAAGAGGCAAAAGAAAACGTCCTGGCCCGGCGTGAATTTGAAAATTATTTCAATTCCATAAGGACTGGAAGAGTCATCAGCTTTTTAAAAAGACGCCTGCCCTTTTCTTAACCACAAAGGCCCTGGACTATGAAAGATACCATTAAAAGCCTTATTCCGCCCCTGGTCTTAAGGTACGTCCCTTTCGGCCGGAGCTATACCTTTTCGGGCAATTTCGGCTCTTGGGCGGAGGCGAAAAAGCGCTCGCGGGGATACCACTCCATGGAAATCCTGGATAAAGTCAAGCGTTCTGCGTTGCTGGTCAAGCAGGGAAAGGCGGCTTTTGAGAGAGATTCCGTGGCTTTTCCCGAAGCGGAGTATCCTTTGCCGGTTCTGGTCAACCTGCTATGGGTTGCTTCTCAGAACCAGGGGCGCCTCAAGGTGCTGGATTTCGGGGGATCGCTGGCAAGTACTTATTTTCAGTGCCGGAAATATTTACAAAGCCTGGATGAGCTGAAATGGTCGGTGGTGGAACAGAGACATTATGTGGAGTGCGGAAAGGAACATTTTGAAACGGAACATCTGAAATTCCACCAGAGCATCAAAGAGAGTATAAACTGGCAGAGACCTGACGTGGTGCTTTTCGGAAGCGTATTGCAGTATCTTGAAAAACCATTCAACCTGTTCCCCGAATTGTTTGACAGTCAAATCCCCTGTATTCTGGTGGACCGGACGCCGTTTATAAAGGGCCGACAGGACCGAATTTGTGTCCAGAAGATATCAGCGAGGATCTATCGGGCAAGTTATCCGGTACGATTTTTCTCTTCCCCAAAATTTATTGACTTCTTCAGTAAAAAATATAGACTTTGGGCTGAGTTCGGCTGTGACGACAAGGCAAATATACCTTCA
>JBHPJW010000009.1:0-63896 GCA_042567505.1 Fibrobacterota bacterium
GCGCCTTCTCCCTGAGATGAGGGGGCGCCTTGTGCACCTCCGGATTCTCCCAGCCGTCCCCGAGGTCTGATTCATAGGTATAAAGGACCACTGTCCTTTCCATCAGGTCAATGCCGAACAGCTGCGGTCTTTTTCCGTTGTGCTGATGAATCTTGGGCAGTCCCCCCGGGAAATGGTGGTATGACGAAAATACCGGATGGGACTGGGGAAGTTCATGCAGGGGCTGGCCCTTGAACAGATCCCTGACTTCCCTCCGGAAAGAGCTGTCCATGCCGTAATTGTCATCGGCGAACAAAAGCCCGCCGTGATAAAGATACTCGCGCAATACTTTTTTCTCTTCTTCTGATAAAGAGACATTTCCATGCCCTGTCATATATAAAATGGGATAAGTAAATAATTCGGCATCAAGCAGGCTGACAGTTTTCTCCTGGCCGCAGACGTCCGCCTTCAAGTCTTTCTTGATACGGGCAATAAGGTTGGGCAATCCGGAAGGGTCCGAATACCAGTCCCCTCCCCCGGAATACTTCAATCTGGCAATGGACCAGCAGCCGCCCTCATCACTGAGGGCCAAGGACAGGGAAACAAGACAATAAATAATTAACCGCATATCTTTATTATATACTAAAATACCATTTTTTTGATTGCGGGCGCTCCCCTCCCGTAGGCGGAATTCATAAATTCCACCTACGGGAGGGGACGGCTTCAATTCCCTTTATACAGCAGCTGATAGGTCCAGAAATTCCCCATTACCTTCTTGACATAATCACGGGTCTCCCAGTAGCTGATTTCCTCGGAAAATATTTCCATGGGTTTTCCTTTGAGGGCTTTTTTCCAGCGCAGAGTCGGGCGGGGGCCGGCGTTGTAATTGCACAGCACCAGGACCAGATTGTCATCATACTCTTTCTTTAAATCCTGCAAATACCTGGTCCCCAGGCGTACGTTTATTTCGGGATTCCTCAAGTCCATTACCTGGAATCCTTTCAGGTTTTCCTGCTTGGCCAGTCCTTTTCCCGTGGCCGGCATTATCTGCATAAGCCCAATGGCGCCGGCGAAAGAACCGATATCAGGGATAAAACCGGATTCCTGCTTCATCAACGAGAAGATAAAGTCCTCCTGCAGCTTTCTTTTCCCGGCATACCTGGAAACCACTTCCCTGAAGGGCTTCGGATAGATGAGTTTCAGCACTTCAAGCGGTACGTCTTTCCATTTGGCATCTGCGATTTTATAACTCAGCCTCCTGGCCAGATAATATGATTTCTCCTCCCAGATTTTCGAAAAATGTTTTGCATAGGTGTAGAGAAACACGGGATTATCTTTCTGGCACGCATAAGAGGCGTCGAGCGTGACCAGCGCCAGTGTGTCCAGTTCTAGGGTTAACAGGTCAACGATATCAAAATAGGAGCTGACACAGTCTATGTTCCGGCTTGATTTCGGCAGGCCGCGCACCCATTTCATAACCTGTTCAGGCGTGCGGCTTTTTATCCTCACCCGATTGTCATAACTCTTTTTCCAGCGGCCTGATTCCTTTAACCTGGTTTTTGCCATATGGCCATAAAAGTCCAAAGGATAATCCGAGTATACTTTCAATAGTTTTTTTCTCGCCTGGCCCTTACGGTTCAACTTCTCAAGGGTCAGCCCCTCCCAGAACAGGGACGCGGGGACAGCCATTCTCCCGTCCGCCTGTTTCTGTGACTCTCTGAACGGCTTCAGGGCCTTTTCATATTGCCCGGCCTTATAGTAGGAGTATCCCATGCGGAACCTGGCCCACCGCCCCCGCTTCTTGCGGATAAAGGCCGGTATCAGCTTTTCATAAAAGATTACGGCCTCGGAATAGTTCTTTTCTTGTTCCTTGTCCCAGGCCCTTATCCAGAATATCTCTTCCGTCTTCCTGTGGTCGGGAAATTCTTCCGTGAACCGGTTATACCACTCCGTGGATTTTGCCCTCTGTCCCATCTTTTTATAGGCCCTGGCTATCTGCAGGAAGGCGTGAGCGTGCTTGCCGTAGCGTTCCAGGTACCGCTCGTAGAACTTAATGGCCTTTTTATAGTTACCCTGGTAATACTGAAGATCACATTGAAACAATCTTATTTTTCTCAACATTTTCCGGTCCCTGGTATTTTTCTCCACGGCGCGGCAGCGCTTCATGGCAATCTTGTTTTTTCCTTTTGCATTCTCATATTTAGCCAGGGCCAGTTCGGCATCGGCAGGCCTGTCTCCCGGCTTGCTGTTTTTAGCAATCAGCCGGTACAGAGAATCCAGCCGGGGATCATGCATATTCAGGGAAAACAGTTCATCCAGGTAGATATCCAGTTCTCCGGAAGATCCGTCGAATCCGTTTAATCCCAGGATCTCCAGTATGAATCCTGTTTGAAGCGAGTCCCCATGCCCTGCCTCCATCTGATCGGAAAAGAATTCCAGCTTTTCTTCCCTGTTGGGTTTCAGATGGGGATAGAGGAGCAGCCTGCGATGGTAACAAAAGGTTCTCCACTTTTTTTTCCTTATCCAGTGCAGCCCATCGCGCAGCAGGCTGTCGGCGGCCCGGTAGTTCTTCTGGCGCTCATATATATCAGCGGTCACCAACTGTACATAAATGCGAGCCAGCCGCTCCCGGGGGCTCAGCCTGGAAAGAAGCGCCAGGGCTGAAGAGTCCCTGCCGGTACGAATAAACTGAACGGCCACGGAAAACGAGTTCTTGAAATTGGCAGCGCTCAGGGAATCAAGAGACCGATCCACATAGGGCAGGCTTTCGATAAAGGCTGAATCCTGGTCGCCCCTTGCCGCGGTATCGGGAATGAGGATGGTGGAAGTGTCATTATCATCCGCCTCGGTTCCGTAGGAGGAATCCGTATATCCCGGAATTATCACCAGGGAATCCGCCTGTTCCGGCATCCTGGCACCTGCTGAGTCAATCTGCCCGGGCACGGTCTCGTAAGAAGGCACGGGCGGCTGCCCGGCGGCCAGCCAGCACAATAAAAACTGCCAGAGTAAAAATGACTTGAAGTTCCTTACCGACATGTACTAGAAATTAAGTTCCTGATGACGGGATGAGGATCTAATATTTACAATTTTTATTTCTTATTTCCAGTTCTCTCTGGATATTCCCGCGATTCATTTAACTAATGGAAGTTGTGAGGGAACGATCCGTCAGTCTATAAAGGCGACGGTCCCGCCAAGGCCATTATCACTCCGCCAGAAGAGAACTCCTGTCGGAATATCCCGGCCTTCACCGTTTTCCATGTACCATTCCGTAATTCCTGGTTCGGCAATAATTTCCTTCAGGAGCCTGCCCTGAAGGGAAAGAAGCCGGATCTCACATGCGGCTTCACCTTCGGCCAGTTGTATTCTCAGCATATTGCCAACCCGCCCGATCTTTATCGCGGGTCTTCTGTCAGAACGGACAACCGGCCCTTTTAAGGCAGCGCCGGTAGTTTCGGCAAGCCGATCCATGAGCAAACGGTACTTATGCGCTTCAGCAATGGGTTGATCCATCCACTCGAAGTGGCCCACCGTCCCGAATCTGGCCGGTTTGTTCACATAGGCAAAAGCCATAAAAACACCGTCAGTATACTCGAACCAGGTATCCAGCATCCTGTTGTAGATATCATACATGCGCGGGTGACGGCTGGCCTCGATCAACTTGACCACCAAGGTATCAATTTCCTCATTCGCGCCGGTCGCCCCAACGTAGGGCCCTCCCTCGTAACTAATCAACTGGACGCCGAATGAGTCGGCCAGGGCTGCGTTCATCCTTAAACGTGTCAGGAAACTGGTATTGGGCCCCCAATCAGGGTGTATCGCATTGGGCTGGTCCTGGGTTATGGAACTGTCTACCAGATCGAGTATTTCGTCTATGGTTATGGTGGCCTCTTCACCTCGCGCGACCATCTCATCTGCGACATGTCCTCCAAAATATGCGCCGATGGCCAGGGCGTCCGCCATCACACCGCTGGTATTCACTACAGGATCCGTCAAATACTCCAGCCGCATCCTGCTGATCTCAGTGACCGGGTACTGGCTGGAAATGACCTTTACCAGCCTGTGTGGCTGCTGCGCGAACTCTTCTTCAAAAATTTGATACATGCGCCCGTTACGGCGCGCAAACGCCTTGTCCCGGCCTATTCGAACATCTTCGGGATCATCAAGGCCCTGTGCCGTACCAAGGTTCCTGAAATAGATCGATTGGGGAAACTCCAGGGATCCATTCCAGGTCTCGTTCGACAGTTCCACATACACTTTTTTCGCCGGGTCAAGACGGTCCCTGATGAACTTCGCGTACTGCCTGATGAAGTCATCATCGGCCGCGTGGACCACACATGCCCATAGATCACATCCGGCCGCATTTGCCATGTCGATATGGTATTCGGCCGCCAGTCCGCGCGGACCGGCCTGCGGCATGTACCGGGTAGAAGGCCGGGTCTCCCAACGCATCAGGCAACTGGCATCGGAGACATCAACACCATTGTCGCAGGGCCAGGTGCCGAAATTCACCGGATGGGTGGCGCGCAGACATTTGAAGCCATTCAAGCGTTCTATAAAGGGAGGATAAAAAGGTTCGTCTTCATAAGTCAGCTCGTGTCCCGGCAGTATAAACCGGATATTGCGGACCGGGTCAGCGGCGGAGGACTCATTCAAATGCAGGGTTATGCCCCAATAAGAGGGCGTGATGTCGACCTGGTGGGCGCCCGCCTGAGAGAATAAACTGCCCCCCGATTCTGTCGCTATGGTTATGCTGCCCGTCCCCTCAAACATCAGGGTATAAGTCCCGGCGGGATAGCGGCTGTCGATCCCTGAAAACATCAGGGCCTTGGCTATCTGGGGCTGCCCGCCCAGCGGTGTGTAAGGGATCTCGAGCGGGTAGCCGAGTGAATCAAGCGGAATCTCCACGCCGCTGTCCCACTCGTCCGTCCCCTGGGTGCTGGCTATCCATGCATCTGACTGCTTCATAGCGTCCACAAAGGCAATCTGACCTGACCAGTAATCGAAATAGTAGGTGTTCATTCCGATGGGGCCATTTGCTCCATGAAGGACATTCGCCAGGATGAGCCATATCGGAATATAACGAGATATCATCATAACACCTTACCTGCTGAGTGATAAAGGACAGCGCTTATTCTCTTTCATTATATTATACCGCCACGAAAAATTATTAGCAAAGAAAAACCGCATCCCGGAGCCGGAATGAGTATACGGGAAAGGTTAGGTGAGAAAGCCTATGAGACGGCTAAAACGGGCATGGCGGTCCGGGAAGGTATTTCCAAACGAAACAGGGTGCCCTCAGTTTCAGATGAGGTGAAGCTGACTCTGCCTCCCAGGTATTGTTCGCCAAAAAGCTTCAGGGAGCAGGTCCCAAATCCCCTTCCCTGTTCCCCTTTGGTGGTGAAATGGCGCTGAAAGATCCGGCGCGCGATATGCTCCCCAATGGCCTGCCGGTTCCAGACTTTAAACACCATCATATCGTCCCGGGGTTCAATGCAAATTTCAATTTCCTCACCTTCTTCCGTGGCCTCAAGGGCATTGGTTATCATGTTGGTAAGCACACGGAGCAGCAGGGCAAAGTCGGTTAACAAGCTTTTATCGGGAATTTCAGCAGGAAGGTGGAGCACCCTGTATTTGGCCGCGGGGTGACTGGAAAAATAATATTTGATCTCCTGAACGATATCTCCCAATGTCACAACTTCCAGTTCCAGCTGGTAAGAGGGTTGTTCTGTCTGGGATAAGGCGTTTTGCATTTCCATTTCCCTGCTCAACCTTCTTATCCACCGCTTGATGTTATGTCTTACTTCAGCCGTACGGGCCTCTTTTGTTCCCTCCAACTGAGCTGTCGCTCCATACAAACACATAACTATGTTATTCACGTCATGGAAAAAGACCCGCTCGAGATGGGCCCGTCTCTGGTGATCGGTTATGTCCTGAAGGAACAGCAGCACCAATTTATTTCTCTTAATCTTAAAAGGGCAGGAGCGTACCCTCAGTAACAGCTCTATTTCACCGCCGTTTTGTTTTACCGTCAAAGCGCAGCTGCGCTCAGCGACTTTGTCCTTGCCCAGCGCCGACACAATGGCGACAGCAGCTCCGCAGGTGGAGCAGAACCTGCTGGTGCCGCACCCGCCCGGGAGCTCACTGGCGTGTACGCATTTCACCGACTCCCCCGGGCGAAGTCCTAGGAGTTTATGGGCGTTTTTCATGCCAAGCATCTTCAGATACGCCTCATTCAGGGCCAGAATTTGCCGCTTATCATTCAGCACTGCCAGCATCCCGCTGACCGAATCCAGCAGGGCGTTTATGACAGGGCTTTCACTGGCGGTTTTTATACCGCGTTTCAAGTCCGCCAGGCTGCTGCGTTCCGCCGGAGCGAAATGAGTTTTTTTCCGGAATTTTTTCTTTTTCGTTTCAGCCGTCATGTTCTTTCCTCATGTCTGCCGATGATTAAAACGATTCATATTTGTACTATATGAGCAATTTCGGGAACAACTGCGGGTAATAACTACTGCCTGCTTTTGCCTGATGCAATAGGCGTACTTTTTCAAACAAGTTGACATAAAATATTTTTTTCTCTTAAATTCAGGCTGAAATGAATTATTCTCCTTTTAAACATGTTATAGCAGGATAATTATTTACCATGTACCTGTTTAAAATATTCTTTTGATCCTTTTTCTGAAATAAAGAAAACGCCCGGCGCCGGAATTTGATACACCACGGAGTTTCCAATTCCCAGAAACCGCCCCCTGGCATCATAGATAGCCATAATAGGGGAGTTTCTGCCACCCCTCTGTTTAAAAAACATGCCTGGCCGCGGCTTCACCGCCACAATGTTATCCGCTGTCACGGAAAAATCATCAAAGGAAACGATAGACACGTCTCCCCGGGAAAACAGGCCCACGCCCCCGGACTCGGTAATTGGGTCTGTTTCATCCGTGTAATCTATAAACTGCTCATCATCCACAGACACTATGATGTTATTGCCTGCCACTTCCACCGTCAGCTTGTGCCAGGTGTCCGGGCCCTCAAAGCCCGTTGCGACTGAGGATGTGCGGTACTCTATGTTCCCGTCCTTTACATCGATGGTTTGAAGGTCACCGTTGGCCGCCTGGAGTCTGACTGCGTAAAAGGTGTTATGATCGCTTATTCTGAAGGAAACTCCCATGTGTCCCCTTTCGGTGTCGCGGCCCACCAAATAGACTTCCAGGGTCCCGTCGGAGAATTCGATCTCATCTGTCCAGCAATGATGCCCGTGCTCGTACACGGAACCGCTGTGCCCGGTGACCGCCATTACCCTGTTTTCATCTGTTGCGTCAGGCGCCGTCGCGTCTTCTATGGCCTCCCAGGTGACTGTGGCAGAGCCGTCGGTCGTGACCGCCGCCCCACTGGGAGAAGATTCGCCTGACATGGCCTGCCATCCGTCCGGAATAGCCCCCAGCTCCACGTCTTCAAAGTCCCAGACAAGGGTACCCGCAAAAAGTGCAATGGAACAAACGGTGAAAGCCGTTACAAATGAAAAAAAATTAATCGCTCTCATGATTCCCTCCCCCTATTTTGAGCTTTATCAGAGTCGTCAAATAGCCTTCAGCCGTCTGCGCAGAAAGCTTTGACCACCCGGCAACTATTGAATTTTTTTTAAAGGTCCCAACCCAGAATATAATTTACATTATTCCTGTGATTTCAAACGATATTAAAATGTAAATCCGTACTTTTATTTACTTAACGCTGCCCAGGTAGTTGGGATACCGGTACTCCACCTCAGTATTCGTCGAGGCCACCGCGTATAAGGCGGCTGCGATGTCGTAGAGTACTATCACTCCATTGTGGGCAAAAAGGAGCCTGGAATCATCGGGGGAAAAACTGGTATACCAGGTGATGCTCGACCAGTCCTGCGCGGTTATTTCCACTTCATTAGTAATAGCCGGGGCCTCCTGGTCGAAATCCGCGTAGCAGATCACAGAACCCATGAACTGCCCGGTGGCCAGCATGTCTGATTCCGTTATCTTCATGTAGGAAATCAGGGCCTCGTCATGGGAAATGCTCACCTTGTGCAGGTGCATGCCCGATAACGGATAACTTATCTGCTGATAAACGGGAGGGCCGCCGGGATTCGGCGTCATCAGGAAGTATTCCGTGTTTCCCCTTCTTAAAAACACGCGGCCGTCGCGCAGGCTGCTGTAGCTGTGCTCCCAGTTCACGCCGGAAAGCTGTACTTCGTCCCCGGGAACTGATTCCGGGGTTGTCCGAAAGACATACATCCAGCTGTAGGTGTCGGGTGTGCCGGCAGGATTGGCGATGCGGGACCAGGTTATCCGGTTGGAGCCGTCCCGGGTCCAGTGGGGATTGGTGTCAAAATACTCGCCGCCGGTCAGCTCCCGGAAGCCGGTGCCGTCGGAGTTCATCACGCATATTTTGGATTTCCAGAGCGACACGTCTTCCGGGGCCTGATCGTCCATGCCGTTTATCACCCTGAAGAAAGCTATTTTGCTGCCATCCGGGCTGGTGACCGGTTTGTAGTCGTTATGCTCACCGCCGGTCAGGTAGGTGATGTCCGATGTAATCCCGTCGCTTGATGTCCAGGCTATGCGCCGGCTGTCACCGGACGGCCTGACAGAAGACACCCAGGTGACCCTTGCGTCGGCTTGAAGCGTAAAATCCTGTGTTCCTTCATATGAATCAATCTGCCTGGCGGCGGATACGTAACTGCCCTTGCTCACGGTAAGGCTGTCCGCGGCAGCCGTCTTTGCCAGGGATGCAGTGATCCGTACGTCGCGTGGCACCAGCCGATGGCCGGAAAAATTTCCCATCAGCATGGCGGGAACTTTTATCCGGTATGCCTCATCGCCTATTTCCACCAGAAACAGGTAACATTGATGGGAGAGGCCTTGGCTATCAACTCCCAGGGAGTAACTTCCTCGGACCAGCTTCCCTTCGAATACATCCCTGACATGGGCGCCCTGTAAATCATACATCACGATCCGAACACGCACATCGCTCTCCGGCAGGCTGAAATGCAGCATGCCCCCGGCCAGGGCCGGTTTCTCGTGAAGACGGCCCCCGGATGTGACGGGGCCGAAGGTGTTGGATACGCTGCCGGTGAGGGTATAATTACCATCACTGTCGGTTAAGGTGCTCAGCCCGGCGGCTTTCAGGCTCACAGTGGCCCACTGAATGCCGGCGCTGCCGTCGGTCACCCTGCCGGAAATAGATACGGTCTCTGCTTTGCCGGCCACAGCCAGCGCAAGCAGTGCTGTAAGTGTCCGGATACATGACAACATCAGATTCTCCTTTGCCCGGTGATTTAAAAGTGAGATTGAACCCGCCGACCCGCGGCGTCATGCCATGAGTCGTTGAAATTCACGCTGAAGCGCCGGCCCCCGCCCGGACTCCTTGTCAGGCACTTTTTCGCCCTGGGGCAGGCGGGTGTTCCAGTCCTGTTCAACTGTCCGGGGGCCGTTGACGACGGGTCCCTTAACACCGGCACCATAAGCTGCGCCGGCGTCCATTGCATGGTTATGACGGAGAGACTTTCCCCAACCAGGTCAATGGCGTTTTCATTGATTTCACCCAGTCCTCTTTCATATCCCCTGGTCAGCTGTATCATGTCCTGCGCATCATGGCCCATTACCCGGGCGGCCGTGGCGTCGGCGGCCATAATGTCCGTGCTGGCAAGCACCAGCCACGATCCGCCCAGCCGGTCCCGGACATCCAGGGTCGTCCCGCTGGCTGAATCGGGGCCGTCGCCCTCGATACAGATGGAAAAATCGATGATAGTCAGGGCCGGCTTTTTATAGGCTGTAATGTCCAGCGCGGTATCGGCAATAGCTTCCGCGCTCGCGTGGTCTATTCCTCCAGGCCCCGTTCCCCGGTCCAGCCAGCCGCCCGGCGTTTCCTGAGAGTAGGCTGCGTGGGAGATGACGCCGAAGGTGTTTTTCAGGGACAGGGTCAGCTGCCCCCACCTGTGGGTCTTGGCCACCGGGACGGAAATTATCTTATCAATGCTATTGTAGAGACTTGATATATATAAAGCTCCGTTCTGGTTGGAAGGCGAAGGGATGGCAAGGTTGCCGGGGTAGTCGCTTTCCAGGCAGGACAATCTCACTGTCCCGGTGTAGTTGGGATTGGCGTTTAGCCTGGCGACTTCGGCCACGATGTTTGTGGTCCCGTCCTGGGTGGTGAGGTATTCCCAGGGAAAACTTATCCATTGCGAGCCGTCGCCTATGATGACCTCGGACGCTCCCGCTCTGAGGCATTCTTCAGCCGCGGCAATGAGGATCTCGGGCTTGGTTATGTCCCCCTTCACAACGCCTTCCCAGGGACTTATCATGTTGGCCTTTATGAGCACGGACTCGCCCGGATTGACAACGGCGCTCATTCCCCCCACCGCGTCTATGGCGTCCCTGGTCATGGAATACAAGTCCGTTCCTTTCACCGCACCGACTGTTGAATTGGCACTTGGCCGGGCATTTAAAACACCGCCCGCACCCAGCGCCATGACCATGCCGGCGCCCAGCTTGAGCGCGGTCCTTCGCGGAAGTTTATCCATGTTATCTCTGCGTTTTTCAGTATTTAGTTTCATCTTTGCTTTCCCGTATATGTTATGTTCCCATGAAATGCAAACGGCATGCCAACAGTGACGGTTTTTGTAAGATGTTGATAGGAAGAGTGATACGGGAAAGAACAAAAATGAGGGCGGACTGAAGTTTATCAAAACTGATACATCCGGCCAACAGGAAATTATCAGTTTGGATAAAGGATAGCTACATGCTATGCATTAATGAGAATGAACAAAATCACATGATTTGTGGTTTTTTTTCCATCGTACAATTCCCTTTCGAATAATTTCACTTTTTTCGTCCTTTTTGCGATTTTATTAATATTCTTTTCGTAATTATTTGTATATTGTAAGTTGGAGTTACAATATGCTATCATATATTAACCGAAAATTAGAATCGGAACTTTCGGATTCATTGAAATCTAATCCTGTAACCGCCATTCTTGGTCCAAGACAAACAGGCAAATCGACACTAGTACGGCAGTTTTTAAAAGGTCGAAAAGATGCCTTAATTTTGGATCTGGAGTTACCGTCTGACTCTAGAAAACTAAGGGAACCTGAATTATTTCTAAAAGAACATGCTCAGAAACTCATCTGTGTTGATGAAATTCAATTACAACCTGATCTGTTCCCTGTACTCCGCGCGTTAGTAGATCAGGACCGCCGCCCGGGGCGGTTTCTTATATTAGGTTCTGCGTCTCAAAATATTATTCATCAAGGAAGTGAAACTTTAGCGGGCCGAATCCATCACATGGAATTGACACCATTTCTTTATCGTGAAATATCGTCCTTCAAGGGAAATTCCAATTGGGACTATAAGCAACTATGGTGGCGCGGAGGATTTCCGTCGGCCTTTAACGCGAAAAATGAAGAACAAAGTTCTTCCAGGAGAAATGATTTTATTCAGACGTTTTTAAGCAGAGATATTCCTCAATTTGGATTCTCCATTCCTGCCCCCGCAATGTTTCGTTTTTGGAAATTGCTGTCTCATTTCCACGGCAGTGTTCTCAATACATCAAAGTTGGGACAAGCTATTGATGTGTCCCATAATACTGTCAGGAAATATATTGATTTGCTTACCCACACCTTTATCGTGCGTGTGTTACCGCCTCTTCATATTAATCTGAAAAAGAGGCTTGTTAAAGCTCCAAAAATATACATCCGAGACACAGGACTGCTTCATACCCTTTTAGAAATTGATAGTTGGGACAATCTTTTCGGGCACCCGGTATTTGGCGCTTCCTGGGAAGGATGGTGCATCGAACAAATAATAACAGCTTTGCCGAAATGGGCGCCCTATTTCTATCGTACATCCTCCGGTGAAGAATTGGATTTGGTATTAGAAAGAGGAAAACGAAAACTAGCATTTGAATTTAAAGCATCAAGCTCTCCTCATTTGAGTAAGGGCTTTGCAAACACTCTTGACGCGCTTAAAATTGAAAAAACTCTGGTGGTTTGCCCGATAGAAGAAGACGGGTATCCTATTAAAAAATCTGCTCGCATTTGTGGAATAGCTGAGTGCCTGAACCGGCTGGAAGAATATGCATAACGCAAGGCTCACCCGCCAAGCCCGCTAACTGTTTTAAATTAATCGGGCTTGGTCGGCGTGCAGCCGTTTGTTAAATGTGCGTTCATTCATACTTCTTAAAAAATTTAGATTCCCAGCTTTGCTGTTATTCTTTTTGAAAAGTACCCCCCCTTCTTTTTCAGACTCTGCTCAAATTGGTTTTTCCATCATTATTATCAGATTATCAATCCTTTCAATAACCTCATCGAAGGTGATGATTTCCAGGTTTGTCATTTGAGAACGGAGATTTTCAAAGGTCTTTATTTTAACATCATCATCCAGTTCGCTTTTATAATTCCCGATGATTAAAATGCATTTGGGGTAATAGACTTTAAGGTCTCTTGATGAATTTGAAAGAATTGTTTTTGATTCCTTCATGAGGCTGTCTCTATAAGTCAGCAATTGATTTATTCCACCGGATAATTCTCCAGACAGGGAATAGGTGCCGCGATATCTACCGCCAAACAATTTTTTCCCGGGTGTTTTAATTTCAATTAAGACAGAATTCTCGGTTAACTTGTTCTTGTAAAGAAAGTCCAGGAGACCACCTTGGGTATTCTCTATTGTTTTTCCACCAACGAATGCTTTATCCTTAAATATCACAATCGGATAAGGGATCACTTGCCCTAGAATCCATGGGTGTTGCACAAATAAATTATGCCAATATCCTTCGTCATCATTGCTTAACTCTGATTTCCAGACAGAAATTGAAGATTTAATCTTTGCCAGGGAAAAAACCGCATCAATGTTCTTAATAGCTTTATGGTCCAGTGACGTAATTTTTTGCACAACCGCAGAATTCAAAGTATTCCGCGATAACCAGTTAAATAATTTTGGCAGGAAATCAAGATTGTTCCCCTCAAGTATATGGTTTAGTAAAGCTTCGTTCTTTGAAATCTGGTTGAATACATTTGATATATTTGCTGAAGTGACAAATAATTCATGTTCTCCCTGAAGGACGCCGTGCTTTTTAGCAAACCGATATAGCTCATAAATCTCTAAGCAGAACTTATGAAGTTCGCTGGATTTTAATTCCAGGGAAATACCCTCACCTTGCTTTATATCTTTTAAGGAGCCAATTTTGTAATCTTCCCAGTTTTCAACCGCCTTCTTTTTTTGATAGACGAAGGTTCCTTTAACACATTCCGCAGGGTTTTGCGGATTATCTACAATTAATGGGCGGAATACTAACCTTACTTGGGGCCCCTGCCTCAACAAAATATCGTTTGTCACGGCGGTGGATCTTGACGTAGACTTTGTGGTTATCTTTTCCATGATCGTGTTTTAAAAAACATCATCTAAATTCTTGGCCTTTTGTATCTGCTCATAAGTAGTGTATCTCGGGGCTTGAGGAGCCTTTGCCCTGCCTTTTGGAACCAATTTAATCGGCCTTATTTTCTTCGCTGGTTCCGCAAAATTCAATACATATTTGTTAGAGTCTGGCCACTGTTTAATGGATTCCACTTTGGCGATGTGTGTAATGGACGATTCCGGCGCAACACGATAGGCTGCTATGTATTTAATCTTTGGAATCATGCTTCCATGTATCCGGATTTTGTACCAGCGGTTCTCACCCAGGAATGTTTCATCAAAGCCCTCTTCCCTTGCCGGGACAACAATTGTGTCAAAATCAGAAGGATCAATTTTGGATACTTTTTTCGATATTTTCGGGCCCGATTGTATTTCTGTCAAGTCACTTAAGAAGGGCTCAAACTGAAATAACTCTTCGCCTTCTTCAGACTCAAACCTTTGCAGAGATATTATTTCAACGGGGAACTTGAACCTGCTCATGAGTACTGTTTCGAGGTCATCCGGGATTTCATCGATTATCACCAAGGCATTGAAAGCCTCTTTGGAATAAACCATAGTTTCCAGCAGGTAATCAACATTCTCAAAGCCATTCTCCAGCGCATAGCTCTCACACCACTCCCAGCTTTTCTTATCCTTGCTCAATGCGTCTTTTATCAGCGACTTCACTTTTTGGGGCGATGTTTCAAAGGAAAGCGAGAACTCCAGTATTTGCACAGCGATATGCTTTAAGGGCTCATGCTTGGCCAATTCATTTTCAACCAAATACAGCCGGGGTTCCTTTTTACTGGAAAGATCGATCAAATACCCATCCGGGATATTGCGGGTCTTTCCTTTTACACCGATCCTTTTTTTCACATCCAGGTAAATTCTCGATACACCAAATAACTGGCCGCTGACCTTTAGAATTGCTTCTTCTAATTCCGCCTCTTTCTCGAAAGGCTTTATGCAATAAGTCTTATCCGGATTCCACAACATGATATTATCCTCTGGTTTCCTGCATCTTCCACCAATAGTGAAACGCCTCTGGGTTAACTGCCTTCAGCCGATTCAGCCCACTTAATTCGTCCTGTAAATCAATGTCTTTAAGTATGGCGAGGTTGTCCTGTTTGAAGCGAGTCTCAGAAAAGGAAACATCCGGTTTCCCTGCCATGATCATTCCTGCTAAATATCCCGCTTTTGCAGCAGCCACTTTAGCTTCAATAGGCAGTCTGAACTTACTGTTAACCAAATGGTTGTTCAACTTAGTTGTGCCTTCTTTAAAATAGGAAGAAATTATTCCATCTTCTCTAAAACCCCTTACACCAAATCCGCATAATAAGCGGCTTGACTCAATGGTGTCGTTTAAAGTGTCCTCTTTGCTGGATTCATTTCCCCTATACAAGCTTTCTTTCTCAAAGCTTGCTTGATAAGCGGAACTGACACTGCTGGTGTCATCTGCGAAATTGAACAGTTCCCCAATATCAAAGAGTTGTTTTACAACCTGCATGGTTTGCGAAACCCCTTTTGGGGTTTGAAAAGGAACGCCAATGGTATTCGGCGCAAAAGCCGTCAATTTATCTCCAAGCAGTCCTTCAACCGTCGGCAATTTAACCTGGACTTCCTGATCAACTTCCAGGAATTCAGTAATTATCGGTTTTTCAATCAGGGGTAAATGATATTCCGATTCCTCTACCACATCCAGCAATACAAATGGCGCCGGATGCCCACCTGGGATCTGGTTGTAGAAAAACTTGAAATGCCTTCTTTTAGGCAGTCCCCTATTTCCCCTTTCATCCGGTTCTACCTTATTAAAAGGCGGTAAACTGCTAATCTTGTTTAGGACCCGTTCAAGATCGTTTGCCGGGGCCCCACAAACAATATCAATGTCAATGGAAAGACGCCTGATTGGGCTTAAATGGAGGAGAAGGCTTGTCCCGCCCTTAAAGACAAAGTCCAATTCAGAGTCGGCCAGGTGGCCTAATAAAGCCAGGGCGTGGATGCTTTTTTCCAGGATTCCGGGGTCGACTGCTTTTAGTTCACTTCTTTTTTCCTGAATCCAGTCTAAGGTGAAACATTTGGGGTTAATCATAATCTTAACTACTTTTTATTCAATGTGTTACGTTATTTTGAACTTTGTTATTATTAGGCTGTGAATTAATCAACTATCTCCACATTTTTCATTTAGTTGGACTTGGTTGATAGTTTTCAGCCATGAAATATCGACCTTTCGGCGTTTAGCATATCCCAAAAGGGCGGCCATATTAACCCTCCCGGCAGCAGTGGCATTATCAGCAATAATCCGGGCTTCCGATTCGTCAATAAATCCCAATTTTGAGGACTCCCAAACCAGGTCCACCAGAATTTTCTCAATCGGAGCAGCATGCCCTTCACCTTCCGGTTGTTTGGTAATGGAGGGCCGTATAACTACAGTTTTTCCCTCAACCCTGAAATTCTTTTCCACATCCCTTTTCCCGGGATTTTCAAAGACGGAATATCCTTTATCACGAAGGACTTCTCCAATGGTTTCAATAGCATCACTATCGGAATCAATAAAAGTTATGTGGCTATTCAGTATGTGCTGGGTAAAGGGATTTATTTGCTCGGTTGACCAGCAGGAAAAGTCTAGTAATGGAAGATCTTTCTTAAAGAGGATAATGAATTTGTTAATTGGTTTGATGTCAAGATTGAATGTCTTTGGAATATGTGAATACCAACCTTTTCCAGCATCAAAGATAAATTTGTCCGTTATTGCTTTTGAAAGGTATGTTTTCAAAGATGATTTCTTTGCTTTTAGTTTTTCTAAACTTGTAAATATTATTTCATCTCGAAAGTAAAGTGATGTTTTTTTCTTCAACTCACTAATTAGGATTTTTGAGTCGAATAAAAGATCACGTTTTAAATCATCAGTTTTCTCTTTAGACCAGATTACTTTTTTTTCTTTTTCGTTTAGCCCATATAAATCCATGATTATGTCTTCAATCTTTTTTTCAACTTGAGATAATTCCGGGCTACTAAGAGTAGCGGCTTTGTATGTGAAGTTAGATAATTCAGTTTTAACATCTTCACTTGCATTTGGAATGGGGAGGGTAGAAACATACATCGGTTTAAATTCATAATATCCATTCTGCCGTTCTGCAGCAGTTTGTTTAATTACCCACCATAGGACCTTTGAATTCAGTAGCGCACAAATATATTCAGCATCATCAGTTACACAAACATTTGTTTTGTCATTGCTAAAAAAGCCATCTTTGTCAATTGCGTAACACGTTTTATTTGATATCGAGGGAGTTAAAATTTTATTTCCTTCGAATTCATTCCAGTATTGGCAAGACCGTAATTCCCAGAAATATTTTCCTTGATCACATCTTTTAATGAGTTTCTTCCTGAATTGATTTAACCAATTATGGATGGCTGGGTAGTTATCTAGAAATATTTTCTCTGCTTCTTTTTTACTCTTGCCAGACCAAGGGTGCTGTTTATTTTCTGATGATTCAATTTTTATCAGGTACTTTTCTCTGAAGTTTACACGCCAACGTTTTATGTCTTTACCTCTTAAAAAGTTTTTTATCAACTTTTGCGAATTAGAGTCTTCGGAAATTAAACGGTCTCTGGTTTTCCTATCAATAACAAAGGCTTCGTTTAACCCAGTTAATATGCCACGATATAATTTTCCATCCACATATCTATCTAACGGAATTCCCGTTTTTTTAAGCTTTTCAAGAAGACTTAATACTTCCGGTGATTCAAGATTCCAACCTTCTTTCTTAAGTTCACATTGTTTTACAGGATAAGATTTTTCTTTGATGATTAAATCCAGTTTTGGAATTGAATCATTTTCTTGCCATACATAAGCGCTAACACCGTGCTCTTTTTCGATATCTTTTGCTTTTTTCCCAATAATAATAGATGCATAAGCAATGGCTTCAAAAACCGAAGCATCACCAAAGTCGATCATTTGATAAATGCGCATTTTTTCTGTCAAATATTTCCTAAGCTTCTCTCCATACGCTGATCTGTAGTATTTATTTGAAGTGATGTAGGTTAGAACCCCGTCTTGCTTTAAAAGTTTTACTGACTGCTCATAGAAATAGACAAAGAGATCGGCTGTGCCGGTATAGCACTCATATATTTTTGCTAAATCAGCTTTTTGATCTTTTATAGTTTCCTGCCTTACATAAGGCGGGTTAGCGATGACTATATCAAATCCGCTTTTCTCGAATACATCCTGAAAAAACAGATTCCACAGAAAGAAGGGTCGTTCGGGTTTGTCTTTAAGCTGGTGAAGTTTTTCCTTTCTGATTGCACAAGCATTCAGTTGATTATTCAGATTTTCCTTCTGCTTCTGCTCGCTTTTAGTTGGTATATATTTCTTTAATTGCCGCTGCTTCTTTTTGATTTCAGAATTCAATTTTTTAAGCTCATCTTGGACAACTGCCTTATGTTGTTCTATGTTAAAGTCAATATGGTCAAGCACAAAGGCGTCAATTTTGGAATGTATCTTAATCTTCTCTTCAGGGTCTGTTACCGAAAAATACCAGTCTTTAAGCTTTAAGATTTCTTTTAAGCGGTTATCATCAACCACAAAATGCAGCTTATTGCTGGCACCGAAGTCCATGGACACTTGATCTGTGCCTAACTCTTGAATGGAACCGGATTTAGGTTTAAGTATCTGATCCAGGCGGATGCCTTCAAAAGACTCCAGTAGAGAGTTGCCCTGCATGATTTTATAATCGAGGTTTGGCAGCGGTCTTGGCTCATCTTCATCCACAATCAGCGCCAGCCAGAAACGTAAACGGGCTATTTCCACAGCGCCTAAATCGATGTCAACTCCGTAAATTGAGTTTTGAATAATTTGGCGTTTTACTTCGGCGCGATCAAGCGTCCAGTCAAGGGTTAGCTTAATCCAGTATATCTCTTTGAGAAGACCTATTGGGAAGGCACCTGATCCAATTGCAGGATCGCAAATTTTAACCTCGTCGAGAAGGTTGGTTATTTGTCTGGCATTCTTTGCGATAACATTATCGTGATCACGCTCGTCACCCCGGTTTTTTAAATGAACGAGGTCGTCAATCTCTTTATGATCGCCGATATGGGCTTTTAGATAATATGCCAGGCTCTGCCTGCACATGTATTGGACGATTGCTTTGGGAGTATAGAATATGCCTTTATCTTTATTATCCTCAAGCAAGTTCTCAAAGATGTGCCCTAACATCTCCGGGTCAATACCCACTTCACGGTCTTCAGGGTCATTCTCATCAATAGTAAAGTTGTATTGATTAAAGAAGTCCAAAAGATCCGCAAACAAAATTGAGGGAAAGTCTATCTTCCTGGCTTTTGGCAGATCTTCCTCAAAAAGGCCGCCGTTCAAATAAGGGACCCTGTTACCCGAGAGTTCAAACATATCCCCCGGGCGGTCCTTTTTATTCAGGGCGCTATGAAAAAGGGGAATGAGATATTTGCTGTGGAAATTTTCCTTTTTCTCACAGTTACGATATAAGTTTAAAATGAACTCAGGATCGCCGTTCTCCCATTTGCTTTGATTTGGCGGACATCCAAGCCACCCTTTTTTCTGAAGAAAGTGGAGGAAAACAATACGGCCTAAGAGTTTCTTAATAAAGTCCCGGATTATTTTTTCTTCCGAATTTTTCTCTTCATCACCCTTATTTCTTGGGATATCAAACACCGTTTCCCGGCAATCCGAACCTATGAGGTAGTCGACAAAACGTGTGTAATGTTCCTTATACCGTGTGAAGAACTCCTTATTCAACTTCTCCACCGAAAAGGCTTCGATTACATCATCAAGCCCCGCCTGTTCTTTCTTTTGGGCTAAATGGGAAAAACGATCTGCCGGAGTTCTGCATGATTCATTTGGTCCCAGAACATAAGTAAAACGCTTAGTTGCGGTTTCCTTTTCAATTAGGTCGCCCTCTTCTCCAAATTCTGTCTCTTTAGCGGAAAAGGTAAACCGGTAATCCTCGGTATGCGAATCGAATACAGCCAGCACACCATGGTTTGTCTGCTGATCGATATATTTTGACACCTCATTTCTCAGGGCTACCCGGTTCCGTATTAGTTGGGTTTTTTCGCTGACCTTAATCTCAAAAACGGCCAGGTTTCTCCCATCATTCAGCCTGACGTCTCCAATTTGTGAAAACTTCTCTATATGAGGTGAGGCAGGACAAGGAATCTCCTGGGGGCTGGAATGCAGGGCGACATTAGGGAATACATCCGTAATAACCCTTTTCCAGGATTCACGATCATAAGGCTTATTCAGCAGTTGTTTTAATTCTTCCCGGTTCATGAATGTGTTGCCCCGCTATATGATTGTGATATGATAATTTCCGGCTCCAAATCCAAATGCTCCCTCACGGTAATTAAGGTATTTTCATCATTGTTTTCATCTGTTTGCAGGGGATACTTATTCAGTATCTCTATCACCTTTTCCAGTAATAGAACGGGCTTAATAGACACTTTCTTTTGCGACTTCTGGATTTTATTTATCTCTCTTTGCAGGTTCTGGAACTTCGCCATTTTAATTGCATGCTTGGCCGCTTTTATGAGTTCAATTTCATGGTCAGCCACAAAATTCAGTTTTGTAAATGCATCTAAGAATTTTAAAGCTTTCTGTTCATTTGGCCCTTGTGTAATATCGACAATGCGGTGCTGCACCGCTTCCGCCTGAATTTTTTCTTTGAAGTCATTTACCGCGATATTAACCTGTTCATGATGTTGATCATGTAGTTCTATGGGCTTCTCCTGGGCGTTGGCTTGATAAGCATTAGCCATTTCCACAAAGCTGAATTCTTCGATCTTTTTGGTAGCCTCAATAAAATAAAATGCGTCCCGGCGCTTGTTCCGGATAAAAGTAATCGTCGTTTTATCTTTGGTTTTATCCTTACGCCCAACCCGCGCCCTTAGCGGCATGTTCTTTATCTTCCGGAATAATTCCGGGCTATCAGTCTTGAATGTTCTGAGTAACATCAAATACGCCAACCGTTCATCTCTTTCCTCTTGAACTTCGCTGTCATAAAGTCCGAACGACTCATATTCTTCTTCCGTAGAGTAAATCTGGCTGTCCTCCCCAAGGGCCGTGTGAAAAGCTTGCAGCTTCATGATGGCCTTTTTTTCTAATTCGATATCATTGTTAACCTTTGTCGTCGGGAAGAAATTGAAGATGTAGATGCTTGGGGCAGTGGTTCCTATACGGTTTATTCTTCCAATACGCTGCATCAACCTGGTTGAATTCCAGGGCGTATCATAATTGACGATTATATTGGAACGATGAAGGTTAATACCTTCCGAAAGCACTTCTGTGGAAATTAAGATTTTATAATCGTCTTTTTGTTCCGCTAAAGGAATGTTTGCATCGAAGTTTGCTTTAATGTCCTGGGTTTTTTCTCTACGGTTCCCTGAATGCACGGTGAGAATATTCTTGTAACTCAGTTTTGTTAGTTCTTCAGTTAGATAGTTCGTGGTTTCTTTCGATTCGGAGAAGATTACCAGCTTTTCGCCGTGATTAATCGCCGGGTCAAGAAGGTTGCCTTTTAGCCGATCTTTGAATTCATCAAGTTTAGGATCATTTGAAACATTTTCCCAAGCCTGAACGAGTTCCGTCAGGATTTTATCGTCATGAAGGATACCGTCTAAATATCCGTACTCAAAATCGTCCGGTTTGCAAACGGATATGGTTAAATCATCGTCCTGAAGCTCAATAATTTTGTTTATGAGTTCCTCTTCTCTATCCTCGATAATGTATTCGGTAACATTGAGATTTGGGGCTATGTAAATGGAACCTTTGTTAAACATGGAAATCATTGCTTTTGTGGCTCTTTGAAATCTTTTAAGGGAATTCTTAAAAGCATAAAAGCTGCTGTCAATTCTTTTAACCAGAAGAGTTTTCATTATTCGAGCCAATTGCCCGGAAATAAGATCAGCGTTGTGATATTTAACTTTCTTGTCGGGCTTAAGGAAACCAATGGCCCTATAACGATTGTAAGTCAGCCCTTCCTGGGGATGGGAAAGAAGACGGATTGTCTTATCATATAACTCATCCAAAACAGGGTCTAATTGGTAAAAGATTTTCCTGGGTTTTTCCACCCGGGGAAATACTATTCCCTGACCGTCCAAATCTTTTTTGTATTGGGCATGCCCCTGTAAGTCGGTCCTAGTTCTGCGAATGGTGATGTCGGCCACAACTTTTGTCCTGATTTTTTCATAAATCTTCTTCACCTTTAGCCGGGCTTTTTCGGTGGAAGGATCTTTAAGGGCCTCTTTATACTCCTTAATCCTGGCTGCGAAGAAACGCTGTAAATTGGCAATTTCAAGAGTTGAGTCTTTCCCATCCTGGAACAGATAAATGAGATTCCTGATATCTTCAGGCCGGTTATTTAATGGGGTGGCAGAAACAAGAATAACTTTCTTTTTGGCGAATGACCCATCTTTTAACCTATGCCGGGTTGCGGTCTTACATATCCGTTGAAGCTGGCTGTATGCTTCAGCCGTGTCATTCCTGAATCCATGGGCTTCATCAACAACAATCAGGTCATATTTTTTTGGATCTTTCACCTTGTGTAAGCTTCCGTTAGTTAAAATATGTGCGGTCTTAAGCCCGAACTTATCAATGGTTTCCTGCCAGCTTTCTTTAAGCGCCGGAGGCACTACTATTAGGATCTCTGACAAATAGGAGGGAAAGTCATTGTGATAGAAAAATTTCTTGGTTATAAGAATGGCAATTATTGTTTTGCCCAACCCTACAACGTCAGCCAGGAAGAAGCCATTATGTTTCCTCAGTAGCTCATACCCCTGGCTAACTGCATCCACTTGATAGGATAAGCGCTTAAAGCCGGAAGGGAGGTCTGCTATGGCATTAGGATCATATTCAATGCTCTCGCCAAAATACTCCATCAAGAATTTGATATATACCTCAAAAGGGGTATAGTCCTTATTAAGAAATGATTTTTCCTGGATCTCTTTCAAATCCTGTGGCAGAACGGCAACGCCTTCTTTCCAGAGCTTTTCAAATTCGGAAGTAGCGAAATTGATATCTTCATAATCATGGGAGAGAACGTTAAACTCATAATTCCGGTTTTCCTCGGTTGCCCCTAATCCGGCATCGGTTAAGTTGGAAGAACCAGTTATCACCGCACCTGGTTTATGTTCGTTAAATCCTTCTGGCCGGAATATGTAGATCTTGGCATGCAGCCTTTTGGAAGGGTGCGCCCGGATCTCCAATTTTTTATCCATTACATCTTGGATAAATTGAAAAATGCCCTGCTCCACTTTGGCCGAATAGCCTGCTGATTGAATATCGCTTAATATGTCTTTTTTAAATTCATTTACGGCTATACCAGAATCAGCTAAAAAGACGAGACCCTTTTTATGGAAGTTGGCAATAATTCCATCTACATTGATTCCGACTAATATTCTGATATATGGTACAGATTCAAGGTAGGGGCGAATGGAAAAATATCCAGATGCCCGAAGGAAACCGACTAATGCGTCAAAGAATTGGATATCCTTATTATAGGTGAAAATACCCGAAAACTTATTGAGCAATGTGTTTTTGTCTTCGTTGGTAAAGAATTTAGTACTCATATTGGGTTATGGTTTATTTTCTTTTATGTTTTGATTTTTGTGATTTAATCCACTTGTCGATCTCTTCCTTTCTGAACTTCCACAAACGGCCAATCTTATTCCCGGGCATGTTCTTTTTATTGATCCAATCGTAAATGGTATCTTTGCTTTTTACGCTCAGATACCTGCATATTTCATCTACCGATAAATAGCGATCATTCATTTTCCCATTCCTTTTAGGTTTATTTTCATAAAAATTACCCATAAAATGCCATTTTATAAACGATTTTAACGGATTTAAAAGGATTTTAGCATAAAAAAAAGGAATTATAGGGTCTAATTGCAGAGATTTATTCAGCAGGTAACTTTTCAATTGAGTTAATCCATGAAAATTCAGATAAATGGTTGTGATGTAATCGAGAATTATTCAGTGACTATTCGGGTCGCCAAATGTAAATGCTTGTTATTTCATCTTTCTTAGGGGGGGTACTTTTCAATTAAAATTTTTCCGGCGAAGCCGATTTCATTTTTCTATGCGATGCATTGTCATCGGTTCTTTTTATTTATTCATCATAATGAACGCACATTTAACAAACTGTTCTTCTTCAGTTTCTTTAGAACTTCAGGTAAAGCCCCTACCCTATTTTCCAATTCAGTGCCAGAGCGAATATCTGAACATCCTTGGTGTAGATAACTGTGGGCGCCCAGCTGGAAAAGACAAGGTCCTCTTTCTGGCCGTCCACATACCAGATTCTGGCATAACCGAACTCCAGCCCCAGTCCCGGAGTGATGGAAAACTCCCCTCCAAGCCCCGCGGCGTGGGCGTCCAGCGCCATTTCAAAATCGCTCCAGGTCCGTGAGTTTCCACCCAGGTCAGCGTAATTATAGGATGAGCTCAGCAAAAGCCTGTTCATCACACTGTATTCTATCCCCAAAGCCAAATCATATCCGTTGTCGTAGTGCTCATTTCGAATAACGGAATCATTGTAATTCCTCCAGTTCACCGCAGTGATCATATGGTAGGTCCATGAGCAGGAAAACTCCCATCCGTCAAGAGGTCTTACCGCGGCGCCTGCTGAGATCCTGGGAGGGAGGTCCCTTTCTTCCACACCTCCGTGCTGGTACTGCTGTCCCAGCAGGGCTATCTCTCCGAAATAGTTTCCCCTGTTGGAGAAGGTGGTTTCCCAGTCCAGGACGGTCCGCGTCTCGTATCGAAGGCCGATGTCCAGAAATCGTGCAGGAGAGATATTTATCCCGATGACAGCGCCAATGCCCTGGGACTTCAGGTCCATGTCAATGTCCATGGATGCGGTATCCATGATGGCCGTCCCTGTCACAGAGTCGATTTGGCCGGTAGCCATGGATACTCCCGAATCAGAAGCCAGGGTAACTTTTTTCCTGCCTATAATGCCGCGTCCTCCCAGGGAAATGGAAATCATTTCATGGAAGGCGAAAGCCATTCCGAAGTTGATGCCGTAATATACCGACTTTAGTTTTGCGGATGTTTTTGCTTCTCCTATAATGCTCCTGTATACACTTTTATGGAGAGTGGATATGCCATCTTCAAATTTCAATTCTCCGCCGCCCGCGGGAATGCCAAAGGCCAGGTAGCCCCCCCACTTGCCCCGTTTGTACATGGTTATCATATTGGGAAGCAGGAAAGTGGGGTTTCCGGCTTTAAAGGTTGTGTCTATGATATAACTGGTGACAGTATCTCCATTAATAACGGTATCTTTTCTCGTGGTTGGATTCTGGGTGTAATCTTTGAGCAGGTACTGGTTCCCCAGACTGAGATACAGGCCGTCCCGGTTTCTTGTGAGGCCCGCCGGATTATAAAGTATTCCGTCAAGAGAACCGGTTGCGGCCGTCCGGGAAAAGTTCCGTACCATACCCGGACTCTGATTGGACAGGTAATCAACGCTCCCGGAAAAGGCATGGAAAGAGATGAGCAGGCACAAGAGGGAAATGCCGGTCTTGCCCATGTTACTACTTTTTATTTCACCACTACTTTGACCGTTTCCGACCGGATGCCGTTACTCACCCTGATAAGGTAGGCCCCCGGGCACAGGTCTTCGGGATGGAAGGTGTATATGCCGAGGTTCACACGGGCGGCATGCATGATCTTTCCATCGGGACCATAAACGGTTACCTCTGCATGGCTGTTCGCGAACCGGCCCAGATCAACGCTGAGGGACCTGTCGCCGGCATGATAAATGCCGATTAACCGGACCGGCTTTTCAGCACTTTCCTGATCCAATGCAGTCATGCTGGGGTCGAGCTCGGTGGGCATGGGAGCGCTGCCATCGCATTCCAGCACCACGCCGCACACAAAGTGGCCGAACAGGTTCCTGGTAATGTTGGCGGATACCGCTTCGCCCTGCGGGGTCAGGTTTATGTGCCCGCCCCCTTCGTCCCCCTGCCACTGGTGCCAGCAATGTTTCATTCCCGCGTGAGAGGCGCGCAGCTGCATGCTGTATCCTCCATGCACATGCAGCAGGGGTATTTCCAGTACCGAGATAACGTCATGACTGTAAGGCACAACATCATCATCTACGGCATGGAACATGGCGTTGGGAGTGCTGTTTTCATCCATCCAGAGCGTGTCATATATCGCTCCGGCATAGGACGCCACCGCCTTCAGCTCGAAGGAATAGTCATCGCGGTCGGTGCTGTTGCTGCTGATGCCCCCGTCCGCCAGCCCCGGTTTGGTCATGTCGATTAAGTCCGGTATGCGTTCCTCGGTATTCATGTATTGGGAGAAGTTGCACATGAAGGCCCCGGCCGAAAACCCTATAGCGAAAATCATCTCCGGGTTTATGTTATAAGGATTGCCGTCCTCGGCGGCACCTTTGCGGAACCACCGGACGGCAGTGTTGATGTCCTGGGTGGCCATGGCCACAGCCTCCGCGGCCACTGCGCTGTCAAGGGTACCGAGAATACCGTCCAGGATATTTATGCCCAGCCGGTAACTTACCGTGCTCGTCACATAACCCAGGGAGGCGAACATGCGGGCTGACGCTTCCACGTCCTGCCTGGAGCCGGACATGAAAGAGCCGCCGTGGAAAACCAGGACCAGGGGCCGCTGTGCCAGGCCGTCGCCGGAGGGACCGAATACATCGAGATACAGGGACTGCGGATTACCGTCCCGGTTTTTGGTATCGCTGTATTTTACATCAGTTGCCAGCGCCTCAACCTGATATTTGTCGAATTCCCGGAAGCGCCCGTCCGAGCAATCGTAAGGCTGCGCCAGCGCGGAAACAGCAAAAAAAACAGCAGTGACAAAAAGAGAGATTTTTAGGTTATCAGATTTCATCATCTTCTCCTTTTTAATTCTCTATCTACAATATACTTCTTCTACGCCCGTTCAAATATTATTTGCTCTACGGTCTGGACGCCATGATTAGCCTCGGTGTATTATCCGCTGTTCTTAGCCCCTTTGGGCCTAATCCGTGAGAGTTCGGTTACTCAGGGAGGTGAACCATTTATTATTTTTCCAAAGTTAAAATGGAACTGAAGAAAATACTGCTGCTTTCGGGATTACTTTTCTTCCAATTGAGTTTTCCCCAGGCTAACGAGGTTTTAAATTCCGGATTTGAAACAGGCCCTGAGGATTCGGCGGACAATTGGTCAGCGGATGCCTGGCGCATGGCCCGCTCGGTTTTTTCTCTGGAAGATACCATTGGTACCCAGGGAGTATTGACCAGGGTAGCGGCCATCGAAACTCCAACGGAACAAAATGATGCCAGGTGGATACAGAACCTGAACTTGCTGCCCAATACGAATTACACTGTTTCGGCATGGGTAAAAGGTGAAAATATTGCGCCCCAGGCCGGGGCGGCCTATGGGGCCTGTGTCGGGGTAATGACCGGAGGTTTATCCAATGCGGAAGCGGGAACGTTCGATTGGAAACAAATCCATTTAAATTTTACCTCGCCAGCCGACGGACAGGTGACCATTTGCTGCCGGTTGGGAAAAAACGGCAGTATATCTACCGGCAAGGTTTGGTTTGACGATGTGGTGGTGGAGGAAAGACCGCCGTATGATTATTCCACGGTAACCGGCGGCCATATAGTAATGCAGCTTTTTACCCAAAACGTGCAGCAGTCCAGTATTACTCCGGAGAATTTATCCGGATGGGTTGCTCAATTGGACAGTTGTTATATATCCATGGCTGATTTGGTCGGGGGGACTCCTTTTAATGGTGAGCTCATAACCGTGCAATCGGTGGATTATTACCCGGGCGGATGGGCAGTGGCAGGCAATCCCATTCGCTGGGACTCGACCTATGTTGATAATACCTTAAACAGTATACAGAATTATGGGGATTGGTCTAACGGAATAATCCATGAAATCGGCCATAATTTTGTATACCGTTTTCAATCTTCCCCCTATCCAGAATATTCTTGCATTTTTAGTCCATTTTTAGCTTATTTCATTCAATACGGCCTTTTACCTTATGTTATATTCCGTTATTTTGGATTTTTACATAATGTTTTATTCCATATTTCTGGATTTTTATAGGATATTAGGTGAAAAAATAGTATAGTCAGAACTATGGAGAGACAAATATTAAATCAGCTTTTAGACTGGAAAAAGAACCAGGCTAAAAAACCCCTGGTGTTAAAAGGGGCACGCCAGGTTGGAAAAACCCATTCTCTTTTGGAATTCGGAAAAACTCAATATGAAGAAAAAAAGCACCAGTGTCATCACCTTGATTTAAAAAAAACAAAACGCCTATACAGTATCTTTGAGGAAAATCTGGATCCTGATAAAATCATAAAACAATTACGGTTAACTTTAAGGAAAGAAATTGATATAGAGCATGACCTTATTATTCTGGACGAAATCCAGGAATGCCCTCATGCTATTACATCCTTAAAATATTTTGAGCAAGACATGAAAACACTGGATATTATCGCTGCTGGTTCTCACCTGGGCCTGTTAAAAAATGAGGTCTCCTTTCCAGTAGGCAAAGTCGATTTTTTGCATATGTTTCCCATGAACTTTGATGAATACTTGAAGGTTATGAATACTGAACTCTATTCTGAATTATCCGAATATAATATGATGCAACCACTGCCAACTATTATTCATAAGTTGATCCTGGAGCATCTCACCTCTTATTTATTTACAGGCGGTCTTCCCGAGGTAGTTGCGGAATATATCAATTCAAATCATTCAATTACCGCCACACGACAAAAGCACAAAGAACTCATTAATGGATATCGAGCCGATTTTTCTAAATATGCCGGACGGGTAAATGCAACACACATACAATATGTTTTTGATTCCATTGCTTCACAGTTGTCTCAATCCCATGATGAAGGCCGCAAGAAATACCGTTTTAAAGATGTCATACCCAACAGAAAAGGTTTTGACGCAATAAGGGGCCCCTTGGGGTGGTTGTCAGAATCGAGGTTATGCATACCAAGCCGTATTGTAAAAAAGGCCGAACACCCCTTGCTGGGATATGCTGATGAAAATAAATTCAAAGTATATCTATTTGATACAGGTATATTGAATTGCCTGTTGGATGTCCCGGGAGAAACCATTCTGGGGCAGGAAGCGGGAGCATGTAAAGGTTTTATCATGGAAAACTATGTGGCGCAAGAATTGTATTGCCGAAAAAACAGCGAACTTTATTCCTGGCAGGAAGGAACGTCAGAACTGGAATTCCTTTGGAATGAACCAAAGGACATTATACCATTGGAAGTTAAATCCGCGTCCCGTTCACGAAGGGCAAAAAGCCTTGACGCCTACATTCAAAGATATCATCCATCAAAGGCCTATAAATTAACTGCCCAGAATTACGGTTACACCCCAGGTAGGAAAATTACCACATTACCGCTTTATTGTTGTGGAAAGCTTATTGATACCATTCAGTATACATAACGCTTGAGCTGTGCGGTGGCTATTAGCCGTCCGTTCCGGCGATTTATTGCGCCTTGGTTGCCAAAGCGCAATATGAAAGAAACGGCTTGCCCCTTTTTTCCGCTACACGCGCGTCTGAAAATCCGGCATTTGACAGCAGGCTGACGACTTCATCTTGTGAATAGGCAGTAAAGATGTCCTTACTAAGGTTTAAGTTGCTCATTTGTATATCATCCCGAAACCCAATCGCAACAACGCCTCCAGGCCTTACTACCCGGAACATCTCTACAAAGTATTTGTCTGGATCCTTCCAAAAATACAACGTATTTATTGAGCACAACTTATTAAAAGATTCGTTTTCAAAAGGCAGGCTTTTGCATTCTCCTCTTTGCAGCTTAACCTTTCCATGGGAAATATGGTCCTTATTTACTCTGCGGGCCTGCTTCAACATCACTTCTGAAAAATCAATTCCTTCAACAATTCCTTCTGTTGTGACTGCCGCCATTTGGTTTATTAGTTTCCCCGGCCCAAAACCGATTTCCAGGACCCTATCACCACTTTCTAATTCCAGCATATCCATAACAAACGAATTGAGGTCAGCATTGCCGTCATTGAATATTTTGGTCATCAAATAACGGCCAATCAAACCAGTAGGTTTTCTAGCCTGTAAGGATAAAACTTTCGAAGGTATCAACTTAAGGATAAACATGATCTAACCCTTGAGGTATTTTATGCACATAACTCAGAGTTGAGCCGCCCTCTGCAGCTCTTCAATACCCAAGTCCATTGACAAGGAAGAGCGAAGGAAGGGCTGTTCCAACGACTTTTTTATGCTTCCCAAAATGTCTTCCAATTTTCACTTTATAAATTCGTCAACATTATTTGGATGGATTATCTTTTGACTGCCAACATTATAGGCATTCAAAAATGTTTTTGAAAATCGGGATTTTTTTCCTTCATTCCATTTGAATTCATAGGCGTGTAGTTTGCCATCATATTCCTCGATGTAATCAATTTCCTGCTGCTGAGTCGTACGCCAGAAATACATATTGGCATAGTAATTATGTAAGTCATTCCGTTTTATGCGCTCAACAATGCAGAAATTTTCCCATAGTTTTCCACAATCATCCCGTATGGCCGGATCATTAAAATTATTTATAAGCGCGTTTCGAACGCCGATATCATAAAAATAAATTTTCCGGCTTTTCTTAAGTTCGTTTCTAATGTTGCGGCTGAAGGCATTCAGTCTGAAAATGACAAATGATTTCTCAAGCAAGGAGATGTAATTTTCTATAGTCTCATTGTTCACTCCAACTAACCGGCTAAGCTCATTGTAAGAAACCTCACTACTCACCTGAAGCGCCAAAGCCATCACCAATTTCTCCAATTTTTCAGGCTTTTTAATACGTTCCCAGGTTAGTATGTCTCTATAGAGATAACTATCCACTAAAAGTTTCAGTAACTCCTGCTCCCGGCCGGGTGATGTGATTACTTCAGGATACCAACCATAAGTTAATCGGTGCTGTAATAATCTATGCTCTTCTAAAGCGCCAATATGGCTTACCTGCTCTTCATATGATATAGGAAGCAATTTATATTCCCATTTTCGCCCTGTAAGCGGTTCATTAATCTTGTTTGATAAATCAAAAGATGAAGAACCTGTGGCTACAATTTTTAATTCAGGATATTTATCAATCAGCAGTTTTAAACAAATTCCAATATTTTCAATTCTTTGGGCCTCATCAATAACGACCAGTTCCGCATCACCAATCAGTGCTTTTAGTCGCGTAGATGTTGGTTCCCTTAATCGCTCCCGAACATCCATTTCGTCACCATTGAGCCAAATGGTCTTTAATTTGGACCGACGAACCATTTCATTTGCTAAGGTGGTTTTACCGGATTGCCTTGGTCCTAGAATAATATGGATCTTCGGATCATCTATTCTTTCTTGGATTTTTCTAAGTATTTTACGTTGGATCATATATTTATTATAATATTTATCTAGTTAATCCGCAATATATTATATTTATTTGCTGAATTACTAGATTTTGCCATCTTTTTCAGCATAAATAAAAATGCTCAGGATTGTGAAGGAGGGTGGTGTGCATGTGCTGGTCTTCAATCTGGTTGGTAAATATGTGTTCATAATTATCAGGCATTAGGATTGCGCGGAAATAAAAAAGGAAACTTTTTTTCTGCTGCCTTGTCTAAACAGCATGAAGACATTCCAATTACACAAATAAAAAGGAGGCTTTATGGTTTCAGGTCTTTCAATATTAGATGACCTTGGAGTGTTGAAATACTTGATTAAATCTTCTTTTCTTTTTTTGCTAATGCTTGAAATCCATTTTCTTGTGCCTATGGTATTTCTCAATAAAAAGTCATGTGCTTCATTACAAAGGTCTTCAATAAAACTTTCCCAACTGGATGTTACAAACAGGTATACGCTTCTGATTATTACATCCATTTTTTCGTTCGGCCTAGAAATTGAAATGCTATTTTTAATTTCATCATGTAAATCCAGTAGATAGTACACATCCCAGCTTGCTTTCTCAAATCTAATTTGTGCCCGGTGTTAACTCCCGCTTTCTCCCAGCGTAAATTAGCCTGAAATTCCCGCATTCAGCTCCCTGTCCGGAAATAACCTGATAAAATAGCCCGGTATAAAAAAGGTGACGGCATTCACCTGCCTTTTTATTTCAGTTTTAGCCTAAACATTCAATTAAGGAGGAACTGAATGCCATCATTAAATAACTTACCTGAGCAAGGAAATCTTGGCAAGCCCAAATATTGCGTCTTTTGCCATTTCACCATTTTACAAATTCATTCCCATTACGAAAGAACAGGTACCCATTCAAGGATATTTGAAAATCAGCCCGCTCCCATCACCGTAACCTGCTGGCGCTGCCAAAACCCCAAATGCAAGCGAATCTTTTCGGTTTTGCCTTCAGGCACCTTACCTTACTGTCGTTTTAAGTCAGAAGAAGTCTTTTCCATAGCCAGGCAATTCCAGAAGGGGAAGAGTGCCTATGCTGTCTGGAAATCATGGGCATCGTCCCGGTTGGGCCTCAAAGTCTTCGTTCGTCTACGCATTCTCATCCGACGGGTCATGCTCTTCGTTATCGCATGGGCAAGGGAGCTGGAGCAGGCTGAGAGTGATTCCTTGAACAACTTGTGCCAAACCATCTTGAGCAAGGTGTCCTGGTTCACTTTTACCATCCGCTGGTACCGCGCTCTTTACTCACGCCGATTGTGGCCAGAAGCCAACCCACATAATTCGGCGCCATGAACTGATATAAAGGCTGATTTATCTTCCCTCCCCGGCATTTTCACATAACCAGGAGGGCAAAAATGAATCAAGACCATGAAAACCGTCCCGAAGACACCGCCATCTGGCGCTACGGGGTTATCAGCCCGTTGCTTCACCGGGATCCGGAAGGGTTTCCCATGTTCCGGGTGCTGGAAAAGCTGGCCGGCACCCCGTTTGTCCTGCCCGGCGGCAGGTTGAAGAGCTACTCGGCGGACACCCTGCGCCACTGGCTTTACCTTTTCCGCCGATTCGGGCTTAAAGGTCTGGCCGGTAAGGAGAGAAAGGACACGGGAAAAACTTCCCTGCCCGGAGAGTTCCAGGACGGCATTGTCCGGCTCAGAAAGGAACACCCGGCCTGGACCGTTAAACGAATATTGAACGAACTCATAAAAGAAGGTAAATGGGATGGAAGAAAACCCGGCAAGACCTCCATCTACCGTTTCACCTCCTCGCGGGGATTGAATCGCAGTCCGGTCGTTCCCAAAGAGCCGGTCCGCAGCTTCCAGTTTTCCCATTTCGGAGACCTGTGGTCCGCCGATTTTCTCCATGGTCCCAAAGTCAGGGTGGGACGCAATGAGAAGAAAGCATATCTGCACGCCATCCTGGATGACGCCACCCGATACATAGTGGCGGCCAGGTTCTATCTGGCCGAAGACACCCGAGCGCTCATAAGCGACCTCATGCTGGCGGTCCGGCGCTTCGGCATACCCCTGCGCTTTTACACCGATAACGGGGCGGCCTTCAGGAGCCGTCACCTGGTAAAAGTGGCGGCCAGGCTGGAAATAGTCATGCATCATACACCGGCCTACAGGCCTCAAGGCCGTGGGAAAGTTGAGAGGTTCTTCCGTTCTGTCCGGGACGGATTTCTCACCGGAAGGCCGAAAACTTCCCTGGAAAATCTCAACCGGGACCTGGATGCATGGATAAGTCACTATCATCAGACGGTCCATTCCGCCCTGGGGATGTCTCCCCTGAATAAACGCCTGCAGGACAAGGGCGAAAAGCTCAAAAATCTTGATGGAGTTAAGGATGTAGATGCCCTGTTCCGTATGGAAGAGAACAAAGCCATCTATTCCAACGGTTGTATCCGCCTTAAAGGACAAGTCTACGATGTACCAGAAGCTCTGCCCGGACAGAAGGTCAAAGTAAGCTATCTGCCCTGGGACCTTTCCGTTATCTATATCGGAGAGGAACTGGTGCCCGTAAGGCCGCTGGACAAGTTCAAAAACGCTCATCGCTTCAAAAACCCCATTCCCAAAAGGAGGAAAAACAAATGACCGGAGAAACATTCAAATTCAGATACCCGCCCTTTTCCGATACGTTCGAGGTACGGGAGCCGTTCTTCAGCCGGCAGGACCAGGCGCTGCTGAAAAGGGCGCAAAACTTCATCTCCCAGGGCAAGAGCCTTTGCCTGTACGGAGAGCCTGGCGCGGGAAAATCCATGCTACTAAAGTCCCTCATGGAGCAGCTCGACCCAAAGACTTACCACAGCGCATACATACCCTATGCCGGACTTAAACGGAGCGCCATGCTGCGCGAACTTTGCGAGGAACTCGGTGTAGATACCTCGGGCAGGGGTTCGCTCATACGCCGCCTGGCGAAATACTTTGTACACCAGAGGGAAAAGGGTTTTCCCGTCATCATCATCGATGACGCCCATGCCATGGAGCAGGACAGCTTCATGGACCTGTGCGCCCTACTCCACGATGGTAAAAGCCGGACCGCTTCCGCCTCACTAATCTTATGCGGACATGGTAACCTCAAGAAAACCATGAACCTGGACATCTTCTCACCCATCCGCACACGCATGGCCTTCATGTTCCGGATAGCCAAGCTTGATGCTGAAGAGTCGGCCGACTTTATACGCCATCGTCTCAAAATAGCCGGTGCCCCGGAAAACGTCATACAGGAGGACGCCCTGGCTATCCTGGCGGCTGATGCCAACGGAAACCGACGTGAAATCATGAACCGCTGCGCTATGGCCATGGAACTGGCTGAAGAAAGAAATGAAAAGCTCATCACCTCAGATCTGGTGAACAACATGGAGATGGCGACATGAAAAAAGACAGGCCTCTTTTCCCTGTCCTGTCCAGGAGAAACATCCGTCGCCTCATCAAAATCATGGGGCTTCAAGGGCATATTTTCGATAACAGTCTGTTTACCCTTGAATGGGAAGGACTGGAATACAGGTTCTTTATCCGGGATGACAGGCTCTTGCTGGAGTCTGTATTCATCCGGATGGACATTGGAATAGCTCCCATGGAAATGATGGAAAACGACTCCTGGCCCTGCTGGTTGAAAAATCAAGGTAGGTAGGAAACTATGGAAAGTAAAGAGAAAAGGGCCGAAATGTATCTGCTTCTGGCTGGAGAAATTACGCGGGAATTTTATGCTGAAACAGCGGGGGAATTAACACCCTCAGCGTCAATTCTCTTCCTAACTCTTTTCATAATACTCCAAGTGGCAAATCAACTCATCCAGAAAGTCAATCGTTGAATCACTTTTACTTCTGTTGAGATGATAGGTCAATTCCCCGATAACATCCGCTATTTCAAATTTATCAAACCGCACCCACTTCTTCCGTTTATCTTTCAGGTCCTGATTAATAACCCCTCCAAACACGCTAACTCCCGCATACTTCAAGACGGCCTTTTTCTGTGCCAGGGTTAAATCTATTTCTATATATTCAGCATTCATTTTTTCATAGGTCCCGATTTAACCCACTTGTCCACTTCCTTGGTGGTAAATTTGAGCAGCCTTCCTCCAACACGATGCGCAGGCATATTTTTCTTTTCAACCCACTTGTAGATGGTATCGCGCTTTACCCCGAGGTACTCAGCAATTTCAATAACTGATAGATATCTTTCAGGCATTCTTGCTCCTAAAATCTGTTATTTTTTAACGAATTCGACGTTTTTTCCAATTCATCCTAATAAACTCGGTATAACTCAAAAAAAATAGAAAGAACGTTAAGGATGAGCCGTCCGATTCCATTTCCTTGCCGGAGTGCTATTTTTGCGTAAGCCAGCACTCCGGCAATCCTGTTTCTGGAGGATCGGTCTCCATCCGCTTGTTATCACCTTAGGACTCATAGTGGGTTTCAAACCTTTCTACCCCATATTAAACAGGCTTGATCTTTTCTTTGTATTGTGTTCTCAGAACCGGCTCGAATTAAAAAGATTTTTTGTGTTTTCTCCAAGCCTGCGGCCAGGACGGGCGCAGGCGTTCTTTAATCTTTATTAAAAGATTGTTCTTTTATTTTTAATAGGCATACAAACCTTGACTTTATTTTAGTGCGAACATTTTCTGACCGTTCTATTATTCTTCACCCACTTTTTTTATTTCCAGCTGCGTAGTTGCTCCCTTTACCAGCATCTCTCCACCAAGGATTATAACTAGCTCACCTTTTTTTACCCGCCTGCTTTTCATCAGCAGGTCCTCAGCCCTTTTTTGCAGAATACGCATGTTTTCTTCGTATTCCAGAACAAATGGCACGATGTTCCAGGCCAGGGAAAGGGATCTGGCAACATGGTCATTTGGCGTGAAAGCAAAAATTGGAGCCTGAAACCTTATCTTGGAAAGATAATGTGCATTGGCTCCAGTCATTGTGAATACAATAACAGGCGCACCTTCCAGATCGCGGCTGGCCCAATTTGCCGCCTCGCAAATGGCATGGGGAGGATAGTTCTTTTTCAGAGACAAGTCCCTGAACGGCCTGGGATAATATGCGCTCCGCTCTGTCTCACGTGCGATCTCAGCCATGGCCTTGACCGACTCAACGGGATATTTACCTACTGATGTTTCCCCTGACAGCATGACACCATCGGCCCCGTCGAGAATAGCATTGGCCACGTCTGTGGTCTCTGCTCTTGTGGGAAAAGCCTGGTTTATCATACTTTCCAACATCTGTGTGGCCACAATGGTGAATTTCCCAAGGCGGTTCGCATCTTGAACAGAATCCTTTTGAAGTATGGGCATTCTGGCTGGGGATGTCTCCACACCCAGGTCGCCTCTGGCCACCATGATTCCATCACAAAAATCCAATATTTTACTTAACCTGGCCACCGCTTCCGGTTTTTCCAGTTTAGCAATACACTTGATATTTTTCCCGGCAGCATTTATTAATCTTGAAAGCAGTTTCAGGTCCCTTTCATGCCTGACAAATGAAAGAGCGACAAACTCAACGTCCCGCTGGAGAGCAAACGCGAGGTCCTCTTTGTCCTTTTTTGTTAATGACGAGATCCGAACCTTAGTGCCCGGTAAGTTTATTCCTTTATTTGAAGTATAATAGCCGGAATTGAGCACCTTGCATCGGATTAACCGGCTTGTATTATCTACTTCAATCACCCGCAGGCGTATTGCCCCGTCATTAATCAGTATATTTTGACCCGGATTAACGTGCCTATAAAGATGCGGCAAATCTATAGATATCCTTTTACTATCGCATAATAGACTTTTAGAGGTTATTTCCACCATGGTCCCTTTTTTAAGACCAACAGCTTTATCACCCTCGGTTCTTCTTGTGCGAATTTTGGGGCCCTGCAAGTCACAGAGAATGCCAACGTGCATATCCAGTTTTCGGGACACTTTTCTTATTGCCATTATTGCCCTGTCATACTCGCTATGTGACCCATGGGAAAAGTTCAACCGGAACAAATCAGTACCGGCACGTATGAGACGCTCAATCACTGAGGGGGCATAACTGGCCGGGCCCAAGGTGGCTATGATGCTGGTCTTTTTAGGATGTGATCTCATTGTCTCAAACTTAACTATTAAACAAATAGATTCATACCGCGAAAACTGCAGAACAGCCTAAATAATCCCTATTTGGAGGTTTAAAAGACAAACCTATTTTTTAAGTATAAATTCAATATCACCTGTTGATTGCGGAGCGATGTTTAATACACTCAACTTATATTTCACGGGAAAGCTCCGGTTTGTTATTGCAATGGCCGGGATTTTCATGATTATAATATTCGGAACAATCGATTATTTGATCGGTCATGAAATATCCTTCTCCCTGTTTTATGCCATCCCTGTCAGTTTCGTTTCGTGGTACGGGCATAAGCGGATGGGAATCTCCTTTTCGTTGATTGCAGCCTTATCCTGGATGCTTGCCGACCATTTTTCGGGACACGTCTATTCTTATGTAGCCATTCCATTCTGGAATGCCTTCGTGAGACTATCATTCTTTGTCATAATTACCCTTCTCACCGTACAAATAAAAAGAATGTTCGATTTGGAAGAAAGCCTGGCTGATACAGACGCTCTTACTGGGCTGGCAAACCGCCGTTCCTTTCAGGAGAAAGCCCAATTCGAGCTGGACCGATGCAAGCGGTATAAACGGCCATTTTCTGTTGCTTACATAGATCTGGACAATTTTAAAATGGTCAACGACCAACAGGGACATGAGGAAGGTGACCGCCTCCTTATAAAGGTAGTTGAAGAATTAACGTCTAACTTGAGACGGACAGACATAACCGCCCGCTTGGGAGGGGATGAATTCGCGGTGCTTCTCGCAGATACTCCACAGAAAGAATCAGGTATTGCTTTAAAGAACCTGCGCAAACGGCTGCTTCAGATCATGAAGAAGAACAAGTGGCCGGTCACGTTCAGTATCGGGGCCGTCACCCTGGTCGAGCCAATGACCGACATCCGGGATATGCTTAAACTGTCGGACGATCTTATGTATCATGTAAAAAAGAACGGCAAAAACCGGATAGCGCATGTGTCCTGGCCCCTGCCGAAAAAACTACCCAGGGATTTGATCGACCTGAAACTCAGCGAACTGGAACAAGCAGTTTCAGATGAACATTCATAGAAAAACACTCAAACACAAAGAACCGCCTTACTAAACACCAAATAATATATACGCATTCTTGATATAGAGGATATGAGAAAAATGAAACGATTTACCAGGGATAATCTGTTGTTCTTCCTCAAAACCCAGGACTCACTATCAGAGCAGGATGTGCAGCGCAGCGTTAGAATGGTAACAGCTGATGGCATTTTCTCTTCTGGTATGGGGACGCTTCAGGGCGGTGTGTTTTTATCGGCCTTTGCTATTTCACTGGGCGCATCAAATTATGAAATCGGTCTTATAGCTACCTTCACATTTCTGAGTCAGCTGATTCAGATTCCCGGGTTGCTGATTGTTAAAGCATTAAAACTGCGCAGACCCATAGTGATGGTATGTGCTGCATTTTCCAGAGTCCTATGGCTGTTTATTATCCTTATACCAGTAATCTTTGTAAATGCTGGTGTTTCTTTTTTACTTCAATGGCTAATCATCTCCATGCTGGTTGGAGCCGTGGCGGGGCCGGCATGGAATTCACTCTTGCGCGATGTGCTACCGGGAGACTCCATGGGAAAGATAATGTCCCGACGGATGATGATGAGCACGGGAATCGCCCTTGTCCTGACACTGGCGGGCGGGTGGTTCGTAGATTGGTGGAAGGCTGTCAATCCCTCAGCGCCGTTGTATGCTTTCTCGATTCTCTTTTTCGTAGGGCTCCTTTTCGGAATAGCCGGCGTGCTGGCAATTACCCGGATTCCTGAACCGAAAATGCAACTGCCAGAGGGGGAGTCATTAATTAGTCTGTTTACCGGACCGGTAAAAGACGGAAACTTCCGTAATATGCTGGTCTTTTCGGGAATCTGGACCTTTGCCATTAACCTGGCGGTGCCCTTCTTCATTATATACATGCTGAAGCGTATCGGCATTTCTCTTTTCATGGTGACCCTGCTGACAGTAACCAGCCAGCTTACCAATATGATGTTTCTGAAAATCTGGGGTCGGATCGCCGACAGGTTTTCCAACAAATCGGTGTTCGCAGTAAGCGGCCCGCTGTTTTTGTTCGTCATTCTTGCCTGGACATTCACCACCATGCCTGAAAAATATTTCCTGACCATGCCGCTGCTTTTTGTTATCCATATTTTCAGCGGCATGGCGATGGCGGGATTTACCCTGGCCTCAGGAAATATGGCCCTCAAAATGTCTCCCAAAGGCCAGGCCCATTCTTATATGACCGTTTTTGGTATAGTCGGAGCCCTCGCTGGAAGCATGGCCCCCATGCTGGGCGGTACTATTGCTGATTTCTTTTCCAACCGGGAACTATCATTTGCGGTTAACTGGACGGACCCTGCCCGCGAATTATCTGTCTATGCTTTGAATTTCAAGGCCCTGGATTTTCTTTTTGTTTTTGCATTCATAGTCGGTCTTTTTGCCGTCAACCGGCTTTCCAAGGTGAAGGAGGAGGGTGAGGTGAATGAGAAGGTGGTAATAGATGAATTGAAATTAGGTGTGACCCAACCCCTTCGCCATATGACTTCTGTCGGCGGGCTGCGCAGGATGGCTTATATGCCCGTGTCACACTTTCTGAAATGGAAGGGAAAGGCGGATGCATGAGAAATAAAGAGCATATACCTCAAGGATAAGTAAAGGATAAAGACAGAATTTCCAGATATGAGCACAAAACAAAAGTATTCCTTCAAGTCAAGTGTGTATATAACGATTTTCGGGACGGATACTGCATGGGGAAAAAGGTTTGATATTATTCTTCTTTGGTCCATCTTGTTCAGCGTGCTGGTGGTTATTCTGGAAAGCGTGGCTGCCCTGGAAACCCGGATTACTGAATTTCCTGGAGTGGGCATTTACCTTTATATTCACGATTGAATATCTGGCCAGAATATTTTCCCATCCACACCCTCTTCGTTATATTTTCAGTTTCTGGGGGATTATCGATCTGCTCGCGATACTGCCGTCATATTTTGCCGTCTTGTTCAGCGGGGCCCATTTTTTTCTTACTATCCGCATCTTACGGCTTTTACGGATATTCAGGGTTTTAAAGCTTGGGCGGTATTTCACCGAAGGGCAGGTGCTGATCCGGGCTTTGGAAGCCAGCGGATATAAAATTGCGGTCTTCTTCTTAAGTATCCTGCTCATTGTGGTTATTATGGGTTCTGTGATGTACGTGGTTGAAGGCGGCAGCAATGGATTCGACAGCATCCCCCAGAGCATCTATTGGGCCGTTATCACCATAACCACCGTGGGTTACGGCGACATTGTGCCGGTTACCGCCCTGGGTAAATTCATATCCTCATTGATCATGATAACGGGATACGCAATTATCGCAGTACCTACAGGTATTATCACGGTTGAAATTTCCCGCGCCGGACGTTCCAAAGACAGGTCGTGCGGGGATTGCGGCGAACCAATTAACGTTAAGGATGAGCCGTCCGATTCCGTTGCCTTGCCGGTTTGCTATTTTTGCGCCAGCCAGCAAACCGGCAATCCAGCTCCAGAGGATCGGCTCCATCCGTTTGTTAACCAGACTTGAATCACATTTCTATTAATATTATTCATTTTCTTTTTTTTCTTAAGATCTTTTTGTGCCGTATTTTTTTCGCCGTGGCCCACGACGGGCGTAGGCGATCATTATTTTTCAAAAGCTGTCTTTAATACTTCAATCAAGAATTCTTTGTTTTTCTTTATATCTCCTTTGCTTACTTTGATTCTGTACCTGCCCCAGCGGTTATCATAATCAAGCATGTCCAATCCTGCATTTTCAATTTTTTCTTCCATCTCTTGTGATTTCTGTATTTTTAGTTCTATCCTCATCATATTTCTTTGAGGCCTGAAAATTGCGAAATTATTTGGTTGGCCATTTTCAGCTAACCCGATATAAAACTTATTGTATTTGAGTTCCAAGTTTGGAGAAAATGTTTTAATCAACTCAAGCATTTCGTCCGCCAGAGCGACAGTGCTTTTTGTCCCTCTGACCTGTTCCCAAAAATTTCTATCCGTTGATTCAGAAACTTCTTCATCGTCATCAACGAGCCCCAGGGTCAGTTGATCTAAAACTGTCGTACAAATGAGGGATGTATTTTCCCCCACTTTCATAGCGTTCATTTGAATGGCAATGAGTGGTATCGCGCCGTTAAACAGACTGATAACATTAAGGAACCGGCTTGTAATGTCCTCTGCCACGATTACAGCACAGTGCTCGTATTGCGGATACCGTTTCCTTTCAATATCCCAATATTCTAAGGTTCTAATGATGTGGCTTTCATCAGTTTTACCAAGTTGGATTTCTACTTCGTATCTTTTTGTTGAGTCTTCGTCCTGCAGGAGAATATCAAGCCGACCAGCATGTGGCTGTATTCTTTCTTTGTCTTTTAATATAAGATCCCCGAGCCCAAGAATGGATGGGTCTTCAGCAATAATTTCCTGAACCCATTTTTCATCTAATTCCGTATGGTTTTTTATACTGATTTTTTGAGGTTTTACATAGTTGATTGCCATTGTAAGGCTCCTTTTGAAATTTATTTATGACTTTTTTCCATTTTTAATAGTTATCGATATATCATGTATCCCATTCTGAATAAAGTCAAGTTGCTCATTTAAAAGGCTGATTCTTTTAGGATTAACTTCAGCCAGGGCAAATGGGAAAAATACAGGGTGGTGCGTCAATTCATCAAAGCTTGCTGTTTGGGTGCTTTGATAATAAAAAAAAGACTGGAGAAGCCATGCGGAAATTTCTTTGGAATTTATCTTTCTTTTCTGTTCTGCTGTGTATTCGTTTGAACCTTCTTGTTTTAATATTCCCCATAGCTTAAAGGTCTGTATCGTTTGACGTATAGACCTGATAACTCTTTCCGTATCTCCATATTTTTCCACTACCCTTCTCTTTATTTCATGAATAGTCATGTCATCTTGTAGTTTTTGCAGTCTTCCGCATTGGGTGGCTACGAAGCCAAAAAATGGATAAGTGGCAATACATCTGCCCCAATGGAGAATTATCCTATCGTTTATGCCGGTTTTTTCAAGCAAATGAATGCTTGATTTATGAAATGAGGCTTGCTCATCATTCTTTCTAACCCATATAGATGCCAATACCGTTCTGCTTTTTCTTCGCGCTTCTTTTCCCAGCGGCGTTCCACTTAACATTTCATCAATAAGAGCGATTTTTTCGCTTTCACGTATGTTTTTTCTGGCTATATCAGCAGCAGCATTAAGCCACTGTAAATTAAGCGCCCGATCAAATCCTATTTTTAAATGATCACTTTTCAAGTTTTTCTCCGCAGTACTTCTACAAAGGGTACAATAAGTTCAGAAATGGAGATGCTGCCATGACAAATTGATTTCTCTCCTTTATTTATAAAAGCTGAGTTTCCGGCCGCTAATAAAGGAAAATATTTCTCTGGCAGGCCGTTTGAAGGCCATTCAATACTCTCAGGTAGTTTCTCTTTTAAACGATTTCTCAAAGTTTGGGAACTGAATACTCGGGCTCTCTCGCCTTTTGTTTCAGCCAAGATTCCCTCGGAAGGACGCCCAGTACCTGTAGCTTCTATGTTGCCATGATCAGATGTGATAAAAACTTTGAAATCATGATTCAGCAATCCGCCTATCATTTTTGATAAATACCCATTCTCAGCCCATAATTGTATTTGGCCAGCCATTCCTTGTTGCCCAAGAACCGATCCATGCATGATATCATCAATGGTATTAATGATAAGTGCTACGGCCCTAATAGAACGTATGGCTGTCTGACCTATGGTATCCTCAACTGGCTCAGAGCCCAAGTTTTTTAAAAAGGAAACGTTATTAGGCTTTAGGTTATGACTATCCCAGTATTGTGACCATAGCCGGCTTTCTCTAGCTGTCGTATGAATGGTATCAGGGAAATAGAGAGGCGCCTTACCGGCAAGCAAAGCCTGCCGCGAAACAGAAGTTAAGGTAGGAGCCCATGCAAAAACATTATTTTCCTTAAACGCTATGCTTTTGTCTTTTTGGACAAGCACATCCTTCAAAATAGACCATTGCATGCACGAAAGCCCGTCAATAATTATTAATGCAATTTTGTTTTCATGTATATGCCTGGATAAAGCCTTTGGGATATGATGAACCATGGCGGGCGGAACGGGCGGTTGGTTGTAGAGGTGGAAATAATGTCCGGTCAGCCATTTAGTGAAACTATCATCTATGGAAGTGAAAAGTTCGTCGACAATGTCTTTATTTTCCGTGGAGAGATCCTTTGATAAAGATGATTTCTGAAGCTCGGAAAATTTAGTTGCAAAGGTAAGCCATTCAATATAAGTGCAGTCTATAGGGGGTATTTCTTCCTTTACTTTTTTAAGTAATTTGTCATATCTGATTTTTATGCCTGCATCAGCGTCATGTCTAATACCAACAATTGCCCATGATGAGCCGGGTAATTTAGCCTCTTGAAAATCAATTGGTTCTAAAAAGCCCTCGAGAAATAAATTGTCGATATAAACTTTTACATCATCATGATCGAATGGTAAATATTCAGGCCCGGTAAAATGCACTTTTGTTTTTGTATCATTTTTAATATTCAATAACCGGTTTAAAAATAACGGCCAGCGTTCCTGTAAAAAACTGTAGAAGGCTAGTTCATCGGTTACAATCTCCTCAAGCGACCAATCATTAAATTGTCCTGTATTTTTTAATGTCCAAATTAACCGGACATTTAATATTTCAGGGATTTGCTGCTTTTTATAATGGCGTCGTAACAATACCTGCAACAGGTCGGAATCCTTTTTAATAGTTTCAGGAGCGATACCGAATACATGCAGGAGAATGAAATCTTTTGTCCCGTTGTCACTTAAGCGCTCTGGCGTATATTGCTGTTGAGCAGCAAATAAGCTGTCTAAATCCTTGCGGTTCAAGGCGTCGACGACTGGATAACTCATTTTTGGGAAAAGGTCACCTAAATTGAATGATAATTTCCTGCCAGCCTGAAGCAGGTCAAATGGCAGAGCGTCCAGGTCGCTTTCGGAGGAGTGCAGCACAACAACCAAGTCCGTTTCAATGCCTTTGTCCCATGTACCGCGGTATTTGGATTCATAAGCATACCGGAACGCAATATGATCTTCAAAAGGTATAAGTTCAAAACCTTTTTCCCGGATGCCTTTGAGTACCCCTTCTTCTAAAAGCAGACCATCAGGATCTGCCACAAGGGTAAGACGCGATATATTCGGAGAGAATTCCTTCAATATGCTATCACGCCAGGAAGTCATTTTATTTAGCCTTTGCAATCTGAAGCAGCAACAAACATGTTAAATCAGGATGAGTTATGGATGCCAGATTATGCTTTTTCTTCCAATCAGAGTCTTCTTCCTCAATTTTCTTCAATCGGTAATTGCGCACTTCAGGCAGCCCTATACTTTCCAGTAATTTTTTTCTAGAGGAAATTGAATTGATATACTTACGCTCCCCCTCTTGTAAAAAAACCTGATAATCATTTTTCAATTTATCAAATAACGGCCGGCCTGTTTCTAAAGCAGCTTTATAGGAAAGATCGTATGTTTCATAGTTATTATGCTTCTCATCATTAATAATCCTTGGCGCTTCTGTTATAAAAGCCTCCCAAACTCTCTTTGCCGTGGGTACCATAACCTTACCATTCTTATCAAGAAATAGTGGAAAGACTTTTTTTTCTTCAAATTTTTTGCCTTGAAGTATAATTTGCCATAAAGACCATACACCTTCAATTTCATCGGGAATAGTTGATAAGGTAATTGATGGTACAGTCTGTCCCTTCAATATATGTGGGCATTGCAGGGCGATTTTTCTTACATCAGAATTTTCCAGGGTCATCCGCTTGATATTCATCTTGCTTTCAATGTCATCAAATGAAAAAACGACATTATCCTGTGTTGCTCCATTTGGCCATGTTAGATGGTATACATTGTCTTTGCAATCAGCCTTACCACCGTTGGCAAAAAGAAAATTCGTGACCATCCGCTCTACCCAGAATGTAACGGGGTGGGTAACGACTTGTTTCGCCGAATCTGGTTTCACATTACCTGATTCGCCTAATAGGGACGCAGCTTCTTTATTTTCTTTTGCTGTGGTTTTAATGCTGTTTATAGTCTTGTCTATTTTTGATTCAAGATCATCAGGATTCAGAATGGCGTTGATATATGCCTTATCGAAAATTTGCCCGGCTTGAGCTGAATCCAGCACGTCACCGGTTTTATCCACTCCAAATTCTTCAAAGATGACTGTTAACTTGTGTTCAAGTACCTGCTGAACCCGGTGTTCCACGGTATCATCAAGTACAAAGTTTGTGGCCTTAACGATATGTTTCTGCCCTATCCTGTCCACCCTGCCTATGCGCTGTTCCAGTCGCATGGGGTTCCAGGGTATGTCATAGTTGATTACCACATGGCAGAATTGCAGGTTTAGTCCTTCGCCGCCTGCATCGGTGGATATGAGAACGCGGGTGTTTTGTGAGAAAGATTCCTGTGCGTTCTTTCTTTCTTCCATGCCCATTGAGCCGTTAATCAGCGTCACGGAAAATCCTCTTTCGCTTAGAAACGCACGCAGCATTTCCTGGGTAGGCACGAACTCTGTGAAAACCAGGATTTTTAAGTCAGGATCTTTTTCCTCCTGTTGGAGCTTGTATATCAGGCCAAGGAGATATTCGGCCTTGGCATCCTGAGATGCAGCTGAGCATCGTTTTGCCAATTCAAGAAGCGTCTTGACTTCTTCCAGCTCTGTTTTTGCGGCGGTAAATCTAGCGCCGATGATGGATTCAAGTTGTTCCTGGCCATCCAAATCGTTCCATTCTTCTTCCAGTATTTCAGGAAATAATGATAATTGCTCAGATGGTTCCTGAAGGACTTGTTGCCGTTTTTCAAGAGCGGCTTGAATAGCCTGGGTTGAAGAAGTCACGAGCCTCTGCATAAGCAGCATTAGAAAGCCGATATAGTTTTTTTTGGAGCGCATAGCCCGGTTATATCCTTCCCGGACATAGTTTGATACACCCTCGTAGAGCAGTCGTTGAAGATTGTGTTTTTCCTCCCAGGCTATGGCCTGCAGTTTTGTTTTCCGGGGCAGGAATAACGGGCTGCCGTCGGCCTTAATGGCTTGCCTTTTTTCAGTTCTAATGACATAATTCTGAACGTTTTCTCTTGTAATGCTTTGCTCGTCTGGAAAAGCTTCATTATCAATCAGGGATAATATGCGGCGAAAGGAGTCTGTCTTACCCTGATGAGGCGTAGCGGACAACAGCAGAAAATAAGGGGCAGCTTCAGCCAGCCCCTGTCCCAGCCTGTACCTGGCGACCTGCTCCGTGCTTCCGCCGAGCCGGTGAGCTTCGTCCACAATTATCATATCCCATCCCGCGGTTACAATATCATGGAACCTATCACGGTTATATTCGTCTATTTTCGAGCTATCCCACCCGCGCCTGCCTTCCAGCGGTTTAACTGAATCCATGGGGCACACGACCTGGTCATTGGCTTTCCAGATATTCTCAATTTGTGTGACACGTCTTATAGCGGTAAAATCACCAGGCACAATCAATGAAAAGGTCTCATTGAAATGAGTGTCCATTTCAGCCACCCACTGCGGAGCGATGCCCCTGGGAGCTACAACAAGAATCCTTCTTACAAGACCTCTGATTTTTAATTCCCGCATGATAAGCCCGGCCTCAATAGTCTTGCCCAATCCCACCTCGTCGGCAAGCAGGTATCGCACCCTATTGCCCGATACCGCTCTGGAAAGGGCGTTTATCTGGTGTGGGAGCGGAATTACATTGGACTCAATGGGCGCCATCAATACATCTCTGTTCACGGCATCTGCCACCTTGGCCGCCATTGCAATATACACGATTTTTTCCGGGGTATAATAATTGCTTTCTTCCAAGGGTGTCAGATCTTCTTTCGCAACCCGGACAACGGCACCCTGGTCAGGCAGCCATACTCTGCATATCTGATTTCCCCATAGTGATTGACACTCAAGCAACTTGCAGGGCTGCTTGTGCTCCGTGCTGTAATACCAGGTTTGAGTATCAGTGATCGACATCAATCTCCGCGACGTGTTAAAGCCATATCATACCACATAAGAAGTTTTTGATCTTCCTGCAACACATTCTCGGGTATTTTTTCCGCTACTTGGATAATTGTATCGTCATCAGCTTCCTGCCAGGCTTTCTCAAAACCCGCACGCATGGCCTCAAGCCGAAATATTTTAAGCCTCTTCTGCTTTGTCTTCCGGTATTCCTCGAACTCTTTTAATAGAGCCTTCTTTCTTATCTTTTCCAAATCTCCTGCTTTGTTCGGATCAGGTACATACCATTTATCCTTGGCCTTTGCCTGAAGAACAGTGTCATCTTTAGGTAACTTCCTCATGTCTTTATAATTAGTCGAGAGATAACTATGAATCTGGCTGGGTACGTCTCCCTTGCCCTCAAAGCGTATAAAATTATATTGAAGTAACTCCATTAATTCTAATGGTTTTTCGTTCTTCTTCCATCCACCAAGTTCTTTAATAAATTGAGGATGTATTTCTTGAAAAGACTGAGGCTTTTTTAGCAATTGCACGCGGAGCCAACTTATTGCAGTTGATTCATCAGACACGAAAAGAGATAATTGAGGATTATCCTTATATTTCATCCTTTCTTTGTCATAAACAGTCACTTGCTCAGGGAGGAAGTACATATTATCGCGCATGGGAAAGTATTGAGCTAATTCTTGTTGAAAATCAGGACTTGAAATTGGTATTGAAATTCCTTTTCTGATATAATATGTTAATAGTTGATCATATAATATCCTTGGATCTCTTTCAGGTATAGCAGCAATTGAATTGTTTTGAATTTTTACTATTGGTAAATATTTCATATGTGTTCTGACAAAATCCCATACTCCGCTTATATTTTTGCCTTCTTTTAAAAACCGTTGTTCAAACCCCCCATTTGGTTTGTATGCTGATATTACTAAATCTTGTTTAACAGCGGTTGGTGTTGTTACCGCCTTAAAACTACCTTGTTTTTTATCTAAAGATGAAATATTCGCAATTATAAAACCCGATTCAATTATCGCTGACTGAATGCTATTCCAAATAGAAGCTTTTGTATTTGAAAATTCTACTGTCATCCATCTCCCTGGCTTTAATATCCTATAGGCCTCTTTAAATCCAAGCATCATTATTCTGCGATATTCACTTATAGTTTTGTTTTGCACCGGATTTTCAACTGCTTCTTTGGAATTGTTAGTTTTAACTTTTAACCAAGCTTCCCAAATAATATTTAGTTCAGAATAATTGATATTTGCACCGAATGGAGGATCAATAAAAATGTAATCAACAGAATTTGGCTTTAAATTAAGTTCATCTGCTGATGATGTTTGAATAAAAGCATTGGAGTTTTTCTTATTATTAAAAGCCCTTAAAAATGCATTTAACCTATCTTTTAGTTGTTCAAATATTGAAGTCTCAATAGGTATTGATGAAATGTACAATGTTCCTTTTAAATAACCAGCGTTCCAGCCTCCTCCACCAAAGAAATAGTTCTTAATATGAATTCTGTTCATTAACGTAGAACGGCATGCGACACCTGTTAACAAAAATTTTTTATTAAGTTCCTCTAGGTGATGATTAAAAGCTGCGAGAATCATTAAATTTCTTTTTGTATAAAAGTGGTGTACATGTGTGATACCATGAGATTTTTTTGGTTGGTTTGTATTGTAGCCATCCGGTAGAGGGAATACAGGTATGTCAAAGGGAACATCTTTGCTTTCAATATCTTCAATTAGTTTATAGTCCTTTGAATCTGGAATTTTTGTATAACTTTTCTTATCAATGGTGTATTTTATTAACACAGGGACTTGCTTTGCTAATTTTACAGGTTTGTTTAAATATTTGTCTAAATATGTCGAAGTAGCCCGTTGTAGGTTTCTCTTTTTTAGGAGACTGTTACAATGATTACAATTAAATTCATCTTTAACTTTACCTTCTTTGCTATTTAAAGCAACATCCCAGTATATTATTTCTTTAGCACATTCATTGCATAAAAACACATCTGACCAGACGGTATAATTTATTTTTCCTGTCTCCCCGTCTTTATGTTTGGTTTCGTACATCCATCCATAATCATTCTCAATGCTTTTTAGAATTTTATTTACTTCTATTTCAAAAACATCCAAATGATATTGGTAATTGTAATTATATGCGATAAATGTTGCCGATGGAGATAAGTCGTTCAAAATTGTATTTCTTATCCCAGCTTTTGAAAAAGATAACCACACTTTTTTCCTATCTGAACTTTCTTCCTGTTTTTGAATTTTTCCATTTTGATCTACTTGATATCCTAATGACTCTATTATTGATTTATCACCACACATTTGTGCGGCAACTCCAGTCATCCCTGTACCACAAAATCCATCAAAAACAATATCACCTGGCTCTGTGTAATGCAAAATGTATCGCATTATTGCTTTGTGAGGAACTTTGGTATGATATGAATGGACATTGTAGATAGGATCATTCTTTCCTTCACTCACATCAGCTGCAAAAGGTTCGCGTTTGTATTCTTCTTTCGGATCATAAGGCTTTCCGTAGTGTTTGATAAAATCATCAATAAATGGATTCGGGCAGGCGGTGTAGTAGGGCGGGTCGGAGAGGGCGAGGATGTCTTCGTCTTCGCCGATGGGGAAACCTTCAATTTTGCGGAACTCGGGGTCTTTTAGTTTTTCCCGCAGGATGGAGAGGAAGTGCTCGCGGCGCTTTTCATCATTTTCGAAAGTCATTCCCAGGCATTCAACCGGGCCTTCATTTTCGGGTTTGGAGGAAAGCTCCAATTCCTGCTGTTCGGATTCCTGGAATAGGGTTTTCTGTTTAGAGTTTTTCTTCATGGGGTCCCTTTGAAAAATTAGGGCTTAGCTTTTCCTTCTGGCTTTTATTTCCACGCCTGTTTCAGTCAAGACATACTTCTGATTTGAGGCGTTTGGGTTTTCAGGATTTGTCATTTTGATTACACCACCATCCAGCATAGGCTGGAGGTGGTTAGTTCTGAAATGGGTGCGGTTTTTAAGTTGGACATGTTCCATCAAATCCCCTATGCTTCTTGGAACATCACACATCTGAAGGATTTTCTGTTGAATATCCGAAAGGCTTTTTAGTGGAACTTTTTTCGCTGAAATTTCGCCTTGCTCTTCTTTCTTTACTTGGTCAGTGACTAAGTCGCCCGGTTTTGCTTCAACTTGGTCAGTGACTAAGTCAGTTGGCGTTTTTTGCTCAAAATCGCGGTTTTTTAGGTGCTCAGCCAAACCATAAACAGGGTTTTCTCCTTCAACTTCCTTAACCAATAAGGCTTGTGTTTCCAACCTGTCCAGTACGGTTTTTGCGCCAGAATACGGTATGCTTAATAGCAGCTTCACCTCTGGAATGGTCAAGAATTCTTTCTTCGTGGCATATGCGAATGTTTTCGCTTCTTCCTCACTGAGGTGGACACCGAGGCTGGCTTGGAATAGAAGCTGTTCTTCTGAAAGAAGCTCCTCTTTCAGTAGTTTCAAGCGGAACGTTTTATGGGACTTATCATTTTCAATAACCGGTGGTAAATTTCCGAGCTGCTGCCAGTTTCTGAATATTTCAGGCATGCCCGAGCCGGCCTGTTCGCTAAGCCGTATCCTTCTCATAGCGGAAACGATCAGAGGGTTTCTTACCTCCTTTTCTCCCTGTTCAACCAACTCCTTGTCCGTGGCAAAGGCATCGCCAGGATTCCAGAATACTGTTCGATCCTTAAAGAATCTTACTTCCGGTTTTCTCTGATTATCAGCGTAGTCCTGATGAATCAAAACATTTATCATGGCTTCCCGAAATGAAATATAGTCCGGCGGTCTTTCGTTTCGCTCAAGAGTTTGCGGATCTATGGAAAAAGGCACCTCTGAGTGAGCGGCGTATTTCTCTAGTATCAAACGCCAACTTATGATAATGTTATCCTCGGCTAATAGTCTGTCATTCCATCTCGTCCCTGGCTCTACATCTTCTTTATTGCTATGGAACCACTGTATGTCTGCAACAGGTCTGCTTAATATTTGACGTAAAGACGCTCCATTACCCAGGAGAAGAATGGCGGCGTTTGTAGGGAGTATTTTATCACTTTGCTCAACTATAAGCCCCCAGTGCAGGAGAAATTCAATATCCGATAATTCTTCATATCTTCCTTCATTTAGACCTGAGTACCTTTTTCTATACCACTGCAAAGATTTTTCATCAAAGCATTTTTCCGGGTTTACATCCTGTACTTGTGTGTCATAGGTTTTATCCGCTGCGTCCCTGAGAAAACGGTTTATCTCTTCTTGAGTGCACCTTACATCACAGCCCCCTTTTCTCAAGAATGACCGGCGAAGGTCTCCATCCAAAAATACGGGTTTTTGCTTACGCTGGGCTTCTGGTATATAAAAAACGAGTAATGTCTTGCCGTCTATTTCCAGCGATGATTCTTGGACTTCAACAATATGGTTAGTTTTACTGGAGCTTCTCAGGGTACTAAGAAATGCGTTCTGTATTCTATCGATCTGAATTACACCAATTACTTCGAATTGACCATTGTCATCTTTAACGCCGAACACAAGCGATCCACCGCCAGTATTTGAAAAAGCCGATACTGTTTCATAGGCGCTGCGCGGCACATCATTCTGAGCAGATTTGAATTCGATTTCTTTCCATTCAAATCCATTCAGTCTGCGGATTAACTCATCTTTTTCCATTTTGTTTCTCCAAGGCTATGCGAACCTTTGATTCATCCCTGCCCTTGGTGAGCCCGCTTAAAAATACATCCATTCTTCTTTTAAGATCCTCAACCGTGGCGGGAGAACCGCCGGTAAATAGGGCATTGTGCAAGTCATCGGGTTTTACCGGTATTTTAATCAAACCCGACAACGCTTGACTTATGGCCTTTATGAATTCATTGTCAACATTATCCGGCAGTTCCCTTCCTTTTAAGAGGTCTGTTATTATTTTCTCCTGATCTTTACCAAGAAGTTCTACACTTTCCTTGGTTGTGGGATCCTCCAGATTGCTTATAAGGGATGATGTCCAGTTTTTCAGCATATCATCCGCCTGCTCCTCACAAAGGGAGAGCATGTCTTGAGCATTAATTGAGAGGTCTTCAGCCGCCGGCCGGAAACTGCAGTGCGGGCACATTGGCGCTGATTTCAAGTCACTTTCTGTAAGTGAATAACAAGGTTTAAGGCTTACAATAGTATCCTGTAAATCAGTAAGCTGTTGAGAAGGCATAAGCTCGATAGAGGCAAGTTTTTTCATCTGCTCCATTTGAAAACCTGTTATTAATTTGCTCTTACGCTTGTCTTCGTTGGCGCCCAACCTTGCTTTTGAATGTAAGCTGATATAAGCATTAGCATATTCTGTCCTTTTAGTACCGAATTTTTGTTTCAGTTTTTGTTTTAATGATGATTTGGCGTAGTCATCAGTGTTTTCAATTTCTTTTATAACCTCAATGCGCAGGTCTCTAATTTTGTTTTGCCATTCATGCCCGGCAGGTAATAACGCCTCAGCAGTTGAAAAATAGGCAACTCCGGGTTGCAGTTCCTTACAGAGCATTGAAAGTGTCTCAATGGCTTTCAGAGAATCAAGTGCGCTTTTGTTTTCGTTTATCTCCTGGATGCTGGATTTAAAATTCTTTAACTTTCCAGGTGCATTAAACGCTTGTAGCGACTCCATGAATTGTTTGGATGTTTCAAGAACTGAACGGTGTTCACTAACTGTGGCATCGGAAAGCAGAGAAGATCCCCATAATTCTATGCCATCATTAAGGTGTTGAACGGCAAATACCATCCTATTAATAACTTTGGTGACACTATCTTGAAGCTCCCTAAAATAATCAACTTGACCCTGGGTAATAAGTTGCGCCTTGCCCGGTGCAATGCCAAAAAGCTCTAATAAACATTTCAATGCCGGCAAATTCCATTCTTTGGGCTTTTCTATGTGTTTGAAATTGATAAGTTCTTCTAGGTTTCTTGAAGCAAAGGCATTCAGATCTGTGGCATCAAAACTCTTGCCGGCAATCGCAACAACTATGTCACCTGAATAAACCATAGCAGCTAAAACAACAACAACCCACTCCGGTTCCAGGCGAATTGTTCCTGGCCCCATATAGTCCACGCCATTTTCTACCGAAATAAGTTCAGAGCGGTTTACGACCTGGCCTGCCTGCTTGGTGTTTATAACATCTAAAACATACTTTGCGTATTTAGAACGATAGACATCAATCCTGTCGCCATCTAACAACTCAAGTGCGTCGAGAACTGCTGCTCCGTGTTTTGTCATAGTGCTTGTGGCTATTGCCCTCATTGCATCTTGCACAGCTTGATATCTTGTTTCTCCTGTAATCAAGACAGAAAAGGTTGGATATTCAGGCGCATCATCATGAAACTTCGGCGCCAGGCACAGTCCGCTTATAGCATACATCATGTCTCTGAAATTTATCCTGTCCTGGTTGCCAAGATTGGCTCTTATGCGCAAATTGTGCCCTTTGCCCCAATCCAGCAAAGGCTTGCTCCTTCCCTGATAGGAAAGTTTAAAGGCTGATGTCATATTTTCCCTGAACCATTTGACCACTAGCTTTAAAAAGCTTTCTGCCTTTGCCTGATATGTAGATTTGGCATTGCCGGAAGATTTCAAAGCCAGTTCCATGGCCGCGCTGTAGCTGTTAAGCAGTTTTTTAAACTCATCAGTAGGTGTCTTTAGCTTTATAAATACTTCATCCGGCTTTTTCTCATCTTTATAATCCGGAGGTTCAAAAGGCGGAATAAAATAGAGGTAAAAGTCTCTTGGAGGCACTGCTGTTGATCTCTCATTAGGTGCCCCAAAAAACAAGTAGCCATCTCTTGCCGCCTTTTTTTCTATCCATTCAATTTCTGTCTGCCAAATTTTATATCCGGATACATACACCGGTACATCGACACACTCCATTACTCTTTTTAGAGCTTCAAAATAGTAGCGATCAAGGTCTGCCGGACTTAACGACTCTGCTCTTTTATCAATTAAAGCATCGAAATCATCAGTCTTTTTCAAATCGATGTAATATTGCCGGTTATCAGGGTTAGATGAAATAAATTGCCCGCTAACTGTCTTATGAATTTCCCTTAATACCGTTTCAATCAAGGAAAGCAGGTCTTCGGAGGGTTCGCCTCCCAACTCTTCGATTCCGGGGTGGTAAAGAGACAGAGTATCCCTTAATTCTTCGGCAGTAGCTCCCAAAGGAGCGTAAATATCACCTTGGGCAAGACGATGTACGGATAAAGCGTTGATAACTCGTTCTGCCATTGGTTTGTATGCGGGTCTGGTAAAAGCCTGCTTAATTCTCTCACTGAGAACCTGACTGCATTTTATTACCGCCTTTATATCTGGCTCTGCACGTGATGATGGATTTTCGCAAAGCATTGGCCAGTAGCTGTCATAGGCAATAAGGCCGGGAAATTCTTTAGGAACTTCGCTTTTTAAAACCCTTTTCATTGCAGCAGTAATACTTTTTAAAATTTCCCTTTTCTCCACCACAGTCACTTGTTCAAAAACATCTATATAGTCGGGATGCACGGGAAACATGCTAACGAAATCATCCAACCGTTCATTCATATTTCCGAAATATTTTGTGAAAGGCTCAAGATATGTCCTTATCTTAGATAGCTGACCGGAAGTCTTTTTTAGAAGTCTTTCTGATACGACAAATTTTATATCGTTTCTGGCGATTAGGATTTGTTCAAACCTGTCTTTTACCCTTCGGATACTATCGGAGACAAATGAAAAACGGGGATTGTCAAAAATCGCTTCTTGTATTCCAGCAATAAACCGGAACTTTAAATCCTTGCATACCTCGCCTATTTCACGCAGGAAGTTAAGGTCTAAAATCAGCTCGTGATCATTTCGAGTTCTTAAATAATCAAGCAGCTCATCAACTACCAGTAGAAGCCCTTGCTCAGGGTACACTGAATAAAAGACTGACATCATGTCTTCAAATGCCTGCTTATTATTGGTTATTTGATCCACAGGAGGAAACGAAAAAGATACTCCCATGTTCAGTAAGTTCTCTTCTAAGTGTGAAGTTATTATCCCTCGAAGGCTCATCGTTGTTGATCCTATTTCCAGTCTTATTACCTTGTACTTCCCGGAAACTTGTTTTGAAGCATTTCTTACATCTTCATTAGATAGAAGATTAAGAAATCCTTCATTTTCAGCTAGACTAGAAACAACAGACATTAAATGGGATTTACCGGTTCCGTAATTACCAACTACGAAGACGCCCTTGTTGTCAGCCGGTTTTTCAAACTGTATCTGAGGAATTATGACACTATTTATTTTTTCCGCCATATCCTCTGAAATTACATAGGTTGATACCAGTTGCTTGGCTGATGGTTCTTTATCTGCATCTCTCAAATGGATTATGGTTTCAATGGGATCAAATTGAATCAAGTCTTTGTATTGCATCATTTATTCCTTATTGAAAAATCTTGTTGGTCGTTAAGATTGAAAATGAGGATATCTTTTGTGTCATATTTTTTGTATTCAGGATGGCCTGATTTAGCGTAAACGAGTACATTTTCTCCGACATTGCCATTCCATGTGCATATAATTTTAAAATTTCGGGCAATATTTTTTAAAAGTTTTAAGGGATCCAACTCAAGCTCCACATCAAAAAGCAATTCAATATTGTCCAAAAAGATAGTGTTCGATTTATGTTCTTTTATCAAGTCTTCAAAAACGATATTCGCATGTAATTTGCGTTGTCTTTCAGTAAATTCCAGCATCCTTCGTGACATTTCAAGGTTTACATTGATAATGGGCGCTTCCATTTTTTTAGATAGTTCTTGAACCAGTTTTGTTTTCCCTGTGCCTGATTTCGCTACAATAAGCATAAGCTTATGGTACATGAGATCCATTGATTCAATTTGTTTTATTATTTCTTCAATCATGCTTTACTTTTCATTTAGCATTTCCTCTAATCTTCTCATAAGGAATGGCTGGGGTTGACGTCTGCCATTTTCCCAGCCGTTAACAGTTGAAAATGATACCCCCAGTTCCTGGGCCATTTTTTCCTGTGTCCATCCGTTTTTTTCTCTTATTTCTCTGACAGCTTTTGAAATATCTATAGTCATGGATTTCCAATCCTTTCATTCTTACAAGCTATAGCATAAACTATAGCATTTGCTATATCTGAAAGCTAAAAATATTGCCTATTTCTGGCAAAATTTTATTTCCTTGGCTTTGTTTCTCTTTATTTTACCGCCCCCATGGACGGGGGCGGTTTTAAGGCACAAAAAAATCTTTTCTCTTTATTCTTTTTTTATACGTGTTCTTAAAACACGTTTCATTATTTATTCAAGTTCTGGTTAACGTACAATTGAGCTGTCTGAGTCCAACTCCTTGCCAGCTTGCTATTTTTGCGTCAGCCAGCAAGCTGGCAACTCAACTCCCGAAGATCTGCTCCAATTGATTTGTTATACCCCTAGTCCCATAGTGCAGTTCTTTTTTTTTCTGTTTATTCATATACATTTTTATCTGCGAAACAGATTCTGTTTCGTTTGATTTTTTTTTGTGCTTATTTCAACGGACTGCGGACATGGATGTGCGCAGGTGCCCGGTTATTATTCTTATTATTCACTCTTCTTATATTTGGGGGGATTAAATTCTCTTTCATTTTATAATAAGAGTCCAGTGCTTTGAATTTGTAATAATTATTTTTTCAAACCAGGAACCATCAATCCTCTTTATATGTATGCCTATTCTCGCCATAGTGCTCGCGCCCATGAAAGCTGGCCTACTATGACCCTGATGGGTACTTTGAATATATCAAAAGAATTGCCAAGCATTGAACCCTTTTTTCACCTTCTGTATAAATAAAACGGTGAGTATGGAAAAAGAAAACTCAGACTTGAAATATATGATTCATCTGAATAGATAAAAAGAAGTAGATCCTCTAAATCTTCTTCCAATAGCATCAAACCTTGCTCCTTTGGTATACATACTTCCAATCGGCTTTCTTGAATATCTCATTATTGGGGTTTGATACCCATGCCAAAAGTAAATTACAACCTCATTATCATATTTATTAACAATTGAATCCAGTCTTCCCTCCGAAAAAAAATAGAGGATCTTAAATTCAGACAAACTTGAGTCACGCATACATTCGCAGACTTTACTGTTTGATTGACAATATAATTGTTCAGTACCAAAATTACCAAAGAAGTATCTTTCATCTTCTGTATAAAATGCGGAGTCAATAGTTGTACTGTTAAGGCTGTTTAACTTGATTATATACTCGCTGTCGCTTCTAATTATATTTGTCGTAAAAGGACTATCGTCAAATTTCCATGTGATTGAGTCAATCATTTCTTTTCCGTTAAGGAAATAAAACATTGAATCATTAATCGCCGAATCGTTAAAATTACGGACTGCAAGAACACGGTCCGCTAGATAATAATAGTCGGTATATTCATTTCCTGATGACATTCTTGTTAAGTGATCATCTGTATACTGAAAGTAAATTGGATTTTCATCGCTTTGAATTATCGAATCCAGCTTATAAACAGTATCAAACATGTGGTCAAACCCAATCAAGCTGTTATGAAATAGATCTACATCTTTACAAATATTTGCCTGTGTACTGCATAGAAATCCAGCTAATAAATATTTAGACCAACCTTGTGTCATTTTACCTTTATAGCGCTTTATCCGCTATTTTTTATAGATCCTTGCTGGGTGTATTCTTACACTTGATTTTTCCGAATGAAGTAGGCAGCCTTTCAAATTATAATATGTTTTGCTTTTTGGTTTTTCTTCATGCCGTTCTAAGATTTTAATAGATGTACTGGCTCTTTGTATGTTAAAAGTGCCATCACTCTCATCATGTAATGTTCCATTAGTGGAAGATACGCGGATTTTTGCCTCTAAGGATATGATATCAAGAACAGCCCAGTCATAGAATCCAAAACTATTATTTGAAACTGTAGCGATATGCAGCCAATTATTTTCCCCCAAGGAAAGTTCAATTTTTACACTGTCTATTTCCCCTGTATAGGTCCAGTCGATCCTATAAATACTGTCTACAAAAAGCACTTCATCTCCATTAGGGAAAACTACCTCAATCATCTTAGCCTCGCATAGCTGTGTTGGTCTCCAATCATAATAAGTGCTTGAGTCAAGCCACTGGGCTATGTTATTTTCCAGGTTGCAGAATTTATTTCCTGACACAAGAAGCCCTATACAGAAAAAATCAGTGGGCTTGCATCGGTAGATTTTTTCGAGCGATGCTATTTCTTCTGGTAGAGTTGCCAAACCGTTGTTAGAAATATCAAGGTTCTCTAATTCGGAAAGTTGACCAATTTCTTTAGGCAAAAAACTGATAACAGAGTCTGGTAGCTGAAGAGTATGAATCCTTTGAAATTCTCCCGCATCCCAATTACTTATTGAAACTTGCGAGACCTGAATATCGTTAAGGCCATTACTGTCCAGAATTGTCCTAACAGTTAAAGAATCGCAAACATAATCAGCGCAAAGAACATTTGCTCCTTGCGCCATAGCACTTATTCCGAGACCAATAAGGGTTAGGTATAATATCCGCATACCCCTAATATACTGGATTTAAAGCCAGTATGCTAAAGTATTACATTGATTTAATCATCGGCTTAATTTTCACATTTTTACCAGTCTCAAGTCTATAAAAATATATTCCCTGCTGCATTGTTTTTCCTTGATTGTTTCTCCCATCCCAGGAGACCACATAGGTTCCTGCTTCCTTTTTCTCGTCAACGAGAACCGCCACCATATTCCCTTTTGCATTGAAAACTCTTAGTTTTGTGTGTATAGGAGTATCAGAAGACGGGACAGTATATCGTATTTGAGTGTTTTCCTTGAAAGGATTCGGGAAATTGGTTGCCAGGTCAAAGAGAAATATTTCAGGTTCTGAGTTATCAGCCGCATCAGGAACCGGCGCCCGCTTAGCAAGTGATTGTACCACTGAGCCTTTTTCCACAGCTCCAATGTCAATGATTTCACCGAATATCCTGTCATTATAATAAAAATCTTGTGGATAAACATCGATTGCAGTACCGGCATTAATAGCCGGGCTGTTAGCAGCCAATGTCCAGAGATCTGTTGTACGGTCTGCAAAATCAGAAGGAGTTGCGTTTGCGAACATTGGATTATCTTTTATAATATCTACAAATTTAAACGCCTTTTTATTTGGACCGACCAATCGTCGTACATCATTAAAGATGCAGTTTTCAACCTTAAAATTAGAACCACATTTATGCTTTTTATTAGATTTGTCTTTATCGCAACTTCCAACGCTAAATAATGCAAATCCAGAAATGCCATCAATAATATTGTTAGCTATGACAGTGGTCTTCTCATCTATTTGACCATTCTTTGAATGAGTTATTTTTATAAACCCTACACAATTATGTATAGTGTTGTTGGCTATCGTAATGTTATCCATAATATCCTTTTTGCCAACATTTGAAAGTGTCACAGCATTTCCTTTTATACCATGAAAAACCGAATTTTCAATTACTACACCTGAGGTCGAATGTATGCGAATACCTGCAACTCTAATCTTTTTCGTCCGGTCTGAATAGAAATAACAGCCTCTGATTGTAATGTCCGAGTTTTTTCCATTTCTGGTTCTATCCACTGTGATTCCATTTATTGTTTTTTTGTTGCCGAGAAGCTGGAGTCCTTCAAAAGTGATATTGCTTCCTGCATCACATATTCTGATTACAGGTCCAAATCCCTTGGAAGTAAGTATAGGCATATTTTCAAAACCGGCATTTACAGGCTTTATCGTCAACCCGTAACCATCTGAAAATTGGTTTCTCTTAATGATGCTTAAAGTATTACATTCCTGGTAGTATCCGGGATGCAACAGGATGAAGTAATTGTTATCAGCGACAGGAGGTATCTTACTATAGGCATGATTCACTGTCTGATAGGGATTATCAAATGAACCGTCTCCAGTTGTATCGCTTCCGTCGTCATCAACGTAGATTGCGAGAGGTGAGTTTACCTCGATAGGTTCGCTTTTATTTCCAGTTGAATCGACTGCAATAATAGCATAAGCAAACCCTCTATCGATAACAGCACCATCTTGAAAAGCCAATTCTTCTTTCCCTGGTGAATAGACTTCATTTGATGAAATTAACTCGACGGGAGATGATTGTGATCGATAAATCTGATAAGCCTTTAAATCATCTTCATCATTAGCACTCCAGGACAGCGTTACATCATTGCCACTTACGTTGATACTCACATTTTGTACGGCATCTGGAGGGACATCGTCAGGAACAGCAACCACTGAGTAATATTGACCTTCGGGTGGCATTTCAGAGTAGGTGATAGTTTCAAATACAACTCCATTAACTGAAAAACTACACACTATAAAATCATCAGGCAGATCATCCGGATAGGGTACCTCGTCATTTCGGGTGATTTCTACTGTAAATGGGGTATTTGCAATAAGGTTCTTTGATATAAATATTTTTGTCTCATAATTCACTAATCCACCGATTTCAGATACAACATCAACTTGTCCCGGCATATCATTCACAACAGCTTGACCATTTTGGACATCCACGACGTTTCCATTGTCAAATGTTAATTTAGCGTTTGCAAATTTTGCTAATGTTCCAACTGTCCCCATTTCATAAGGGCCTATATCTGTTGAAGGAGGTATTTTATCTATCAAGGAAGAGTTTGCAGCTAATCTAAAATCCAAGTAATTTGGCAAGACAAACCCAGGATCAGCTAAGCTGGTATAATTATTCTGGTTACCAGACATTGCATTAATTACAGATTCATCTTTGATCGGTGTGCTGCCAGGCTCATACAAGGCATTGGTAAAGTCGAAGAACGCATTATTCTGAACACTGTGAAATGTCCTGCTTGTAGTGCCTGCTTGGGAGTGGACTGCGGTGATAACTTGGTCAAAAATATTGCCGTTAATCACAGCATTATTGGTAACCGTAGCACCGGGTTCAAAGAATTCTATACCTTTTTCCCAGTTCTTAAAAAGGCAGTGCACTACCTCTACATTTCCCCCAGACAGATTAAGTTTCGCCGCTGTCGAAGACTTTTTACTGAATACGTTACGGTTTACGAATACACAGCGTTCCATTCTAAAAGTTCCAGTGCCTTCTGCTGTCGCGGAGGACTGGATAAAAATTCCTCCCGAAAGATTTGTTTCCCATTGTATGTTTTTGAACAATAACCCATCATTGTTTTGATTACCAAATATGATAGGAAGATTTGGTTCTGGGTGAGAACTTATTATTGTGGTCTGCTCTCTTGTATCCCCTAGCTCTCCAATAAACGAAGTTCCGACAAAAAGTGTTGGTGTAAATTGGAAATAACCCGGCCCCAAAGAAATTGTCTGCTGAGTTGAGCCATGCTGCACAATGGTGTTTAAATCATCAAATATACCTATCAGATCATTCTCTGGACCGACGCTCTGATAACCATCGATAAGAAACATCTTAAAAGGATTTCCATCTTTAAGAACCTTAATGTTGTTACCTAATTCAATTTTTCCAGATGGATTCAAATGTATTGAGCCTTCTAAGTTTATCGTGGTTCCATTTTGGATGTTCATTGTCACGTTTGTAGTAGTAAGAGGGACTATGGCATCTGATTGAATAGTATAATTACTCTTTGCTACAGAGATAAGTTCATTTGACACAACGTTTGATAACGCATCCTCTATTTTATCATAGCCTGTGCGATAATAGCCATTCGCATCGAAGATTGAAACAAGCTTGTCATCTGCGGTGTTTGAGCACTCAGTACCTGTCGCACGAGTTATGTACTCTCTACCAAGTCTTCTTAATGTGGTTTGTGGCCTGTTCATAAGTCCTTGTCTTGGTATCTGGGCAGCATAATCGTAAAGCAGACATTGCACAATTACTCTTGGTTGATTCATCAAGGATATTGGGTCAAGACATTCGGTTGGTGTTGGTCCGAAAATCTCTGCTAAAGAAGGGTGATCATTGCTCATTTCTTCAATTATATCAGGTATTCGCTCAAGTTTGCTATCCTCACCTGCGACCTTAAAATAGTACCATCTATTCAAGCCTTTTTTTGCTGCATCCCCTGCTACTCCCCTATCAGAAATAACCTCAAGACCTGTATAAGCATAGTTCATTAGCCAAGACACAATAGTTTCATCAAATGGATTTATATTGCCAAATTCAGTCAGCCATACTTCCTGGTCTGAAGTGTATGGGGCATAATTGTCGATAAGGACAGCAAGATTGCCCAAGCATAACTGCATTTTAGTTTTGATGCTCTCTAGAGTTGCTTCAGCGTTTGCATTATCTATAGGAGTGAAATTCCAGGTTCCAGCAGCTACATGTGGGTTTTGCGAATCGAAATACTTCCAAACGTATGGATAAAAATGAAGGTTTAATTTATCAAGCTTATCCTTCGGCTGATGTCCTCTTCTAATTAGTTCTTGCAAAAATCTTTGAATATAAACATGCGTATCAGAAATCAGCGGACTGATTGGATGTGATGGCACACCGGTTCCTAATGGTTCATAATAAAGGCGGCCAATAGCACCCCATACATCTGTAGACAAATAATGATTTCCTTGAAAGATTGGATTATCTGTATCAACAAGTGCGTCAGGGAGACCTTCATGAATCCAAAGTCCACCATTCATTACCTTGAACTCAATATTGGTTCCATTTACAGCATTGTAATACAAACCTGTTGCAGTGATTGCATCATGCCATTTTAAATAAAAATCAGCATACAACTCTGGAGGGATATACGGATGTACATTTGGCTCATTTCCAATTTCAAAAACAATTTCTGTGGCTCCAGGATTCTGAGCCAAATAAGCCAGGATAAAGTTATGCACAGTCATGGATATCCTAAATGGTCCCAATTGTTGTACATTGGCTTCTAATTCAAACTGTTTATTTAGAAGGCTTTCTTTAGTTCGGAAGTCAAACTGAGATAAATCATCAGGAACAACAATCTGTTGGCCGTTAATAAGGACACCGTCCATTATCACTTCTAATATATCTTTATATGGTGGCCTGACAGGTAGCAAGCCACAATCACCCTTGACAACGCAAGGATCTGTTAAATATGAATCGTAATCAATAAGCAGCATAAATTTTGCTGCTAAATCATCAAAGTTCTGTACAGAGCCTAGTACACTGCTGCCAGGATTGTCCAATTTTCCAACAACGATGTAGTCGCCATTAGCACCATAATTTGTACGATAGGGAATGTTTCCGCCAGGATGAGTAGGGCAACTTCCAGTAATTGAAGTACTGGTCCAGTCAGGTATTTGAGAATAGGACCTATATCTCAGGTCCTGTTGACCGAAGCTTGATATTACTGTGGATGCAATAACAGCTATGGCTAATATTATTTTATTTATTTTCATTTTGTGTCACCCTCTGTCTAGTTGCATGTTTGACTATTTTCCCAATCACTATCATACCTTGTAAGCCATGTTTTTATCTCTTCAGATACATTGCATAGCTTATTCATGCCAAAGTTATTGGCAGGACAACCGCACTCTTTGTCATCACCTTCTATCAAAACGAGGTTTAGTATACTATTAGGCAGACTTGCAAGATTGTTGTTATTAATGTACAGGCTTTCCAAATTTGTGAGTTCTCCAAAAGAACTTGGAATTGAATCTATATTGTTCCATCCAATGTTTAAATACTTAAGACTTGATAAGCCGGAAATGCTCACAGGTATAGAAAACGCTAAACTGTTTTTAGTGATTGACAACCGTTCAAGAAAATTTATTTCTGTCACGATTAACGGGAAATCGCTAAAAGAATTACCGTCAATGTAAAGTTCGCGGATTTGAGTCAAGTCTTTTATGTTCACAGGCAAATCTGATAAATTATTATCGTGCAATTTTAATATTTCTAGGGATTCTAAATCCAACATTTCAGTGGGTAAT
>JBHPJW010000090.1:0-8780 GCA_042567505.1 Fibrobacterota bacterium
TCGTGCCCGGAACCACGCTGGTTTTCTTTGACGAAATCCAGGCTTGTCCCAATGCTATTAAAAGCCTTAAGTATTTTCATCAAAAGCTAAAACCGCTTCACGTGATTTGCGCCGGCTCTCTTCTGGAACTGTCGCTGGGGGAATATTCCTTTCCTGTGGGATGCGTTGAGTTCAAATGGATGTATCCATTCAGGTTCAGGGAATTCCTGCTTGGGGACGGTAATGAGATTCTGGCCGATCATATAAAGGATTGTCAAAAAAAGGTGCCGCTTCTGCCTGCTGTTCATGAAAAAATTATGGAAAACTTGCGGTTGTTTTTCGCAATAGGGGGCATGCCGGAGGCAGTAGAACGGTATATACAAACTAAATCAATGCCTGAAGTTTCCCGGGTGCACCATGACCTGATGCAATCCTATGTCAGCGACCTTCATAAATACAAAGGTAAAATGAACATCGACGGTATCGAGATGTTGCTGGAGAGGCTGCCGGCTCAGGTGGGCAGGCGGATCAAATACCGCAACCTGGAACCTGACTGGAGGATCGAAAAAACCAAAAGGCTGCTGGATCTGCTCGAACGCATACTCCTGGCGCACCGCGTCATGTGTACAAAAGCCAATAGACTGCCGCTGGGCGCCCGGGTTTCGGAAAAAGTGTTCAAATGCATATTCCTGGACATAGGCCTGATGCAGTACCAATGCGGGATCCGCGCCGGGGACATACTGCGGGAAAAAGACCTTCTCAACCTTTATCGGGGCGCCCTGGCGGAGCAGTTCGCCGGGCAGGAACTTCTGGCCTCCGGAGGGTCAGAAAACGGGAAATTGTACTACTGGTCAAGAGAGCAGAAAAGCAGCTCCGCGGAAATTGACTATCTGAAAGTCATTGAGGGGAACATACATCCCATTGAGGTAAAAAGCGGGAAACCGGGTAAATTGAAAAGTATGCAAATCTTTCTCAGGGAACACAAGCATGAGGCCCATGGCATCATCCTGTCGTCGGCCAATGCCGCATGCAACAAACAGCACAACCTCGCCTATCTGCCCCTTTATTGTATTCCGTGAAATGATGCCCCGCCTACTGCATGAACCACAGCGAAACAGTTTTATAAGTGTATTATTTCCAGCGCGCTATTCCTTTCAACGACGGGAAAATTCAAACATGCTTACCTATTGGCCGGCCATAACTTACTTCCCGGCCGGTTCCCTGTACAGGTAAACTCCCGAGGGCCGATGTCCCGAACCGCTGGCATTGCGGTCATAAGCCTTTCTTATCAACACCCCCTTCAGGTCATAGAGATCCAGATTCAGGCGGCCGCTGCGGTCAACAGAACTGATAAGCCTTAGCTTTTTGCCCGTGGCTTCGTTGAAGTTCCGTGGGCCGTAGACGGCAGTTGCGGGAAGACTCCTGATGTTTATGGGGCCGGTAGAACCCTGCACATCGGCGGCCCGCACCCGCATGGTGAGCACGGGCTCTGCATAGCTCCAGTCCACCAGGGTGAGGTCATCGCTCGCGCTCTCGACTTCCTGAGGCTCAAAGGTCAGTTTTACCATCACGTTCTGGGTGCCGTACATCTCCACGGTCACCCTGGCGCTGTCTGAGTCCCAGGTCTCAAAGGCCTCCACATTATAGGTGCCGTCATCCAGCATCACATAGGTCTCCATCTCCGAGGAACCGACGGAATAGCTAAAGCTGTAGTTTTCCCGGTCCAGCATGGGCAGGACGATGTAGCCGTATCCCCGGTCCTCGTAGTAAGCGGAGATGTTCCCCCCGCTGAAGTCCACCGAGGAGATGTGTTCCCCGTTGTCCAGCGGGTGCTTGAACAGCACGTTGCCCACCTTTTCCTGATCATAAGCCCATCCGGGCATGCCGGTGTTATCAATGGAGACAGTGCCGCTGTTAATCGAAACATCGGCATAGGTGTAGTACAGGAACTGGGAATACAGCTGCACCGTGTTCTTGGCCGCGTACCTGTCAGAAGCGTCCTTTACCCGGTTGTACCAGGTTATCCACCTGTTGGTGGCCGTCTGGTTATCAGCCGGATCCGGCTCCACGAAATTGGCCCAGTGGCTGGTCATCATAGGAGTGGAGGGAACGCTGCTGGGCGCGGAGCTCATGTCGGACCAGCCCACTCCGTTGCCCCGTTCGATGACCATAAGGCCGTGGTCATCAAGGTATTCCCTGGGAACCGGCAGGGTGGCGTACTTCACTCCAAATCCCGCCATCAGCCCCCCGGTGTCTCCGGTATCGGAAGGGTTGTAATAAAAAGAGGCGTTGCAGTTGCGGACGCTTATGGGATAGGAGAGGCCGTACTGGGCGGACAGCAGCCCGAAACACTCGGCATGCCCCCACACTTCCTCATAAGGCCAGGGATCCCCGTTTTCATAGGCCCATTCGGCCCTGGTCCGCTCGTGGGTCTGGGCGTCCCAGTGCTCATGACCGACCCCGTGCATGCCGTACTCGATGTAGGCGGCGTTATCCTTCACATAATCCATGATAACGAAGTCATCATCGCTGACCAGGTCCGAATTGTCCCACTGATCCCCATCCTGCGTGGTGGTGGGGTAGTTGGCGCAGATGTTGGACCTGTCAAATTCGCTCATGATAAACAGGCATTTAATCCTTACGCCAGTGGCGATTCCAATGTTTGCCACGGCCTCATAGTCATCTAAAACCATCCACCTGCCCTGGGGCAAACCCACCCGCCAGGGGCCTCCCGACTGGTCTGTGGACCATCCCCGCTTCCATCCCAGGTCATCTATATCTATGCCCATGGGATTGGGCAGGTTCATGCCTGAGGCTCCCGCGATAAACAGGATAAGCGTTGCAAGTACAGTCGTGCTGGTGAAAATCCTGGTACTCATCTCATTTTCCTTCCAAGCCGGTCGGCCTTATATAGGGAAACGGCGTTCTCTTAACTTAATTCAAAAAAAAAGAGGGCCTTCCCATACCAGGTCCTTCCGGTTTGCCATCCAGGCCCCGAAGGGACCGGGCCGGAAACTGCCTGATGGGAGATAACCCTCTCCTCCTTATTTAAATATACAATTATCCCCGGTCCGCATCATACAGGGTGACGATAATGTTCCTGCTGCTCCTGGGGCCGTCAAAATCGCACAGGAAGATATTCTGCCACTGGGAAAGCCCCAGACTCCCTTTTATTATAGGGATGGTTTCGTTGGGCCCTACTAACCCGGCTTTTAAGTGGGCATCTCCGTTGTTGTCCTGCCGGTCATGCTCCCACACTCCCTGGGGAATCAGTTTCCTGAGCAGGCTTACCACATCGGTCTGCACGGAATCGTCCCAGTTCTCCTGTATCATGATGGCGGCGGTTGAGCCTTGAGTGTATACATTGCACATGCCTGTCTCTATCCCGCTTTTGGCAACTACAGCACTTACCTGGTTGGTAATATCATAAAGACCTTCCCGGCTTGCGGTTTTAGCGTGTATCACTTGCTGCATTCGGCCTCCTTTGGTAGGAATATTAGGATTGAGGATTGAGGATTGAGGATTGAGGGTAAGGCATGAGTCTTTGTCCGTCACTTCGAGCGGAGTTCTCCAAAGCGCGACCCGCCACGGCGAAACGGAGTGGAGACGGAAGCGCGTAGGAGGACGGAGTCGAGAAGTCAATACAGACGCCAGGAACATGCGTTGCCTGAACTAGCAGTAAAAGACTATGGCTACAGCGTTTCTTGGTCGGCATTGTTGACTTCTCGATGCGTTCCCCCGCCAATCTGGCGGGGTCACTTACTCGAAGTGACGGGCGCGCGGCACTAAATTTCTCAATCCTCAATCCGCAATCCTCAATCCTTCTTAACTTAATCCCGCACCAACTTCTTATACTTTATCCTGGTGGGCGTGTCCTCTTTAATCCCCAGCCGCTGCCTGCGGTGTTCCTCGTAACTGGCGTAGTTTCCCTCGTGCCAGTGCACCCGGCTGCCGCCCTCAAAGGCCAGCACATGAGTGGCGACCCGGTCTAAAAACCAGCGGTCGTGGGTTATGATCACCGCGCACCCGGAAAAACTGCAGATAGCCTGTTCCAGGGCCTGCAGAGTCTCCACGTCCAGGTCATTAGTTGGCTCGTCCAACAGCAGCACGTTGCCTCCGGTCTGCAGCAGCTTGGCCAGATGCACCCGGTTCCGCTCTCCCCCGGAAAGCTCACTTACCGGCTTCTGCTGATCCGTCCCGGTGAAGTTAAATTGAGCCACATAACTTCGGGCGTTGACCTCCAGGTTCCCAAGGGTAATCAGGTCCCTGTCCCCGGCAATTTCCTCAAAAACAGTCCTGGCAGGATCCAGCGCGTCCCTCTCCTGATTTACATAACTCAGCTGAACCGTGTCCCCGAGCCTGATGCTTCCGGAATCGGGCTTTTCCTGGCCTGTGATAAGCTTAAACAGGGTTGTCTTTCCCGCGCCATTGGGACCTATCACCCCGACAATACCGGCCCTGGGCAGATTGAAATCCATGTTTTCAAAAAGCAGCCTGTCGCCGTAGGCTTTACTCAGATTCTCGGCTTCAATCACCGAGTCCCCCAGGCGGGGGCCGTGAGGGATGACGATAACGGCCTTGTTGAGCTGCTCCGGCATGGACTGGTCGCGCAGCTTTTCATAGGCGGTCAGCCTGGCCTTGCCTTTGGCCTGCCGGGCCTTTTGTGACAGGCGCACCCATTCCAGTTCCGCCATTAAGCGCTTCTGCCTTTTGGTCTGGCCCTTCTCCTCCAATTCCAGGCGCGAAGTCTTCTGTTCCAGCCAGGAGGAATAATTCCCCTTCCAGGGAATTCCCCTGCTCCGGTCGAGTTCCAGTATCCAGCCCACCACATTGTCCAAGAAGAAACGGTCATGGGTAACCAGGATGACCGAACCCGTATACTCCCTGAGGTGCCGCTCCAGCCAGGCCACGGACTCCGCGTCCAGGTGGTTGGTGGGCTCATCCAGCAGCAGCAGATCCGGCCGCTCCATTAAAAGCCTGCATAAAGCCACTCTTCTTCTCTCCCCTCCGGATATTTTAGTTACGTCCGCGTCCCCAGGGGGCAGCCGCAGGGCGTCCATGGCGATTTCCAGCCTTCGATCAAGGTCCCAGGCGTCGCTCGCGTCTATTTTATCCTGAAGCGCGGCCTGCTGATTCAGCAGTTTTTCCATTTCCTCATCTGCCATAGGTTCTGAAAAACGCATGGAAATGTCGTTAAAATCATCCAACAGCTTTCTGATACTGGTAACCGCCAACTCCACATTGCCCTTGACATCGAGGTCCGGGTTCAGTTGAGGCTCCTGGGGAAGATACCCCACACTCCGTCCGGACTCCACCCAGGCCTCTCCCTGGAATTCAGTGTCCAGGCCAGCCATGATTTTCATCAGGGTGCTTTTGCCGCTTCCGTTTATCCCGATAATGCCAATCTTGGCGCCGTAATAAAAAGAAAGGGAGATATTATTCAGGACTTCTTTTTTTGGTGGAAAGATCTTTGTCAATCCATGCATGTAGTAAACGAATTTCTCTGCCATAACTCCCGCCTGGTTGTTTTTTTTCAATGTAGTTGTTTCTGCTTTGGCCGAAAAGATGTAAAAGAGCCTGGGAGATAGAGGGGTCAGAGTCCAGGGGTCAGGAGTCAGGGGTCAGGGGTCAGTGTCCAGGGATCAGGAGTCAGGGGTCAGGAGACAGGGATCAGGGGTCAGTGTCCAGGGATCAGGAGTCAGGGATCAGGAGACAGGGATCAGGAGTGAGTTATTCGTGGGGAAAAGGTAGTAGGCAGGGAAGCACACTTGCGCCTAAATCCGTCACTTCGAGCGAAGGCCATAACCGCCGTTAGCGGTTATGGACGAAGTCGAGAAGTCACCACAGCCGATAAAGAAACGCCATAATCCATATCCGTTACTCTATTTTTTATTCCCGCTTTCCTGCAGTAATAAGATTTGGCAACGTCGGAATCTGGTCGGCCTTATTGACTTCTCGACTCCGTCTCGTCCCGCCGTCAGCGGGACGGGCCTTCGCTCGAAGTGACGGTGGCAAAGCGACAACTTCCTCATAACTCCCTACTAATAACTCCTGACTCCTGATCCCTGTCTCCTGAGCTCTGACTTTTGACCTCCTGACCCCTGACTCATGGCTCTTCTAATCCACTATTGGCCATGAATTATTTACCTTTTGCCCCATGAGGATCAAATACAATTCCCCGGTCATACTCACCTATACCCTGCTCTGCACTTCAGTGATGCTCTTAGACGATCTTACTCCGGGGACCCTGTCCGGGGCCTTTTTCGCTGTCTACCCCCAGATGGATTTCACCGATCCCATCGGCTACTGGAGGCTTTTCTCCCATATAGCCGGACATCAGGACTGGGTCCATCTCATGGGAAACTTTTCCTTTGTGCTCCTGCTGGGACCAATCCTGGAAGAAAAATACGGATCGGGAAGACTGTTGAGCATGATCCTTTTCACCGGCCTTATCACTGGAATCATCAATGTAATGCTCTTTCCCACCGGGCTCATGGGCGCCAGCGGAATAGTGTTCATGTTTATCATCCTGAGTTCGTTCACCAATTTCCGGTCCGGAGACATTCCCCTCACGTTTATTCTTATAATCATTCTCTTTTTAACCAAAGAAGTGCTGAGCGCCCTCAAAGAAGACAGCGTCTCCCAATTCGCCCATATCCTGGGAGGGATAATCGGGAGCATGTTCGGGTTTTGGAACCGGAGGTGAGGGATCAGGTGTCAGGGATCAGGGGTCAGGAGACCGGAGTCAGGGGTCAGATAGGTGTGAGGTGTTAGGTTTGAGGACAGGAATTAATGCCATAGTATGTCACGCCGGCCTCCGAGCCGACGTCTTGCCATGGTAACTTTTGGCAAAAGGTACTTTGGAAAGATTCCGGCATTCGCCGGAATGACAGCATTACTTCCTGCTTCCCACTTAAAAACAATTCTGATTCCTGAATTTATACAACCATGACCACAGAACTACTCTCACATTCTCTAATATACCTGTTCACCTTTATCGGGCTGGCCATGACCCCGCCGTCTCTGAAGATCTTACGATGGATTTTTCCCTCATGGTTCCTGATAGTCAATCTTCTGCTTTTTTCGGGAATTCGAGATTATCACTTCTTCGGTTTCCCGGTCTTTAATCCGCTCATCACCCAGCTGCCCTGGATTCTGGTGACCGCATACATCATCACCGCCTCGCGCCAGAAAATGGTGCGTATTGACTCCGGGGAATGGACGCTCTGGTGCTCCTACCGGCTTATGGGCATCCACTATTTTCCCCTGCTATTTGCTTTTCTCCTGCCCCAGGAATTCGCCCTGCGCATGGGCGTGATGGAAACCCTGGTGGGCCTGGGAGCGCTGCTCCTGTACCTGCTCCAGAAAAAAAACTGGTCGATTACCTGGTATATATTCGTTTTCTGGAACGCGCTGGGCCTTATATCCGCATGGAGGGCCAACACCAGCCTTCAGGTGTACACGCTTACTGGGCCCTCCGGCGCCGGACAGCGTGAAATTGTAAATTATTTCAATTTATTTCCCGAAATCTGGCAGGCCAGCTTCTGGGCCCCCCTCAGCATAGGCATCCACCTCATATTGTTCTATGATATATGGACAAAGAGAAGGAGTTTTAGGAAGCTGGAGAGAGGGTCTTAGGCATGAGTTGTGAGCACTAAGTAATTATAAATTTTGGATTATGAATTCTGAATTGAAATAATGAATGCCTTCCGTATTTATGACAAAAGATTACGGGCTAATAATTTATAATCCAGAATTCATAATTCATAATTTTTCTCAGTCCCCGAAGCCATACTTCCCCCTGTTCTTGTCAATGACCATGGTGGTGACAATCTTGGGCATATACTGGTTGGTCTCTTCAGCCAGGGTGCCGCTCCGGTAGATGTACCAGAAGTCCCTGTTGTTTATGGGATCGTCGATTTTCCGCAATTCCCTCATTATCCGGCCTTCCCCGGCATTGTAGGCGGCCATGGCCAGGGGCACGGTCCCGAATTGCCCGAGCAGTACCTTCAGGTATTTAATAGCCGCAATAGTGGATTTTCTCGGGTTGGTTCTCTCGTCCAGCCACACAGGGACTTTCCGCCAGTTATTATGGACCTTCAGTCCGTAGTCCCGGCCGGTTCTTGGCATGAACTGCCAGATCCCACGGGCTCCGGCACGGCTTATGATGGTGGAGTCCAGTCCGCTTTCATGTATGGCCAGATACAGAAACGCCAGGGGCATGTTGGCCTTCTCCAGTTCCCGGTTTATCATTTCCGCGTGTATTGCCTTGTTCCGAAAAGCCGTGCGCAGAAACCTCGGATTGCGCTGCCAGGACTTCAAATACTTCTTTACCTGCTCTATGAATATGTCCGGCACTATGTAATCTGACTCGCCAAATTGCTCCATGGCCCTGTGTATTTCCACTCCCAATGGGTCTTTATACAGCTGCACCAGGTCTTTGCTGGCCAGCTTGCCTCTTAATTTGGATAAAATACGCTCCTGGGCCCTGAGCTTGGCCGCCATGCGGAACCTTTCTTCGTCATCCATATGGGGATTTTCCACTTCTTTATCCAGTTTTTTATTTAAATCTGAAATATTAGTGAGAAGCTTCTTCTGTTGTTCCAGTTTCCTTTTGTAGCTGAGATTCTGGATGGCCAACACAGAAACCGTGATGATGGCAATGACCGAAATCGCAGATATCCATATAAGCCCCTTTTTCCTGGACTTTTTATAAGTCTCCGAGGCGGATTTTATCATGCGCAAGTCCCTCTGGTCCATCATCTGTCCGGAGGCCATTCTCTCAATGCGGCCCGAATCCT
>JBHPJW010000091.1:0-8496 GCA_042567505.1 Fibrobacterota bacterium
GCAGTATACAAATCAGAAGCCCCGACTTTTGAGAAAGTTGGGGTTTTCTGATTGGAATCGGCGATTTTGCCTTCTCTCACATACATACATCGGCTTTTACCAGTAATTACTGATAATCACCGATTATCATATCTGAGGGAAATTTTGGTCGGATATTGGTCGGAAAAAATTCCGACCTGGGGCTGTACCAACTGGTTGTAATAGCTACTGTGCTATTACAACCGAGCTGTTGACAGCTTTTCGGTGTTTGGACTGGAAGCGGACGTACTTGTCCGCAGGCGCTTCCTCGGGTATGCTGGCAAGCATTTCCACGGCCCGGTGCAGGTCGTCGGGCAACATATGACTGTAATAGTCAAGTGTCGTCTTTACGTCCTGATGGCCGAGCAGCTTCTGTACCTGCTTAATACTGGCCCCCTGACGAAGGAGATTGGAGGCGAAGGAATGCCGGAACCGGTGATGGTTGTTCTCACCACCCTTGACAAAAGAAACGCTGTCCAGGGCCTTCTTCATGGCTTTCAGGCATCCCTGTTCAGTTCCGGGGATGCTAGGGAAGCACATGCCCTTTTTTACTCTCTGCCTGATGGAGGACAGAATAGGGAAGAGGAGGCTGTTTAAGGGAATGATTCTGGTCTTGTCTCCCTTTCCTGTGACAGTGATTTCGCCTTTGCCGAAATCGATGTCATCAAAGGTAAGGGAGGCGGCCTCCTGGAATCTCATCCCGGTATGGGCCAGGGTAGCCCAAAAGGAATGGTATTCGGCGGGGGCCATTTCCAGAATGGTCTTTATTTCCTCCGGCAGCCAGAAAGCCTTCTCTTTTTTCTTCTGCAGTTTGGGAAGCCTTAGAGTTGACGTGTCGAAGGGATTAGTTTGAGTGTAGCAATAGGCCATCCACTGGTTAAAAGCTTTTTTCAGGAGTTTCCTGTGCTCCGAAACAGTCTTCGGGGCCAGGTCCAGGGCTATGAAATCAATATAGTCCTGGGCGTCCTTTAAAGTGAACTCATATACCAGTTTAGGTCCTTTACCCGCCTTGAGATAATCAGTAAATCTTGTGCAATACTGCTTATAGGCAAGTAAAGTCCTCGGCTGGCCTTTGAAAACTACATCAAGGTGGTTAGCATACTCTCTCAGCGCCTCGGAAAAGGGCTTGGCCTTTAATTTGTCTGAAGGCTGCTCCGGCAGATATTGCTTGGCCATCTGCTTTTCTTTCCACTTTTCAGCAACTTTCCGCTGAGTAGTCCCCAGAGATTTTTCAAACAGCTTGGCTCCATCAGCTTTGCAGATTCCGTAAAAAGTTGAGATTCCTTTCTTCTTATAGGGCTGAGAGATGTAAAATTTCTTAATCATGGTACTCCTTTCTGTACCATGGATCCCAGAATGTCAATGATGTCAAACAGCGGGGTCCGCTCGCAGGCAGACTAGGATTAATATAGCCTTTTTCTGCCATAAGTATGAAGGCCTCGCCACCATTCTTTGACGATTTCCACGTCGAACAGGATTGGGGCGTTTGGCTGCGTCTGGTGATAGGGGATGAAGCGCTTTTTTTTCCAGCGGTGGATTGTGGGGATTGATTTGCCTAGCAGTTTAGCGATTCCGTGGATGTCGGTGAAGTGTGAATTGTCTGACATTTTGCTCTCATTCCTTGGTTTTCTCTTCGAATGCTTGGATGGTATTCTTATGTTAAAAGTGATGTCACAACTGTCACGACGTCACATTTGAATCCGATTAATGGTTGTTTTACGCTTTCCAGTCCCTCCTTCTCTGTGCCACTGAATATCGATTCCGGATTCTCTTAGAGCGGGGGCCATCCTTTTTAATCTAGAGCCCAAAGCTGCGCTAACTACCAGATCTTGAGAATCTAAAGGAGAGGAAATAGGGTGACACTCCAACATTAACAAAAGGAGTGTTGCAATGGAACAAGTACGAAAGATTCGGAAGCGGAAATACAAAGACCCGCTGTATGCCCGCAGGAAGGGAAGCGGGAATTACAAGAAGCATTATCCCTTTGAGCTCAAACTAAAGTGCGTTAAGCTTTTCCTGGAGGAAGGCTTTTCCTCTTCCCTCATTGAACAGGAGGTTGGAGTAAGCAGAAATAATGTTTACCGCTGGGTCAAGGCGTATCGAGAACGGGGCGAGCCCGGATTACGGCAGCCGGAACACTGGCGTACGGGGAAAAAGTTAGAGCCATCAGTACGCAAAAAAATAATAGAGCTTAAAAATCAGGACTCCAAAAGAGGTATACGCCGCATATCCGATATTCTACGCAGGATGTTTCTGCTTAAAGCCAGCCCTGAGACTGTTCGCAGGACCTTACATGAAGAAAAGCTGATTGAAAAACCGAGACAAAAGCCAAAACGTAACATATCCAAGCCCAGGTTCTTTGAACGCGCTACGCCCAACCAGATGTGGCAGTCTGATATCTTCATGTTCCGGCTGGGAAGCAAGAATGCTTATTTAATCGCCTATCTTGATGATTATTCCAGATATATAACTGGAATCGGTCTATTCCGCAGCCAGACGGCGGAGCATGTCATAGAAGTATACAGGACGGCAGCGGCGGAGTACAACTCTCCCAAAGAGATGCTTACCGATAACGGCAGGCAATATACCAACTGGCGGGGCACATCACGCTTTGAGGCGGAGCTGAACAAGGACAAGGTAAAACACATAAGGAGTCAGCCCCATCACCCTATGACGTTGGGTAAAGTTGAACGTTTCTGGAAGAGCATTTACGAAGAATTTCTATGCCGTGCCCAGTTCGACAGCTTTGAAGAGGCGCGTGAGCGTATCACGCACTGGATAGCTTACTACAACCACAAGCGTCCGCACCAGGGAATAGGCAGCATGTGCCCCGCTGACCGTTATTTTGAGATAGCCACGGAACTCAAGAAAGTCATCCAGGACGGTATAAAGGAAAATGTGCTGGAAACGGCTTTAAGGGGACAGCCCAGGAGATCGTTTTACATGGTCGGCAGAATGGACGGACAGTCCGTTGTACTTAAAGCGGAAAAGGGCAAGCTGAAGCTATCAGTGGACGATCAGGATGAAAAAAGCGAAAAAGAATTAACCTATGATTTACACAAAGGAGAAGATAATGGAAAAGAAGAAAATAACATCAAAGCCCCGGGAAGCCGCTCAACAGAACAAGAAAATCCCGTCATCGAATTACAATGCGATGGAGAGAGCAAAAGCAGTGCTTTCCCTATGGACAGAGACCAGGAAACCGTCGGAAGTCTGCCGGGAACTCCAGATCAAGTACGCGATACTCAACTTCTGGCAGAACAGGGCCATGGAGGGGATGCTGCAGGCCCTGGAGCCCAGGGTGAACCTGGAGAAAGGGCCTGCTCTTTCGCCCCGCCTACAGAGGTTTCTGGACAAGAGAGCGGGCACACAGAAGACTACAGACATAAACTCAACCAAACTGACAGAGAGGCTTCAGAAAATCCAGAGCTCCAGGACAGTAAAGAACGTATCTTCAATCAAGAAATAAACCCCGAAAGGAGGTTGGTTGAAGATGAGAGAAAAGAAAGATCAAGCGGCTTTATCCCGCAAGCGGACAGAGATAATCCTGAAAGTCCGTTCAGGGGAGATAACAGCCACAGAGGGAGCCAAACAACTGGGTATTTCGAGAAAATCATATTACCAATGGGAAAAGAGGGGCCTGGAAGGCATGATGAAATCCCTGGAGGAAAATCCGCCTGGCCGCCCGGAAATGGAAGTAGACCCGGAGAAAGACCAGCTGATGAAAGAGAACCAAGTGTTAAAACAAGAGCTGGAAACCGCCAAGAAATCTGCGGTAGTGAGGAAGCTTTTCCACGCTTGGGAAATTCAGAAAGCTAAGGATAAGAAAAAGACCGATAGCTCAAAAAAAAAGAAGAGATGATACATCAGGTTATTAAAATCATTCAAGAAATGAAAGCTAATACCGGCCTGTCATATCCGGCCATCTGTGAGGCATGTGACTTGGAATATTCCAGCTTTGCCAGGTGGCTGGGTCGGTATAACATGAATGAGTCTGTCGTGTCCCGACCCGGGCCCAAAAAAGTTAAGTCCTTTGAGCTTGAAAATCTGCAGGAAAACATTAGAAATCTAAAGCATGGAAAGAAACGGACTGCGGAGACTGGAAACCTATACGCGAAGTATGAGGGCTCTGTTTCCAGACGTGATTTCGGGCTACTGGTATCCATGGCCAGAAAGGACGTCAACCATGAACGGGCAATGAACCTGCGTCGCATAGATTGGAAAGCGCCTGGAACTGTTTGGTCAATGGATGATACCGAACTGGGAAAAGACCCCTATGGCAACAAGGTTGTTGAGCACATGGTAACCGACCTCAGCTCGAGGTATAAGTTTCCGCCTGTTTGCGGTCCTCTGATGACTGGCAAAAAAGTAGCCGCAAATCTTGAAAAACTTTTCAAAATGTATGGGCCGCCTCTGCTTCTTAAGCGTGACAACCATGGTAACCTGAACAGCTGGGAAGTTAATGCCGTTTTAAAAAAATATTTCGTAATTCCCTTGAACAGCCCTGAATATTATTCACCCTACAATGGCAGTGTTGAAAAAGCAAACAGGGATTTTAAAGATTGCCTAGTTGAAAAAATAGAGAAACTAACTTCCGGTATTAGGGAGCATCTGCAAATTTACTCAGAAACAGCTGTTCACGATCTCAACCATAAGCATCGTGACTGCCTCAAGGGAGAAATCTCCTGCCAAAGGTTCTACAGTCAAAAGAATCGTTATCGTTTTAATAAAAGGGAAAGGAGGATTGTATATAACTGGATAAAATCCCAAACATGGGCTATATTAGATTACATGAAAATTGAATCCAATAAAGCATTCAGTTCCGCCTGGCGTGTAGCCGCGGAGACCTGGATGCGTATGAAGGGTTTTATTTTTGTATCAGTAAACGGAAAAGTGTTACCCAATTTTAACCTGGAAAATTCTCATAATTAGGTTGGCCGCACAATCTTTTCGATTTAAGGAATGGTACCGCTATTTAATGATTGTCAGGTTTTATGCAAAAAAATACAAGACAAAGGCTCGTAATATTGAACGTACCTTATTTGAGTTCCATAAAACTAAGCAGAGAGGCAGGCTTTATTAAAAGTGTTTTTTGTACACGCACGGTCGTAGGTGTACAAATTATTGTTGCTAAAGAGATAAATTGAAATCTTTCGTCGTTTTTAGTAATTGCCCCTTCATTGATTTTACGTGTACGCCACCCATCCAGGAACTTGCTGCTTACCGACATGCCCTTTTTATCCGCTAGCTTTAAGTGCTCTGTAATTTGTCCGCATCGTATTTCTTCCCTATTGATTGCAGTCGAATTTGGTATTTTTTTAGAATGACTCTCAAATACTATACCAACAACTCACAGGCCCTCTTCAACCGATCCGTTACCGTGTACATGGCAGAGCTATACGCCCCCTTTCTGTAACTGGTACCCGAAGGTGGCCACATCCTGGACGCGGGATGCGGAAGGGGTCGTTACCGCCATTGACGCCTCGGAAAAGATGGTTAAACTAGCAAGAGATCATATGGGAATGCTGTTCGGGCACATACGATTCGAAGAAAAAGCGGAATATTTTCAATCAAATCCACTCTAATTTGATATAAATTATGGATAAAGGACAAATAGCTTGGATATTATCGTTCTTTTTTCGTACAAGATTGGGATTTATCTGCAGTTATTCTTCTCTTTTTGACGGAAAATGAAGGATAATTAAAATGATGATTAAACATTTTATAATAGTTTTCTTCCTTTTTTCAGCTTCCTTCCTTATTGCGGAGGATAACCCACATATTGCCGTCATGGAACTTGAAGGGAATGGTGTTTCAAAGACGGATATTATCGGATTGTCTAATCGTTTTAGGACAGAGTTGTTTAAGACTGAACATTTTACTGTTATTGAACGTGGCCAGATGAATTTGATCCTTAAGGAACAGGCTTTTCAGCTGTCTGGATGCATTTCACAAGAATGCGTTATTCAAGTTGGGCAGTTGCTCAGTGTTAAGTACATGGTAGTAGGTAGTGTTGATAAAGTAAGTGATTTATATTCTGTTGATTTGAGAATGGTAAATGTAGAGTCAGGCAAAATTGAGAAGAGCGTCACCGATGAATGTGAAGGTTGCAAGCTTTCAGATGTTTTAAAATTAACCATACGTAATGCAGCAAGAAAAATGGCAGGTTTGATGCCAATTAGCCGGTCTTCAAAATCTTACTTCAACAAATCAACCTCAGAAGTTCCTGCAGATGATGGCTTTGGAGACCTTTTTATTTCTTCAACACCCCAAGGCTCTGAAATTTTTATTGATGATGTGTTGCAGGAGGGCAAAAAAACTCCATCATCAATCCGCAATGTGCCGATTGGATTCTATACAGTCAAAGTGGTAAATAATGAATGGATAGGCACCAGTAATGTGACGGTTAAAAAAGATGACCTTTTAAAAATTACTATCCCGTTAAAACGTGGCAAAGGAATACTCAAGATATTTGCTGAACCAGAAGGAGCAGATGTTTTTATTGATGGCGTGCCATCAGGAAAAACTCCATTAATACTTAGAGATTTTTCTGCCGGTAAACATGAAATCGTCTGTTCGATGAAGGGCCGGTTACCTTATACCAGTCATGTAGGCATAGGAATAAATAAAACACTTTCACATACATGCAAACTTGAAAAAGGCACAAATTTGATTGTGAACGCGAAAGACGAAAAATCAGAATTAAACGCTTCCGTTTATCTTAATACAGACCTAATAGGGAAAACCCCCTTGAATGAATTAATACCCTTTGGAAAATATGAACTAAAGCTGTTTATGGTAAACTATGACTCTATTTCAAAAACAATTTTTACTGAAGCAAAAGAAAATATCTCTTTAAATTTTGATATGAAGCATTCGCCTGAATATCTGGTAAAACTGGAAAAAGAACGAAAGAAAAAAGAGGGATTGGAGAGGAAGAGATTGGCAGTAGAAAAAAAGAAAAAGGAAGAATTACTAAAGAAAAAGAAAGAACAACAAGCTGATATGGAACTGAAAAGGCAAGAAGAGGAGCTAAGAAAACGAGCGAGGATAGAGAAGGAGAAAAGGAAAAGGGACAAAAAAGCAAAAAAAATTAAAAAGATGATATTATTAACAACACAAATAACAACGTCAGCTGCCGCTGCAGTGTTTGGAGGAGTTGCTTATTATTATCGTATTCAGACACAGGATAAAGTAAAAGAATACACTGAAATCAAAAATGAATATGATAAAGCGGTTTTCGGTTTTGAGGAATATAGAATAAGGTATTCAGCGAAGAAAAATGAAGCAGAAAATCTAGAGAAAAAACGCAACCTGTTCATAGGCCTTGCGCTTGGCAACGCAGTAGCTTTTGGCCTAACTTTTGCATTTTAGCATGAACAATAAAAAAATAATTTTATTACTGGCTTTAGCAATCTTTACATGCCTCATTATCTCATGTTCGGATATAAAAGATATGGAAACCTGGGACAATCCTGTTGATCCATCAGGGACAAATTGGGTGCCGCCTGAAGTGACCGCAATGGAGGATACGACAGTCAGCATAAATGACAGTTTTTATATCCATGCTGAAGCTGAAGATGAAAATGGAACTATTGAAATGTTCTACTGGTCATTTGATGAAGAGACATTCACTGACAGCACGGTCGAAAACAGGGTAAAAACTGCCTTTTCTGATTCGGGGGAAAAACTCGTACGGATATATGTTGCTGACAATGATGGAGCCCCTTCAGAAATAGATTCAATAATTATCACTGTTTTGCTTAATCCGCCCCAGGTTTCCGGAATGCATGATGACACCGTTTCAGTCAAGGACACAATCACTATAACGGCAGAAGGCATAGACCATAATGGAACAATTGAGAAATATTACTGGGCACTTGATGGCGTAAATTTTGATGATTCTACGGGAAAAGGATCTATTGAAAAGGTTTTCCTAGATTCGGGCGCGCATATGATTTTAGTAAAAGCCAGAGATGATGACGGAGTGTTTTCCGAAACTGAAGAAATCATGTTGACTGTAGATTTGAACGCACCGTCAGTTAGAATGGGAGATGACCTGGTAGTTTCAATCAAAGACACTGTTATGGTTACCGCTGAAGCCTCAGACACGAATGGCTACATAGTAAATTATCTCTGGGCGTTTGATAATAATGATTTTACTGATACTACGGAAATTGGGGAATTTAAACTATGGTATCCTGATACCGGATTGTATTTGGTTAAAGTGAAAGTAAGTGATGAAGACTCGATATTTTCTAATATTGACTCCGTTCATATACAGGTTATTACTGATCCCCCGGTCATTTATCATTTGTCGGATACAGCAGTAGCTGTTAATGATACAATAACGTTTATATCTTCCTGCTCAGATGAATACGGCAGCGTCCTTCAATATCTTTGGTCACTTGACGGAGAATACTTTACCGACTCTACAGACACTAACTTTTTTCAAACTACATTCGGTGATAGTGGTTT
>JBHPJW010000092.1:0-8445 GCA_042567505.1 Fibrobacterota bacterium
TTATCCTGGGTTTGTGTAAAAGGGCCGGCTGATAGGTTTTAAGTTCGTTTTTTAATTCCAGGTAATTTTTCCAGGGTGATGAACCACTTACGTCCAGGACAAAAGCGAGGCAGGAAGTCCTTTCAATATGCCGGAGGAACCGGTTGCCCAGGCCTTTTCCCCTGGCAGCGCCTTCAATCAGGCCGGGAATATCCGCCAATACGAATTGTCCTCCATGACTGAGGGCCGCAATGCCGAGATAAGGCTTTAAAGTGGTGAAAGCGTAATCAGCGGTTTTTGGAGACGCGTTGGAAAGACGGGATAACAATGAGCTTTTACCTGCGTTCGGTGATCCCACCAGACCGCAGTCAGCAATCAGTTTTAATATCAGCCTGACTTTTTTATGTTCCCCGGGCATGCCATCTGTGCAGAAATCAGGGGCTTTCTTCTTGGCAGTCTTAAAATGGTGATTCCCTTTTCCGCCCTTTCCGCCTTTGACAGCGGTAAAAGAATCACCTGGACAGTTCAGGTCATGCAACACATGGTCAGAGTTCAGAGCTTTGACCACGGTTCCAACCGGGAGTTTCAGGATAATATCCTTTCCGTTCTTACCGGTAGAGCGGAAAGAGCCGCCGTTTTGACCATTTGGTGCGCGGATAATATTGTTTTTATCTAAATCAAAGAGTGTATGCAGGTTTTTGGAAGAACGGAGTATTATATGACCGCCTCTTCCTCCATTTCCGCCGTCAGGTCCCCCCTTTGGCAGAAACTTCTCCCTATGGAAACTCAAACAGCCGTTTCCCCCTTTTCCTGCCGTCAACTCTATGATTGTTTCGTCTAAAAACATTATGGTATTCTTCAAGTTAAACTGTTAATTCATTTAGAGTACAGAAGTATTGGAATCTAAGGTTCTGATAGTTGGGCCCCCTCCCTTTCCCGAAAGGATTAGAAGATAATCGTCCTCCTCGATCTATTCGGGAACTGTCTTGGGCCGTCAATAACAACTCCATGCTCTCTGAACCATTTACCATGGAACCAAGTATAATAATACAATAAGAATGTCTTCCAAAAATGAAAAATCTTTATATACATTAGTAACGGAAAAAATGGAAAGAAAATACCTTTTCTTCTTTTCATACTCTTGTGAAGTATCGATCTGCTTACTAACTTGTTTTTTACGGGGACATTAAAGCGAGTGACGGGGAAATGGGGACAGTGAAGAACAGGCGCTTTGTAACAACTGGAGAGATAGCCAAGATCTGCGAAGTAAGTTCTAAAACGGTCATATCATGGACAGACCGCAAACAGCTGAAGTCATTCAGGATCGGGACTGGCCCCAGAAAAGTTATTATTGCTGACCTTGTTGCGTTCCTCACGGAGAAAGGCTTTCCCATTGAGTCGGAGAATGATATCAAGGGCATACTCGCGGATATCCGCAACTCTGAATCCCTCACATCTGTATAAGCCCAAGAGGATTGCGCCCAGGTTATGCATGAATGTGCTATGGATGGTATTGAGGGTGCAATGGACACGCTTTCTCCACGTCCCACCCGGGGATTCCTCATGCTTGAGTCTCCTGCCGGGATAGTCAATCCATAGCCAGATACCAGCTCCAGATAAAGAGGCCGTAGGCCGCAACAAGAAAAAGCGTCTGGCTCCAGATTTTTCGGGTAAATTTATCCAAGCCGGAAAGGCCCAGCCCTCCCAGGATACCTGCCGCGAATCCGTATAAGTGGGCCCGGATATCTGAACCCTCGCCCAGGCCTATAAGGGTAACTATAAAAAATGCCGCAATAATGGGGGCCCATGGTTTCTGTGATTTGATTTTCAACAGGTAATTTTGTTTGGCCTGAAAGGCCGAGAGGAAACCCAGGGCGGAAAAAACGGCTGTGGAAAATCCGAGAGAGAGGTGGCCGGAAGGAGAGTGCATTGCGGTGAAAAAGTTTGCCAGTCCTGCCAGACAGGAAATGAGGAAAACTGTCAGGCCGGGATTAATTCTGTTCATTAAAAGGTTGATGATAAAATAACCCGCAACCAGGTTTGAAAGATAATGATGAAGGTCTCCGTGGAGCGTTAGTCCGGTAAATGTTCTCCACCATTCTCCGGATAATATTTTATTTGCGTCACATCGCCCGGCATAGGTCAGCAAGGTGGTATTATGGCGGGAACTCATTTGAAAAAAGAATCCGACAGTGGGAACTAGCAGAAAAAGGAAAGGAGCGGGAGACAGCTGGATGTCACCCGGGCTTTCCAGTTCGATTTTCCAGTCCTTGTTTTCCTGGTGGTAAAGTGAGAGTAGCTCCTCGGCCGTGATTCTGTCTGAAGGCCGGACTTCCAGGCCGTATTGGGCTCCCTGGTAGGTGATCCGGTGTTGTATGTTTTGCGAAGCAAACAGCAATGAGACTTCCATAACCTTGTTCAGGTTTCCCATGAAAAGGATCTCGGACATTTCCTCGGAAAAACTTGGCAGGTCATTCCTGGTCATTTTTTCTGGAGCGGTTGAATTCCACACAGTCCCGGTAGGCAACCTGTGTTCCACCGAAAACATCCAATGCGCTTCCGATAGTAACATCCAGCGTTCCCTTGCTCAGGTCTTCAACAGAGCTGAGGTCAGAAAGATGCCTGGCGCCGCCGGCATACGTGGTGGGAATACTAACGGATCGTCCCAGGAACTCAACCAGTTTTTTATCAATGCCCTGCTGCTTGCCTTCTGAATCCACCGCATGGACCAGGAACTCCCCGCAATAATCCTGAAGTTTATCAAGCAAGGCGGTGTTTAATTTCTCCTCTGTTATGGTCCGCCATTTGTCTTTGGCCACAAACCATGAGTCACCCTGCCTGCGGCAACTTAAATCAACCACCAGCTGGTTTTTGCCTACGATATCGGAAAAGAACTCGAGCCTGTCCCAGTCCAATTTCACTCCGGGAATAATCCATGAAGTAACAATAATATGGGAGGCTCCGGCATTCAGAAAGCTTTCAGCATTCCCGGGATTCATGCCGCCCCCGATTTGCAGGCCTCCGGGGTAGGCGGCCAGTGCTTCCAGAGCTGCCTCACGATTTCCTTTGCCCAGTCTAATTATGTGCCCTCCCTTGAGGCCGTCTTTTTTATAAAGCCCGGCATACCAGGAAGAAGATCGCGAGGAAGTAAAATTGGTTTTCAGGCCTGCGCCGGCCTCGTCAAAGGTACTGCCTACTATCTGTTTTACCTTACCCCGGTGGAGATCAATACAGGGACGAAAAATTGTCATAGGTCAAAGGTACCTAAAATATACCTGTTTGTCCCCGTCTCGGCGTCGCCAAAGACGCTCACCGTTGTATACAGTAAGATGTTTGAATACAATGCGTTAGACGATATCCTTAAAATCGCCAAAAGTCGGGTTTCATGGAATCGGGGAATTTATCTACATTATTTAACCGGGGCTATGAAATACTGGATACAAATAATACTCAAGGGACTGCTTTACTTCGTGAAGACGGTCTGGATCGGTTACCAGATTTTTCTCGGAGCGTTGCTGGTAACTTCACTTGTTATTCTTCTTTGGGTAGCGGATTACTTTCACTGGTCTGAAATTCGCGGCCTTCGAAAGAAAAATCCAGGAACTACCTCTTTCATGGAGATGGAGCGTCAGCGGATATTAAATGACTCTGTTCTGTTGGGAAAAGTCACCGGAGAAGGGACAGATAAAGACAAGAGGGATATCATATGGCGGGAGTGGCTGCCGCTGGCTTCCATGCCGTCTTTGGCCAAGGACATCACCATCGTTGCGGAAGATGGAAAATTCTATCAGCACCAGGGATTTGATTTGGAGCAGATAGAGTACGCCATTGTTTCTAATCGGCAGAAGGGAAAGCAGTCCCGGGGGGCCAGCACCATCAGTCAACAGGTGGTGAAAAACCTGTTCCTGAAAGGAGAAAAGAAATACAGCCGCAAGGTAAAAGAAGCCATTATGACTGTTTTGCTGGAACATTACCTGACTAAAGAACGCATACTTGAGATATATCTCAATATCGCGCAGTTTGGTCACGGGATTTTCGGCATACAGGCCGGGGCAAAACACCATTTCCACAAAGCCGTGGACGAATTGGGCTTTGACGAAATAGTGTCCTTGATAGCGATAGTGCCAAGTCCCATACGTTGGCATCCCCGCACCGGCTCAGGCGCATACCACCGGCACCGGAAGAGGATTTGCAGAAACCTGGCCTTATACAAGAGCATACGAAAGAAGATTCCTGACGATGAATATCAGGCTTTCATAATGTACGCGTCTGAGGAAGAGGCTTTGCGCTGGTCACAACTCAGGGACCGGGAAAGGAATGATTCCGTCCTTGGAAGGATTGACTCAACAAAAACCACTGAACCATCAAATAATAATGATCCTGAAGGTGTTACTACCGAGGAGCACTAGGGTTTACCTATACCGGTTCTGTACTGGTGTCTGTCAGAGGATCCAGTTCTAGAGTCCTGCTATGCACGTGTTATAGGTAGTGGGATCTTTTCTGACAATACCCATCTTTTTGATGATTTCCTTGGACTTGCCTTCGAAGGCTACCTTGACCTTCCAGATGTACACTCCATTTCCCACAATCTTTCCGTTGGTGTCTTTCTGGTTCCAGACCAGGTCGTTGAATTTCAAGCCTATTTCCGTGCTTCTGGTGGGGTCATCTATCTCTCCGCAATATCCGAAAGCATGCGTTGAGGCGTGGACAAACTTACCAAGGTGGTCATAGATCTGTAATGAGGCGGTATAAGGCCCTTCACTGGGTTCGGAAAGGATTATCATCGATGAAAGGCAATCTTCCGGAAAGAATTCCACTATCCCGGCATTGGGAGTGACCACGCAGTTTCGTTGGGAAGTGTAGTTTATGACACCGCCCAAGTCCAGGCCGATGGGCCTGACCCATTCAGCCACCTGGGATGCTTCTATGTATGATTCCGGCAATCCGGTCAACTCATTAATTACCGGGATCTTATCCTGTTCGGAATGGGAAAAAGAGGCTTCCCCTGTGTAGGCCTCGCTTCCGGATACTACTTCCCGGAAGGTATAGTTCAGTCCGGCCCTGTTGCCGTCGCGGCCCAGGGTAACGACGTCATAATCACTGGGACCATTGTTGTTGGCGTCCAGGTAAGCCGCGTTGGGATTTAAGGCTATGATGTCGTCTTTTTTCACAGCGTCAGTGCCCTGGTTGTCAACTAAAACCATCCAGGTGCGACCGTCAGCAGAAGCCACAATAGGCTCTCCCACTACGTTAACCGGTATGACAGAGTCATTTCTCACGATGATGAGCAGGTCCTCCCAGGCGTTGCCGGCATAGGTGGGGTCCGCAGCAATGACTTCGGACAGGGTAATAATAAGGGTGTCCGGTTGTGTCAGGATGGTGTTGGGATCGGAACTAATGGCATAGCGTTTAAAGTCAGAGGGGTTCTTTACCGCAGCGGTCAATATGGGCTTGATGCTATCCTGTATTACGGGAGTCAGGCCGTTGGGCAGGGTAAGGGTGGGAGGATTTGCAGTTGAAGCGCTGGTTGCTCCCAGGGGAAACTGGTTCTCTTCATTAAACGTCACCACCACTGTGGTCCTCCCTGCGTCGGCAAAGGATATGGTGATTCCCGCGGCCGGGGCATTTACCGGAAGGACTGTGTTGTCCGGCCAAAGTATGTTGCTTATGGTGGCGGGTAGCACTGCCAGGGGAGTGCTGAACTGTATGTAAATGGCGTCGCCCCTGCCGTCACTGTTTACGTCTGTTATCCAGGCCTTCTCAACGGGTACCAGGCCGGAAACCAGCGTCAGGTTACCGCTTTTCCCGTGAACCCATGAAGTGACGATGGTCTGGTTTTCGGCCGAGCTCAAATCCAGGTAGCCTTCTATCCTGCCATCGTTGGGAATAACGGTCGTGGAAAACTTGTATCTGATAATGCCTTCGTAATTCGGGGGCAGGGTCTGGTCAAGCCAGAGTCCAAGCGTATCGCCATCATCAGATACCATCAGAAGGAGTATGGAATCCTGTCCGGAATTGTCTTCAACCACAATTCTGAAAAGGCTGTCAGTGAGATCGCTGATGCTGGTGATGAGGTTACCAGCCAGGTCGTAATAGGAAATGCTGGTAAGCTGGTTAATCACAAAGGCCGAGCTCTGGCCCTGGAATTCCGCAGTGATGGTTACGGCATTAGTGGGATTTGTCCTGTCAATAAGGCCGGAAATTATCGCGTCCTGTGTATCAATCACATCAGAAAAACCATAGGTCACCAATCCTTGATAAACATCCTCGGCCACCTGGGTAACCACCAGGGCCTGGGAGTCGCCGTCATCAGAGGTCAGGTTGACGGTCAGGGTGGGATTGCCGTATGACCGGTTATAGGTAACTTGCACAATATACTGGTTCCCCTGGGTAAGGTCGCTGACGCTGGTGATGGCCAGCCCCGTGTTGGGATCAAAGTACTCAATGACCACCTCTATCGCGCTGGTATCGTCGACTAACAGGGCGCCGGCGGCGATATCGCGGGGATCGAAGGGGTTAACCCACGAGGCATTGATATATTGGCCCAGTACGGTCGCGTTCCCCGTCTGCCCATAGGCGGTAGTGCCGTGCAGGCTGCTGTCCAGGATAACGTTCCCTGTCTGAATGCCGCTTAGCGATACCTGTTGCCCGACTGCCAGGCCGGTATCACTGGCCTGCAGGTCAACCCCGAAACTCGTCTGATTAAAATCCAGCACGGTGATGGCCTGCCCGGAAGTGGCGTCGGAAAAAGTTATCTGGGATTCATCGTAGCAGCGCAGGGAAAAGGGAGAAACATCGGGAAAGGGGCCGGCTGTGGTGGTGACCGAATCGCCGGAAACCGAGATCATGGAATATTTCATCTGAGTCGGGGTGTTGTTGACATAGCTGGCCATGGCTACCAGGTTGGCATTGAGTTCCAGAGGCACAACTCTGTCCAGGACTGTGGAGAACTCTCCGCTGGTTCCGGTGGAGGTGTGGGCTGTGCCCACTCCAAGCACTCCATTGGTTGTGTTGGCGACCTGGGTGGAATACGGGTCGGCGGCGGTAACCCTTTCAATAATATCCAGCATGGCCTGTTCCACGTCTCCGGCGCTGTTCAGGGTATAGTATTGTCCGCCGGTTTGTGAGGCAAGATCTTGAAGATCAGGATTATCTCCGCCTACAAAAATCGCGTATACCTGGGAAAAGTTACTTGTATCGCTGCTTGCCACCAGATTCGCCCACTCTTCCTCCCTCTGGTTAGGCTCACCGTCGGTGAGAAAAATAATCACCTGGTTTTCATTTACAGCATAAGCGGGGTTTGTCAGCCACGCCTGGGCAGTGTCAAGGGCTGTCACATAGTCCGTACCGCTGGAGGTGCCGTTACCGCAGCCATAGCAATAATTACCCGGACCGTAGGAGGTAAGGAATAAGAGACCGGCCAGATAACCTGGAGTACTCAAAGGGGCCGGATAGAGAAGAGTGTTCACGCTGTCATCAAGCCAGGCTCCTTGACACCATTCGGAACGAGGCGGGCCGTTTGGAAAGGTGCCATCACATAATCCGGCGGAAAAACCGATATTTCCAACGCTGGAAAGAGGGGAGAGTTCGTTGAGGAGCTTTACAGCGCTGTCCACTGCCTGCGGGACTAAAAAATCCGGATCGTTTCCTTCCATACTGCCGCTCTGGTCTATGACAAAGATAATGTCCAGAGTCTTTCTTTCGGTAAATTGATATAAACAGACATTAAGGGGCTCCCGGGCGATGCGGGTAGTGTTTACAGGAACGGATATGTTTAAAGTATCCGAAGTACTGTCAGCGTAATCCATGCAGTTTTCAAGCACCAGATCGCAACGCACACCGGCAGCTTGAGAGAAACCTGAAAAGATTCCTGCAAAAAAGGCCAACAAAAACAGAGGGATGCTCCCTGACTTGGCTCTTAAAAAAGAAAAAGAGGAGAATGCATTAATCATCCTGTTCATTGGCTGAATCCGAAATACAATTTTCATAATTCCCCCGAAAGATGTGTTGTATGTTGTTTGATTGATGTAACAATAATATAACCCAGAACGGATATTTCATTACCATTATTTTGTCTTTTTTCGTTTCTTTTTAGAAATCAGTAATTTGACCGGTATTCAGAGAAGCCTGGCAGAAATGTTGTAGTGTGGAAAGTTATACTTTTTTGCTTCTCTACAGGATATGTATCCTTTATACCCAACACCCATACTTAAATATATAAAGATATGCGAAAAAATCAGGACATTTCGAGGAAATTATCTTAAAATCGCAATTTTTTCTTAAATTCACTTGGTCAATTAACAAAAACAGTGAATAAGCGTGTAAAACTGACATTTGTAAAATCAGTTTGAATTCAGATATTCCTGTATGGCGGATTTTAGGTTCCTATAAATCCATCTCATTTTCTCCGGATCGCTTTCCAGCAGAGTAACCCTGAATCCCAGAAGGTCAGAGCAGAATGAGGAA
>JBHPJW010000093.1:0-8223 GCA_042567505.1 Fibrobacterota bacterium
AATATCCAAATAATAAAAGATTTCATATTTACTTTAAGGAGACCATTCTAATAAAATCATTTATCTTCCGGTTTAATTTTTCGAATTTTTTTTCTTGTTCCTGGATTTTAACAGCTTGTTCATTAATAATTTTTTGCTGTTCCTTAATTGCTTCAACTAAAATTGCAGTGATGCTTCCATATTTCACTCCCTTATATCCGTTAGAGATTTCAGAAACAACTTCCGGTGCGATTTTTTCAACATCTTGCGCGATAAAGCCAAATGATTGTGTTTCGTTTTCTGAAGAGTTCTTCCATTGAAATGAAACACCCTGGAGCTTCAGTGCTTTGCTTAATGAGTTTTTAATTGGTGTGATGTTTTTTTTTAAAACTCTGTCTGATGTTTCGGTAACTGATTGAGCCTCAAACGGTGCACTTGTAAATACTTTAGTTCCTCTTAAGTTTAGGTCTTCCAAACCACCTAAATCAGCTGTCATTGCAGATATAGCACCATTATTTGAGCCGTCTGCATTTGCTGAGAAAACAATAGCAGGATTGGAGTTATCGATTGGCCAGAAATGTTGTTGACCATATGACTTTATTGCTACACCATTAGAATTTGATAAATATGCTGTACCTGTAAAATTAGGAGATGATAAATTTGCCTTAAGATTTAATTTGTTATCTACCTCAGTTTCCGTGTAATATATCCCATTATGGTTATGATTTCCTGGTGAAACCTGATTTGAACCAGTTCCAAATTCCAAATTTAAAGTAGCACTGCCGGACGTACTTCCACCTGTAAGGCCAGTACCAGCATTTACACTTGTTATATCACCCACAATTGCGGGTTTTCCAGTCACTTCATCCCATTCTATTCCATCTTTTATCGAATCGGGTACTGTCGGATCTGTTTCTGCTTGGATTCCTCCGGTCCCAACACTGTCTGTTCCATCAGCAAAACCGGCAGGGATGTTCTGTATTTCGTCCCAACTGACTCCGTCTTTTATGGAGGCATTGACTGTGGGATCAGATTCTGTCTGGGTCGGCAAATTGGTTAGGCCGCTGCCGTCTCCGGTGAAGCCGGTGGCACTCACGCTTCCGTCCAGGGTCATGTTCCCACCCTGAAGCTGCAGTCCATTGCCGTCATTGGGCGTTTCGATGTAGAAATTGCCGGAAGTGGCGTCGCCCTGCCATCCGAACCTGGAGGTTACGGCAGCTCCGGTGGAGTCGTAGAATTCAATGGCTGAAGTGGGTTGAGCCACCAGAAGGCCGGAGGCCGTTATGACCAAAAACATGATGATGCTCAGTGGATTAGTAATTGATTTCATTTTTATGGTTTCCTTTCTATTAATGTTTGGAAAGTATCCTCAGGAGTAATGGAGTAATGCGACATGCATTCATTAACTCCGTCATTGTAAACAATGGCATTGAATCTAGCACTTAAGGGAGATTGCTTTGTTGAGTCACGGTTAGACTGCAGGTGGTCCCAAGGACGTTTACACTCATAACTCCCCACTCCCCACTCAAAACCCTCACCTCACAATGATTCTGACCTTGCCGTAAACCTGTATGGTATTCTGTTCATAAAGGCCGGGAACGGGGCATAGTGTGCCCTTTTTCTCAGGAGTGAGGAAAATGTCCCTGATGGACTGGTTGAGGCTCGCGCCCGGCGCCAGGTCGACGCATTCCAAAACAGACAGCAGCTCGAAACCGGCCTGGATGGTCCTGTCCCGGTCCATTATGACCTGTAGGGGAGAGTCCTGGCTCTCCGCGTCGCCTGACCAGGCGGAAAATCCGTAGCCGATAGCCGGGGAAGGGGTGAGCGTGACCGTGTCTCCCCAGCGGTACTGGCCCTTTAAGGGCTGTATATCCACGGTCCCGTATTCGGTATCCACCGTTAGGATCACGTACTGCGGCAGGACCTGGATCTGGACGCTTAGGGTGTCTGAGTCCAGGCCGTCGGTAACTTCTATTAGCTCCTGGTAGTCACCGGAATCAAGGCGTCCGGCAGTAAAGGTCAGGCTGTCATTGGATAATACGGCTTTGGCGTCAGCGGTAATGAGCAGGAAGCTCAGATTATCATCGGCGTCCGGGTCTGAACATGAATCAGCCAGGGATATGGTCAGGCTGCCGCCCTCGGAAAGGGACCTGCTGATGGTGTCCATGCCGCATTCCGGGGGGTGGTTTTCCTCCACCGAGGTATCAGGCAGAGAAACCTGGACGATTACAGAGTCGCTTACCAGGTTATCAGCCTGCGCGTTGACTATGATGAGGACCTCTCCCGAGTCAACGGCGGCAACCATGCCTGAATTGTCCACGGTCGCCACATTTTCATTTTGGCTTGACCAGCTGAGGTCAGCGGCGATGCTGTCCGGGTACAGGGAAACTGCTATTTGAGAATCTTGATCACCTTTTTCCAGCTTGAGCGTATCAACTCCCGCCCTGATACTGTCCAGCACCATTGGCTGGTCCAGCGGCAGTATGGTTACGGAAAGAGAATCGTTTACCACGTTGTTCCCCACTGCCGTGACCGTGATGAGCGCCATCCCTGTGTCAACGACCGTTATTATCCCGGAATCGGAAACAGTCACGGCATTGCTGTTGCTGCTGTACCACAGGATGGTCGCGGCGGCTCCGGCCGGGTAGAGGGTGTAAGTTAGCGTGCGGGACGAATCGCCGGGCTGCAGGAAGAGGTTTTGGCCGTCTATCCTGACGCTGTCTAAAGCGTCCGTTCCTTCAGGGGCCCTGATAGTAACCGGCACGGAGTCGCGGACGGTCCCGTCTTCATCAAGGGCGGCTTTGATTATGGCCTCTCCTTCCGCCACCGGGGTAACGGTTCCCTCACCCGAGACTTCGGCAATGGAAGGGTGGCTGCTTGACCAGGTCAGCGCTCCCTCCGCCTCTTCCGGGTATATATTCGCTGAAAGCGTGATGGGCGAAGAGCCCAGGTACAGGACCAGGCTGTCCGCGGCAATCCTGATGCTGTCAGGCAAAACCGCCTGAGTTGTGTCAATAATGGTAACCACCAGGCCGTCTTCCGGTTCGCTGTTGCCTGGAATAGACGCGGTGATCAGGGCCGTCCCGGTATCGGCTGGAGTTATACGGCCTTCAGCGGACACCAGCGCCACCGAGGTGTCGCTGCTTGTCCATTCCGGGACAAATCCCGCGTCAGGGGGAAAGACGGAATAGCTTATTTCTTTGGGAGCGCCGTCCAGGTACATCACAAGAGAATCGGCCCCGATGTATATGGTCGTATCTATGACGATGCCCTGCTCGCCTGTTTCATAGGCATGCTGGTCATCGGAAAGCAATACACCGTTGCTGTCCCAGGCGCGCACGGTCAGCACGAAATCCTCGCCATCGTAGTCTGTCAGGGTCGCTTCATAAGGACCGTCAAATCCGGTCTCTCCCGTGCGTCCGTGATAAAGGACCACGGATTTGCTGCCGTAGGCAAGCACGACCTCAATGCTGTCTGTCCCCGCCGGCAGCGGAGCGGGATTGATAAAGCTCACGTCCGTGTCCGGTTCGGGCTTGGAGGATTTTGTGCATGACAGCCAGAGAAAGGCTGCGCAAAGGGCCAGCAGAAAAAAAACCGAACACAGGGGCATGGTTGGACAAAGACTTCCCTTCCGTCCTTGTAATTCAGCCCGTGATGATTGACAAGCCTCTTGTTTCAGGATTTTAAAGAGGTATTGCTTCATGACTCTTAATAATTTGTGAAGCTGTCATTTGGATCGGGTTCTTCATCTCCGCTTAGGAGCACAAACGCGGTAACGGCGCCGGCCACGGCCAGGCCGCCCGCGGTCCACCAGATCCAGCGCCGGTTTGGTTCTGGCTTATCCGCTTCTTTTTCGGCAGGCGCTTGTGGGGCCGGAGCCGGATCGGGTTTCTTCACAACTACGGGATCGCTTTGCTTTTTCTGTTCCTTAGGCGCCGCAGGTTGGTTGCGGGCCTGATACTCGGTTTTCACCTTGTTGAAAATGGCCTTGATGCTGTCCGATATATACATGTCCATGAGGTCTACGGCCGGAACCAGTTTGAGAAGCTGGTACATATAACTCTCGGCCTTGTCCCGGGTTTCGGAGTTGGCCGCGTACACCACGCTCAAATACTTGTACATGAAAATCCTGTCCTCTTCTGACGCTTGGGGATTGATCTTCCGGAATTGTTCCAGCGCCGCCGCCACCGGCTCGAATTCGCCATCAAAATAAAGCTTTTGGATTTCCTCCCTGTTCAGGCTTCCATCTTCAAGCAGTCCCGGCATGGTCCAGGACGTTGATCCGGAGGCAAAAAGCAGAAGGACAATAATTGTTTTTATGGATTTACACATGATTTTGTTTTCTGATAATTACCCCGTAAAGGTATAAATTTTAAGCAAAAAACACCACTGGCAGGGGAGATGAAACCCATAAAAGCAGCAAGGGAAAAGGGATACCGGGGTATGTCATTGTTGGGAATGAGTCTTTGAGAAAGAATCTAAAGTTGTGATTTATTATATATGAAATTTCTAATCCCGATTCTATCCTCGTTTCTGATAAATATCCGGCCCCAGATTTCAATATTCAAGAGCCTGAACAATAGAAAAGGGTCATTTGTGACCAGCCTCTTTATCAGGGGAGGAGATAACTGAAAATGTTCTTCTACAAAGCCGTCTTTAAAAATCAAATCAGAGTAACTCAGGTATTTCGTCCAGGGGACGGGGAAACCGGCTTTTTTTCGGTAAACTATGGATTTAGGCAGATATTTTTCAGAAACATGCTTCAAGATCTTTTTCCCGTTGTTGCCCTGGATTTTATGATTGAAGGGCAGGTTCAAGGCGAAGTTAATAATGTTGTTTTCAATAAAAGGGACCCTGTTTTCTATGGAAGCCATCATCCCCATTCTATCATTGCGGTATAGAATAGTAGACAGGTGTCCCAGAAGGTTGTCCATCAGAATTGCATTGCCGGCTATTTCGCTCTTTTCAGGAAGAAAATTAAAGGCATCTGCGATTTGGTTCCAGGTCTTCAGGTTCTCGCCTCTATTATATAAAAGCGAGTAGTTTTTCATCAACATATAATTCGATTTATACCCGTAGGGCTGGAAAAGGCCTGCCGAGCAAAGATAATCGTCTATCAGTTCATCTGAAAAATGAATGTATTTGAACAAAAGGCTTTTAAAATATTTCAAAGGAGGGGAATTTAATTTTGAATGAAGGCGTATTTGCTTAGCAAAATTTATTTGCCATGAATACCCTCCAAAAAGCTCATCCGCGCCCTCTCCGCATAGCAGAACTTTTACGCCTTGAGAATTTGCCAGTTTGCAGATTTGATACAAGGATATGTCACTAGGATGATAAATTGGCGTTTCCAGGTGATATATAACATCAACCAGGCTTTCCAGATACATCTGCCTGTTCATATGTATGTAACTAATGTCAATTTTCAAATGCCGCGCCACCTGTTCAGCATATTTTTGTTCAGAGTCCCCATCTTCAACGCCGGCATGATATATTCGTGTTTTTGAGTTGAGATTTGTGGCCATGGCGGTTATTAAGCTGGAATCCAATCCGCCGCTGCAGAGCACGCCCAGCGGGGCGTCGCTGATCATGTGATTACGGACTGATTTTTTAATAAGGCCCTCAAGTTCAGGAGCAAAACTGGCAATGTTGGAAGTCTTACGTCTTAAATAAGCGTCCGGGACTATTTCTTTAAAGATGTTATGGTAAGCATAGGCGGTGACCGCGAAATTCGATAAGTCGATTTCGCAAACTTGTCCGGGGCGAAGGGATTGAACTCCCTCAAACAGGCTCATGTTTTCTCTCATATGCCCGCACATGAGTATTTCATTTACAGCATCTTCTTTATATCTGCTGTTCTGTATTTCCAAAATGGCCTTGACCTCAGAGGCAAACATGATCTTGTCATCATCCACATAAAAGTGAACGGGCTTGATGCCCAGCCGGTCCCTGGCGGCAATTATTTTATTACTGTTTTTGTCGTATATGACGAAGGCAAACATGCCGTTAAATTTTAAGAATGATTGAACGCCCCATTCAATATAAGACCTTAAAACAACTTCCGTATCCGACTCGCTGGTAAAAACATGTCCGAGCGCCAGCAGTTCTTTTTTCAGTTCGGGATAATTATACACTTCGCCGTTATAGGAAATGATATACTTGCCTTGGGAGATAAAGGGTTGATGCGCCTTGGAAGACAAATCGATAATGGAAAGCCTGGTGTGGCAGAGACCGATATTCTTATCGCTATAGGCGCCGGAGTGATCAGGGCCCCTGTGGCCCTGCAGGTTATTCAGCGTCGCTAATATCCCATCAATTTTCGTCTGGGAAATTTTCGCTTTGGAAATATAAGCACCTACGCCGCACATATTTGTTCCTTAATAATAAACCAATAAAAAAGATAGAAAAAAGACCTGAAAGAGATCGCAGGCTTTCCGTGATAGGACAAGGCTGTTATTTATTCTGGAACATAGATTTGAATTCAACAAGGGCTTTTTTGTTGAATAGATAATAAAGAAGGAAATAAACGGCCGTTCCCAATATTATCGATATACAAAGTTGAACCGTATCATGTATGTTTAAGACAAACTTTGCCAGCAAGATGCCTGCCGCCATTATCAAAGAGAAAATCAGCGGTGTTTTTACGGCGAAAAGGTAATCCGCCATTCTAAGACCGATCAATCTTTTAAGGACGGGCAGCACAGCAATAAAAAGAGGCAATTGAATAATAAGAATACCGGCGGCAACGCCTGTAATTCCCCAATTGACACCTAAAAGAATTGCGCCGGTGGCTAAAAGAGAAATGATAAGATTCAGGAAAAACCCTATGTCCGCCCTGCCTTTTGCCAGCAGGACCGTACCGATGGGATGCCCCAGCGACCAGAAAATGCCAATCACACAGAAAACCTGCAGGACAGGTATGGAAGGCCCCCATTTTTCACTGTAAATTGACCTGATGAATTCCGGGGCCACTGCCAGCATTCCCATCATCATGGGGAACATCAAAAAGGAAATGAAGTTGATGATTTTCCCATACCCTTTTCTTATGGCGGAATTCTGGTCTTTTATTTTTGAAAAAGCCGGGAAGGCCACCGAGGTGATAACAGGAAGGATTTTTGCCAGGGGAAAGATGACTATTTGATGGGCCAGAGTATAAAACCCCAGTGCTTCAAGATCCAGATAACGGCCTATAATGATCTTATCAATATTTACATAAAAATAATTGATGATCCTCTCTCCTAATTGAAAAGCTCCAAAGCTCAAATAACCTCGAATTTCGTTAAAATTAAAATGAAAAGCCGGCAGCCAGGTTTTCCTGAAAACAAAAATAAAAATAGATACTACACATATGCTTTTAATAAGCTGGCCAAAGATAAGGCTGTAAACGCCAAAGTTTGCCATTACCAAAGACACTGCTGAGATCGAGTAAGCAAGCGTTCCCACGATTTCAATAATTGAAAGCAGCTTGAAGTCTAATTCTTTTCTTAGCAGAGTATGGAAGATTTGACTTGTTGGCGTGATCAAAAAAAGAAAGGCGACGTAAAACAAATAGGCCGGCAAATCCGGTTGCCTGAAGTGAAAAGCGGCAAGCGGACGTATGAAAAGAATACCGCCAAACAGCAATATTCCCATAAGTATATTGATCCAGAATAAACTCGACAGATGGGCTTTTGGAACCTCATGTTTGTGTATTATAGCCGCGCTCATGCCGGTATCAATAAATATCTGGGCAAAGCTTATAATAACCAGTAACATGCCCATTATTCCAAATTCCGAAGGAGACAGATACCTTGCTATCACAGCCAATGTTATAAAATGGAGAATAGTGGAACTGCCGGTTGATATTCCGTTCCATTTAAATCCGGAAATTGTTTTTGACTTCAGATGGTCATTCATATTCTGTTTTGAAGGCAATCGGAATAACGCTTTCTTAAATTAGTATATTGTATCACCCATTGATGTCTGGCAGATATGTTTCCGGGAAAAAAATACACCTGATTGAATAGTCCTGAAAAGCGACAGTTCCTACATGCTGATAATTTAAGTAATTTGTTCTTTGCAAACATAACCAATAATGAAATTAAGAAATAACGGTAAAAAAGCATTATCATAACGGTAAAAGATGTTTGAGAACATGGTTAGAGTAAGAGCGGTTTCAAGTAATACCTATTGAACAACATGGCTGATAAAACTAAGGAAAATCGGGAAGTCCTCTTACCTATAATTACCAACCTGGGAACGGAT
>JBHPJW010000094.1:0-8112 GCA_042567505.1 Fibrobacterota bacterium
GTCCGACATAGCTTCAGCAAAGGAGTATGGCATTTGTGAAAAAGGAAAGCGCTCAGAATTTAAAAATCACAAATTAATATAAGTACTTTTTTACTTCCCCATTACCTAGCCTTCAGACCTTCAACTCCTCCTGTTCCAGTTCCTTCCATCCTGGTTCCGCTTTGAGCACAGGCTCAACCTCGCCATGGATGAATTCCTCTGTGAGTTGCGAAGCCCGGCCGGTAAACTTTACCGGGTCCATTATATTCTGAATTTCTTCTTTATTCATTCCGAAAACAGGATCGCCTGCTATTCTCTGTAACAGGTCGTTCTCGCGTCCCTCCTGCTTTACCTTCTTTCCCGCTTCCATTGAATGAACTCGGATAGCCTCATGCAAATGCTGACGGTCGCCCCCCTTTTTTACACAAGCCATGAGTATGTTCTCGGTGGCCATAAAGGGCAACTCGCTCATGACCCGGCGCCGGATCATTTCCGGATAAACTACCAGCCCGTCGCAGACATTGGCGGCCAGAATCAACATGGCGTCTACAGCCAGGAAAGCCTGGGGGATGGCCAGGCGTTTGTTGGCGGAATCATCCAGGGTTCTTTCAAACCATTGTGTCGAGGCCGTGAAATCCAGACTGGCGGACAGACTCTGCACAAAACGACTGAGCGATCCTATACGTTCCGAACGCATGGGGTTCCGCTTATACGCCATGGCAGAAGAACCTATCTGGGATTTCTCAAAAGGTTCCTCCACCTCTTTTAAATTCTGCAGCAGCCGTATGTCGGTTGAGAATTTTGCTAAAGACTGGGAAATGGCAGACAGAAGGCTGCCAATACGTGAATCGAGTTTCCGTGAATAAGTCTGACCGGTAATGGTCAATTTCCTTTTAAATCCTGCCTTCTGGGTAACCCTGTCATCCAACGCCCTGACTTTCTCGTGGTCCCCTTCAAACAGGGCCAAAAAACTGGCCTGCGTGCCGGTGGTTCCCTTCACACCGCGAAAGGGCAATCCATTCAGGACAAAATCCAGTTCCTGATAATCAAGCATCAGTTCCTGAAGCCATGAACAGGCGCGCTTTCCAACTGTTGTTAACTGGGCCGGTTGATAATGAGTAAATCCCAAAGTGGGCATGTCCCGGTATTTCAGCGCAAAACCGCTCAACCGGTCCATGGTAACAAGCAGGCGTTTTTTAACAAGCACCAGCGCTTCTTTCATTTGAATAAGGTCTGTGTTATCACCGACGTAACAGGAGGTAGCCCCAAGGTGTATTATCCCGGCGGCCCCGGGACACTGGAGGCCAAAGGCGTGCACATGTGACATCACATCATGCCGAACCTGTTTTTCTCTGGCCTCAGCTTCCTTGAAATTGATTTCTTTCTCAAACTTTTTCAGTTCGGAGATCTGTTCCTCTGTCACTGGCAGTCCCAGTTCCTTTTCAGATTCAGCCAGTATTATCCACAATCTGCGCCAGGTTTGGAACTTGAACTGAGGAGAAAAGATAAAGCTCATTTCTCCGGATGCGTATCTCTTTATCAGGGGATTATCGTATTGAGTGCTCATTTGCTTTTTCCGGGATGAAAAATGTAAAGGAAAATATAGTTACTCGGGGAGGAATTAGGTGTGGGGAGCGGAGAGTGGGGAGTTAGGGGACTCCCTACTGTTAATACCTAAAAACTCTAAACTCCTTATCTCCTGATAGGCAGTTCTTTGGGGGATTTATAGATCTTGATGACTTTATCTATTCCAGCGGCCTCCAGAAGGGACAGAACAGTTTCGTTCGGCTCGAGTAGACACAATTCACCGTCCTTATCCAGCAGGTCTTTTGCGCATTTTACAAGCACGGCAATGGCACCGCTGTAGATATAGGAAGTATCATCAAATCCCACGGCAATATAATACAACCCCTGTTTTATATAGCCCGTCACAAGGAACTCCAATTCAGCCAGATCCGATATCACTTCCAGGTCTTCATGAATTTTCAGAACCCTGTAGGACGAACGGACACTGATTTCAATTTTCATGGTTAACCACACTTTCTGATATTATTTATTTTCGATTCTGATCAAAAGCCAGGCAAAAGATTCTGCAAACGTGCTATTATAATAGCCTATTTCCTGTGCGAATTTCAATAGTCCAAAGCATGAAAATCACCTCGTTTTTCTTTTTATCTCAAATTATTTAAAGTCATTCCCTGCTGTTCAGAACGACTTCCCCTGTCATGCGGACCTGCCTGGCATAATAAATCTGTACAGCCTGCATTGCTTGTGGTGGTTAAAAACAAAATCCCGCAATGGCGGCAGCGCGCTATTACGCACTTTGTGCCGGAATCATGCCTGGCATGCCGGATAAATTGATAATACGCATAAACTACCGGCCTTATTTCTGGCGTTCTGAACCAGTCCGGCCGGTATTCAAAAGATTTTTCAATTTCTACTAGAAAAAATCGATGGTATCTTTTATAATAAATTTATCGTTTTGCATGTTCCTATTATACGTTTTGGGAAACCATCGTGTAATAGGAACTTTCCCCTTTCCATTTTCTTCCGCCTTATTTTCACCGGGAATTATTTTGTTCTGATCTTCAGGTGGGGTACTTATCTTAACGCAGGGTGGTCCTTTTTAACTTAGCGCTAAAGGCCGGATCCCTGGTTGAAGCCTTTTCGCCGAAAATCAGCTCGGAAACCAGAGCCTGGGACCTGATGGTTTTCGGCCCGACGCCCTCTATTCCCAGCAGACTCTCAAAATTCCCGGGAGAACGTTCGTAAGTCTTGAGGAGGATTTTTTTCAGATACTTTACATTGAGATCATCCATGGAAACATGGTGACCATGGGGAAAAATGAAATGAGGATATTTCGAAAGCTGCTTCATCGTCTCCTCTGCCGGACAGGAGGCTATTTCGGCGGAAGCTTTCCTGACCTCAGGCTGTACTCGCCTCTTCATGTTCCCGTTTCAACAGGGCGTTATTATAAGCGGCCAGAGCGTCATTGATATTTATGATGCCTATCACCTTTTTATCATGTTCTGATGAAATCACCGGCAGCTCATCAACGTGTTCGCTGGCAAACAATCTCATGACATTATCCAGACTGTCATTCATCTGCACGGTATTTATTCTGGTATTGGTGATGTCTTCGGCAATAATAATATTTTTCAGGTGGTGAGACGATGCCAGTGCCTGCCTCAGAGAAATGTCATCAATTACCCCGACGATAGCGTGGGACTCGTCTTCCACATAAAAACTGGAACGGGAGGAATTACCTGCCAGTTCCACAAGCCTGGAAATGGGCGTATCTTCTGATACCAGCGTTACGTTGTTATTCATAATGCTTTTTACCAATATGGATTTCAATATGTTCTTTTCCTGTCCTTTAAAAATATTTACTCCCCTGCGGATTAATTTCAGGGTGTAGATAGATTCACGTTTCATTCTCAAGGCAAAAATAGTGCTTATAATACATGCCAGCATCAGCGGAAGGACAATTTTATAATCACTGGTCAGTTCAAAAATAATAAGAATAGCGGTTATGGGAGCATGGGTGGCAGCCGCTACCACAGCTCCCATTCCCACAATCGCATATGCGCCTGATTCAGCCGTTATTCCCGGAAACAGGGTATGGAAAACAGTCCCCAGAAGCCCTCCGGTCATGGCGCCAAGGAAGAGTGAAGGGGCGAATATTCCCCCTGATCCGCCAGAACCCAGAGTAATGCTGGTTGCCAGCAGTTTGATAATCAATAATACCAGCAGCAGTTTCCATGCCAGTCCACCCTCCAGGGCTGATGAAATTGTCTCATACCCCACTCCAAAAATTTCCGGGAAAAAGACCCCTATACACCCGATAATAAAACCCCCGAGAGCTGCTTTGGCATAACCAGGAACTTTCAACTTGTCAAAATTGTCCTCCAGAAAATAAACGGACCTGATATAGGTAACCGCAACAAATCCGCAAGCCAGGCCCAGCATGGTATAGGTTATCAATTCCCATGGGCTTATTAACTGATATTCAGATACGGAAAAGGCAGGGAAATTTCCCAGGTAATGCCTGGAAACAACCGCAGCCAGGACTGAGGAAATGACAATAGGACTGAACTGGGGCACGCCAAAGTCGCTGAGTATTATTTCAAGGGAAAAAATGGCTCCTGCTATGGGAGCATTAAAGGTGGCCGAGATGCCCGCCGCCGCGCCACAGCCCACAAAGGTACGCAGTCTTTTCTTGGATACCCGTAACAGTTGGCCCAGGGTGGAGCCGAAGGCTGAGCCAATCTGCACAATAGGACCCTCACGGCCCACTGAGCCGCCTGTGGCAATGCATATGGCCGAAGCAAACATTTTTGCCAGGACCACCCTGGGACGTATAACACCATGCCTCAAAGCCACCGCTTCCATGACTTCGGGCACACCATGTCCCTTTGCCTCCCTGGCAAAAAAATAAACAAGGAGACCAACGAGAAGTCCCCCGGCAGCCGGTACAGGAATAATCCAATACCAGGGTAGAGCTCTGACCGCCTCCAATGAATATTCGGTTGTACCCCAGGAAATATTCTGAATAGAGCCAATGAGATACCGGAAACCTATGGCGCCCAGTCCGCCCATTACTCCAATGAAAGCAGCCATAATCACCATGAACCCGTATTCCGTCATCTTGGCGCGGTTTAAGAGCCTTATATAATTGAGAAACACCCAGCGCAGGATTGTGTGCTTCAGGATCCATGTCATGAAATATGATTTCTTCATAAAAAACGTGGCTGAATAGTAATCTGATAAAACCGCCCCCACTGGAATAATTATTCCAGCAGGTCAATCCGGGGTGAATTTATATTTATTATATCCTGAATGATAAAAAACACGATTTAAAGATACAATTTTCAGAATTTGAAAATGCTGGATTTACCTGAACGGGGAAAGAACCTGGCAATCCGCGACATTGCCCGGATATTCATCATAGGAGGCACCCATGGTAATGAAAGAATTGGCGTTCACGCGACCCAGTATATTCATGAGCACACTGCGGAATTCGCCTGCGGATCTGTCCACACCATTAAAACCCTTATTGGAAGCCCGAAGGCCGTCATCAGAAACGCCAGGTACATAGAGACAGACTTGAACCGTAGCTTTACATATGATTACAGCTCCCCGAAATCAAACCAGGACGTGGAACAAGTCCTCTCCGGCGACGGTGATTATGAAATCAAGAGAGCGCTGGAGATACGCCGGGAACTGAACGCCTTGTTAAAACCGGTGGATTTCCTGATAGATTTACATACCACCACTTCAAACATGGGGAATTGTTTAATTGTCTCTGATAACGATCCCTGGACCCTTCACCTCTGCGCCAGCCTGGTCGGGACAGTCCCTGAATGCCGCATACTCTATGATCCGGTCTCCCGGCAGGAAGACAGGACTTCATCCTCACTGGGAATAAACCAGGTTACCCTGGAAATGGGTCCTGTTCAGCAGGGTGTGACTGATTACCCTGCCGTACAAACCGCTCTCAACATCATCAAATCCGTCATTAAAACGATTGATGAATTAAACGGCAAAGATAATTTGGCTTCCAAAGAGTTACCCAAGACTCAAGTATTCAAGAGGCTCAATTACCGGATAGATTATCCCAGAGGCCAAGACGGGATCGCGGCCGCCCTTATTCACGACGAATTCGTGGGAAAAGACTTTTCGGGATTGACCATGGAACAACCTGTATTTATAACGTTTGATGGGAGGGTTATCAACTTCGGGGAAGGAAAATATTTTCCTGCTGCATTGGTAAGTGCGGTGGCCCGAGGAGAGGAAATTGTACCTTTTTTTATCGGAGAGGCGGCCTATGTTGAAAAAGGCATGGCTTTTCTCACGGCCAGGCCGGGGTTAGTGTGAGTACCTTGGTTGTGAGGGGTAAGTTATGAGTTGTGAGGAAAGAACTAAAGTGGGAAGTGAGTCTGTCATTCCGGGCTTGACCCGGAATCTTACCAAAGAACACTTGAGTCAAGATATACTATTGCAAGACGCCGGGTGCCGGGCTCATGGGCCGGGCCAAGCTCAGCCCGGCGTGACATACTTCTTACTTTCCACTTACCTACTAGAGCCCCGTACTCCAATATTTACCTACATATTCAGCTGAGGAGACTAATTATTACCAGACCAAAGAAAATAGTCCTTACCGGAGGGGGATCAGCCGGTCATGTGATCCCCAATCTGGCCCTCCGGCCCCTGCTCCAAGAAGCGGGTTGGGAAATGGAATACATCGGCTCCTATGAAGGTATTGAAAAAGAGCTCGTGGGAAAGCTCATGCCCTACCACGGCATATCTTCCGGTAAATTGAGAAGGTATTTTGATATAAAAAATTTTTCCGACATCTTCCGGGTGGCATTGGGGACCCTGCAGGCCTACCGCCTGTTAAAAAAAATCAATCCCCGGATTGTCTTCTCCAAGGGGGGATTTGTGGCTGTGCCCGTGGTTGTTGGGGCCTGGCTCAACAGGATACCCGTGTTCCTGCATGAGGCTGATATCACTCCCGGATTAGCCAATAAACTGTCCATGCCCTTTGCTGAAAAAATCTTTTACTCTTTTCCCGAAACCAAGAGTTATTTACCGGCGGACAAATGCGTATACACCGGCCTTCCTGTTCGTGAAGAACTAAAAAAAGGAGACAGAAGGAAAGGCCTGACTCTGTGCGGATTTTCTGAAACAAAACCGGTTGCCCTGATAATGGGAGGGAGCCTGGGGGCCGAAACCATCAACAAAACCGTGTGGGAAGCGCTGGACTTACTGCTTGAGGAATTCCAGGTTGCCCATATCTGTGGAAAAGGTAAGGCCGATCTGAAATTATCTACCAGAGAAGGATATAAACAATTTGAATATCTCAAGGATGAATACCCGCATGTTATGGCCGCCGCCGATGTGGTCCTCTCCCGCGCCGGAGCGAACTCCATCTTCGAGATTCTGGCCCTGAAAATCCCCAGCCTGCTTCTACCCCTTTCAAAACAAGCCAGCCGCGGCGACCAGATCTTAAATGCCCGCTCCTTTACAAGCCAGGGTTTCAGCCGGGTCCTGTATGATGAAGCGCTCGATCCCAAATCCCTTGTGCAGGAAACAGTGGAGCTATATAAGCAAAGGAAGGTTTATATACAAAACATGAACAGTTATCAAGGTAGCGACAGCGCTGCAAAGATACTGGCGGAAATAGAGAAATACGCCTGATTTTAGCGTTCAATCTTTGTTTTTTTTAGGGACGAATACTCAATTTTCAGGGTAACAACAGCTAAATTCCAGTGAAACATCCTTTATCCTCTTGCTGCAACTCCCTGATTATGTTAGGATAGTATAAAAGGGGGTATGTGATGGCCCTGGGTTTTTCCTCATCAATTAACGGTATCCGCGCGGCTCTTACTTCAGCCAGCATACGCTCGAATAATGTTTCCAATATCAATACCAAGGGCTATAAATCCCGGCGGATTATAAAGTCCGCAGGACCAGTTGGAGGACCGAGAATCAGCGCTGTCCCGAAAGATTTAACTCAGGGTTCCCTGACTAAGACCAACACGGCCCGGGACCTCGCCATTGACGGCCCCGGTTATTTCCAGGTGGAAGGGTCTCATGGCGGGAAACTGTACACACGATCAATAACCCTTCAAGCTTCTGCCGACGGACTATTGACTGACAGCCGCGGATATGCCATCAGCGGAGTTTCTCAATCAGTCAATCAGACACATGAAATAGTGGTAGAGCATGACGGTTCCGTGTTTTCCAGGAACGAAAAAGGGGAATCCGTTAAAATTGGAAAACTGTTAACTGCCAACTTCCGCAATCCTCAGGGACTTCACCATGCCGGCGGCGGGCTCTTTGAGACGACCGTGGATTCAGGCCCTCCCATTCCCGTTAAAGGGGAGTCAAAAGTCCTGCAGGGCTTTAAGGAAATGAGCAATGTGGATTTAGCCGAACAGCTGACCGGACAGATGATAGATGAAAAGACTTTGGCCGCCAACGCCAACGCCATAAGAACCCAGGATCAGATGCTGGGTGAGATAATTGATCTTAAGGGTTAACCCGCCTTTATCGGTTACTTTTTACGGTGAGGGTGACGATGTACTATGTTCCTGCAAGGAATCCAACACCGTCATACTTCGACGAGCT
>JBHPJW010000095.1:0-8009 GCA_042567505.1 Fibrobacterota bacterium
AAAGGAACCGCCATTTTCAGGCCCAGGAGATGAAGGTCCTAAAACAGATGGAGGGCTTTTGAAGACAATGAAGCGTTCAGGTCCTTTTTTCAGGACCGGGAGTTAATCGATTTATCAAATAAAATATTCGGAAAAATTACGGGAACAGAAAGGATATCAGGAAGAATGAAAAACCCAGCGTTATTGAAAGAAAAGCCTGAGATAATGGAAGAAGCAGAACAAGAAATAAGCAAAAGAACCAAGACCGTTATTTTCTGCCTCCCGGGCAATACCTTCAGCGGAAGGTTCCTGGACTGCTGGTCAAACACGCTGGCATACGGCCCGCAGAACGGTATACGGCCGATTCTATCAAGAAGAGAGTCATGTAATATCTATTACGTCAGGAACATGTGCATGGGGGCTGATGTCTCCCGGGGCAAGGGCCAGAAGCCCTTCAACGGTAAACTGCCATATGACTATCTGATGTGGATAGACAGTGACATCATCTGGAACCCCGCTCAGATAAGTAAACTCATCAGCCATGACAAGGACATAGTCTCAGGGCTCTACTTGATGGGCCCCGGCAATCTGTTTGCCACGGTAAAAGATTGGGACGAGGAGTACTTTAAGAAGAACGGTCATTTCCAGTTTATGACTCCCCAGGACATACAGGGCAAAAAGGAATTATTCCCGGTAGACTACACCGGTTTCGGGTTTATGCTTATCAAAAAAGGCGTGTTTGAGTCAATGGAGTACCCCTGGTTCAGGCCCATCTATCAGAATATAGGCAACGCTCGCGATTTCACCATGGAGGATGTGGGCTGGTGTTTAAGCGCCAGGGAAAAGGGATTTGAGATTATGATAGACCCTGAGGTAATTGTGCGGCATGAGAAGAAGGTGCTGATGTGATTATTGAAACGGATCATTATCGGAATCGAATATCGCTGATGTTGGAGATGATGAATCATCATCATTTTCGATTATGATTGTACTGGCGCAAACCATCTGCGATATCGATGATCGATTCCGATAGTGATAACTGAGAACAGGTAACCATAAACCATTTAATCAACTAACCAAGAACAAATAACTATTAACAATCAACAAGGAACCAGTAACTATTCGCCAACAACCAAAAACCACAAAAGATCAAGACGGTTTCTTCAAGCGTCCCATGGGCGGCTCGGAGATAGTCTACCACGGCCTTCTTTCAAGTATTAACCCGGAGCTGCGGGAAGGGTATGACATCTGCATGACCCCCAGAATACCTGACAAGAGGAAGATAACCGTTCTCTACTGCCAGTGCTCTTATGACGACAGCAACTGGAACGGGCCGCTCAAGGACAGCAACTTCGTCGACATGTTCGACCATATCATCCTGGTAAGCCACTGGCAGTTTGAAAAGTTCCGGCAGCATTTCAGTTTGCCCGAGCACAAATGCCATGTGATAAAGAACTGCATCGACCCGGTCGGGTACCGGGAAAAGCCAAAGTCAGGCAAGCTCAAACTCATTTACCTTTCCACACCCAACCGGGGTCTTGACGTGCTGGTGGACGCCTTTGTGATGCTGGGGAGGGAAGACCTGGAGCTGGACGTCTATTCCAGTTTCAAGATATACGGTCCGGCCTTTGAAAAGGCCGAGGAGAGCTTCAAGCCTCTCTATGATTATTGCCGGCAAGCCGAGGGCGTCAATTACCACGGCTCTGTATCAAACCCGGAAGTAAGGCAAGCGCTGCAAAGGTCGCACATCTTCGCCTATCCCAGCACCTTTGAGGAGACTTTTTGCGTGGCCCTGGCCGAGGCCATGAGCGCGGGCTGTTGGCCGGTGCTCTCAAACATAGGCGCCCTTCCCGAGATCTCCGGGGGCTACGGGACCATGTATGGGTTCCTTCCCAGCAAGCGGGAGCACGCCAAGAGGCTGGCCAAAGTTTTAGACCGGGTAGCTGATTCATATCAAACGCCCCAAATAAAGGAACAGCTCAAAAGACAGGTCGAACACGTTGACTTTTTCCATTCCTGGGAGCGAAGGGCCGGGGAATGGCAGAGTTTTTTTGAAACCAACAGGAGGTAATGACATGAGAAACGTAATGATAGCCACCCCCTGCCTGGACGGCAGGGTAACAGCCAATTACTGCCATGCCCTGGTAGCCACCACCCAACTGCTGGCACAGCATGGAATTAATTGCAGTAATATGTTCATCACTAACGACGCGCTCATCGAAAGGGCCCGGAACGACCTGCTTTACTTCGCCAGGTCTACGAAGTCTGACGACGTTATTTTCATCGATTCAGACATTGTATGGGAACCGGTGCAAATCCTGCGCCTGCTCTCCTATGAGGTTGATTTTGTAGGCGGCACCTACCGGAAAAAGTATTATGACCGCGAGGAATATCCTTTAAGGTTCCTTGACGGGATTGCCCCGGTAAGAACAGCTGACTTGCCCCTGGTAAAAGTTGAGGGGCTTCCCACGGGATTCATGCGCGTAACCCGCGATGCCATTAACCGCATATGGGACGCCGCGGACAAGTACTATTGCCAGAACCGCAAGATAGAGGTGGCAATGGCCTTTAACGCCGTGCTTATCAGGGACGCTGTATCAGGCAGGGTGGAAATGAGGGGCGAAGACTATTTCTTCTGTGATTTATGGAGGCAAAAGTGCGGCGGCGATATCTGGCTGGACACAGGCCTTACGGTACGCCACACAGGCGAAGTGATCCTCACCGGCGATGTCGGCCCCTGGATTGATAACCTGGCGGAAAATCAAAAAACAGCTGTGCAAGCTTGATTGGAGTAATAAGAAGGGTTTTATGTTCTAAACATAAAAAACAACATCAACGCCCGGTCCGGGGAAAAAGGACTTTCTCCGGACCGGGAAAACCAGTAATCATAAAGAAAAGGAGAAAAAATGGGAACATGTTCAACAGATTATATCTTGAAATCTGAAAATGGCACAGATGTAAGTGACCTGGAAGATAGTATTATTTTTCAGGATGACACGAACCGCAGGATAGGAATTGACAATGTTTCGCCAGAGAGCGAGCTTGACGTGGATGGAGACATTAGAGTTTCTGGGGTATATAAAATAGGAGCCTATCCTGCGTTATCGTTTTCAGGCGATTTTAATGTATTTGTAGGAGTATCTGCAGGGGAATCGATTACTACAGGACAAGCGAATGTGTTTGTAGGTTATCAGACTGGAGATGCGGTCACTTCGGGATCACGGAATTTATTTGTTGGCCTTAGCGCCGGCGGAGTGGTTACCACGGGAAACGACAACACTTGTTTTGGCCAGGCCGCCGGAGGGGCCGCTTTAACCAACGCCAATAATAATGTGATGCTTGGCAGTCAATGCGGGCGTAACACCACTGGTGGAAGTAATGTCATGATTGGATATGAAGCGGGAAGAAACGCTACAGGAGCAAGCAATAATGTCTTTATTGGGCATAATGCCGGATACAGCGAAGGCGGCTCAAACAAGCTGTATGTCGAGAACACAAGCGGCGGAGCTTCTTCTGCGCTTATATACGGTGAGTTCGATAATAACAAGATTGCTTTTGGCGGAGATGTCGGCATTGGGACGACAAACCCGGCTCATGACTTACATATAGTTGCCGGCGCAAGCGCGGGAGTGATGGCGATTGACGCCAATACCAATTATGACGTGGGGATGCAATTCAGAGAAAATGGAAGTTCTGAATTTTACATTGCCCATGATGCGTCCGAAAGCCTTTTATGTATAGGAACAAGCGGTACTTTCGGTTCCAATGTCAAAATGGCTATTGATACGGACGGAAATGTTGGGATAGGTACCACGAGTCCAAGCGAAAAACTCCATGTTGATGGAATGCTGAGGCTAAAGGTCTATTCTGATGCTACTCGGGGTTCTGCGGGTACCGCTGGAAGAGTAATTTTCAATTCGACCGATGGTAATTTGAATATTGATGATGGAATGAATTGGATTTTACCTGATGGCACAACTACCTGATTCAGTGAAGCTTCTTGAATGGGCAGGAATTATTGCCTGCCCATTCAATTATTCAGTTGAGAACCTGTAAATTGCTTGATCAACGAGAACACTGGCCCAAACTTCACCATTTGGTAAGCCAACGACACTGTAATATTCTTTCTTTCCCCATTTGCCGATTAAATCGCCAGACAAATTAAATTTTAATATTTGTTTGAGGCCGATATCGGTAATGTAGATGGAATTACCATTTATTGAAATATTGATTGGATTATCGAAATAATCGTTGCCATTTGAATCTGTCTCAAGGCCCTCAATAAAATTTCCAATTGAATCAAAAATCACCACATGGGAATTTGCAACCACATAAACTCGATCCAAACTATCAACCGCAAGATTATGCGCCCCTCCAAGACCGTCAGGAAAATTCCCACCACGACCCCATTCAAGTAAGAAGTTTAAGTCATTATCATATTTTTTAATTAGTGGGGTAGAAATTTCATTAACGTAAATATTACCCTTAGTATCAATTGCAACAGATTGAGGGTTATTTAAATTTGCAGATACGGTACCCAGAAAATTAAACTGTGAGTCATACTTTTGGATTCTATCATTTTCATGGTCTGCTATGAAAATATTGCCATTTGCATCAACAGCAATATCCATTGGTACATCAAATTGATCATCTCCAGAACCATTCGTACCGACAGATTGTATAAATTCGCCATTGAAATTAAATTCCTGGATTCTGTGGTTGAGTACGTCTACAACTAAAACGGTAGTGTCACTTGATAGTGTAAGGCCCGTTGGGTTTGCAAACTGACCATTCAAAGTGCCTGCCGCCCCAAAACTATCAATAAGTTTGAATCCGCTTTCAGCTATAATAGAGCGACTTTCACTCTTCTCGCCCTCATTATCCGCACCATCGACAGCAGTAACCTTGTATTCGTAGGTCTCATCCTGAACAGCAGAAGAATCGGAAAATGTGGAATCAGTAATCAAGGCGGAATTTGTCTTCACAAAACCAGAATCCGAGTGCTTCCTATAGATATTATAACCTTGGACATCAGTTTCCAGGTTAGGAAGCCAAGTTAAGGTCACAATCTGCCTCAGTGTATCATAGGCCAATTCCAAGCCTCTTGGAGCAGAAGGAGCCCCGGCTGTATCCTTGGAAATAATGGTGATGAGAACGGTATCGGTGAATTCAGCATCGTTATCTGCCTTGACTGTGAAAACGGCTGAAAAATTACCCTTTTCGGTGTATGTAAAAACCAGGGAATCTTCAGACTCGGATGTCAATTCGGCGGTTCCGTCTCCGTCTGCATCCCAGCGGTATTCGGCTGGGGTGATTGCAGCGGTATTTATGGTGCCTTTAAGAGTGACAGGATCACCGAGTTCATAGGTGGAATCTGGTCCTGCGTCGACGTAGAAGGCAATGACCACACTGACAGGCGACGAATTCAGCCCCTCATTCTCATCAGCGTCCAGAGCTCTGACCATGTACTGGTATTCCAGCCCCTTTTCCAGGCCGTTAGAGAGGCCGTCAATAAACAGAGTGTCCGTGGTAATGGTATCCACCGCAGGCTCATAAGTGCCCGATGTTCCCTGGCGGCGGTAGACCTTGTATCCTGCAGCCTGTTGGGGATTATCGGTTCGCCAGGTCAACGTCACCCGATTTGACAGCGTATCATATTCAGCAGCCAGGTCTTTGGGGGTTGGAATGCCGGTAAAGGGCAGTTCCAGAGTGTCAAGGTCGGTGGTATCTGCTGATATCACTGGAATACCAACAGTGTCCAGCACACCGTAGTCATCTAGGGAACTGATAAACTGCAAGTCGTACTGTCCTTCCGGAAGGTTCTCAAACCTGAAGCTCCCGTCACTTTCAACCTGCGCGAAGCGGTTTATGCCAAAAGCCAGGATAAACACCTTCCTGGGATCTCCGCCCTCTGAGAGGTATATAAATCCCTTCAGGGCGCCAGCCGGCTTTAGGGTATCTTCTGGTACCTGTACAGTAGAATCTTCATCCTGTACAGTTACGGAATCGATTAAAACAAGGTTGCTGCTTCCATCGTCGCCTTCGATGACGTAAGTGCCTGTGTCGATGACACCGGTATCTATGGCGTAGTACCCGCTGTCGTCTGTGGTGGTGGTGGCTGTGTCGGCAGCGATTTTGCCCAGGCCCAGGCCGGAGGTGTCAGCAATGGCGTTGTGGGGGCGGATGTAGACTTTTGCGCCAGCTGCCGGGGTGCCGTCTTCATAAACGAGGCGGCCGGCAACGATGGCGTTGCCCTCTTCGGAACTGGTGCCGGTAACTTTCTCCTCTTCAAAACAGCCGAACAAGACCGCCGTATAAAGAAAGAGATATCTGGTATTGAACAGTAAATGTTTCATGATTTCTTCCTTTGTATATCTAATTCCGATACTGGAAACAGCTGAATATTTAACCGATAAACTGAATTCGCTTCATCATCCTCATCCGCAATTATTGCCATTCTGCGCCTGAAATCAACTATCTCATCACATATTAATTCGTAAGTCTTTTTGGAAATGCCGACCGTTAGTCCAGACACGTTTCGCTGTTCTCTGGGCAATTCTGAAATCGAGGCAAGGGCCAGTTCAGCCGTTTTTTTATGGAAGTTGAGCAGGGCCGCGTTTATGACCTCTTTTGGGGTGGCCAGTCCCTTATGGCAGACCTCAAAGAAACCGCGGCTGCTCTTCCTTATGAGATTCAGTTTTTCCAGCAGCGTCACGGATTTCTTTGCTTTTAACGGCGTTATACGGGGCCTAACCTGCTTTGCCATCCAGGCGAAGTCGTCCTTGAATTCAACCATGTCAATAATGGCCCGGACCACGCTGTGACTATAGTTCGAGTAATACTCAAATTGCCTTTCTTTCAACAGCTGCGGATCCTTGTATTTTTTGCTGTGCCTTCTTATTGAACACAGCTTTTCAAAAAAGAAATTGACGTCGGAACTGTTCGCGGCCTGGTTAAAGGCAACCAGTGTTTCGAAGTAGTCGGTTTCTTCCCTGTTTAAATTCAATACCTTTGCAAACTTTAGGGCGGTTGCTCCGGAAATGTTTCTTTCCCCGGTGCATATGTTGCGGACAAAACCTTTGCTTCTCAAGCCCATTTTGCGGGAAAGGAACTCATAAGAAAATTTCCTGTTTGCGGATTTTTGCAAATCGTAATAGTCCCGCAAAAGCTTCCGGTAGTCCGTATAGGTGAAAATTGGTTCCATAATAACCTGGCGGTTCCCTCATTTAATGTACTACTGATTTTTAGTGAAAGCAAGCGATGACCGATTTTATCGTATCCTGACAGGATACGGAAATTACGGGAAAAAATGATTTTTAGCTTGCAATGTATCCGGTTTCAGGTAAAATAGAGGAAAGGCTTTTTTTAAAATAAGTGAGGTGGTCAGGATACGGGCAGGAAAAGGAAACGCGCCTGATGATCCAAAGAACGCGGACGCATCAATTTTGTAAAAGGGGAATAAGCATGTCAGCAACAGGCAAAACGACGGGGACAGGCTGGGGAGACGTGGAGGCCAAACTGATGATGAAATTTGGCAGTGACTTTGTATATGTGAAAGGCCCGCAGGAAACGGAATTCCTCAAGTCCTGCATCAGCGCGGCATTCCCCCGGTTGAGCAGCCGGAAAATCGAGCTTTGCATAAAAAGGAGCCTGGCCTATCCGGCAGCGGTGATGCTGCGTAATGCTTTGATTAAAAACTTGAAGGAAGAACTGTGTGAGCCGGAACGTTCAACAGCGCATAAGCAAGGAAAGGAGTAGAAAATGGGATGGGGCAAGGTCAAGAGTGATCTGAAATGGGTGGCCGGGCATGAGGCGCTTGATTGCAACAGCACCTGGATGAAGGCGTACGTCAGGCACATCATAGCAAATGAGTTTCCCTCAATCAACAAGGACCTCCTGGACGAGGCCGTGGAAAAACACATGTGGGAAGATAAGGATTTTATGTCAAACAGCGAGTTTGTCAACCGGCTGAGAAAAGAACTGGAAGAGCAGGGCCCCTATGCCGTTCATTGATACCAATAAACGCGCAA
>JBHPJW010000096.1:0-7958 GCA_042567505.1 Fibrobacterota bacterium
TTTGCACGGAAGATATTGCCTGAAAACCGGTTCTTTGAAGTCTATGTGAAATGCGGACTGGAAACCTGCAAACAGCGTGACCCCAAAGGACTCTACAAAAAAGCTATAGCTGGAAAAATACCTGATTTTACCGGTGTATCATCACCATATCAGGAACCTGAAAATCCCGAAATTACTGTGGAAACAGATAAGGAAAGCCTTGATGATCTTGTCACCAGGCTTTACCGGCTGGTAACGGAAAAATTAGGCAGGTAAACTAATAATTACTTGATCAATAGATAGGCTGTTAACAGCCACAGCGGCATCATCAGCAATCCAAAAAAGAGGATGTTTTTCACAAACAGGTTTTCCAGTATCATCTTATGATGGCTCTGGGCACGGTTCAAGGTGTTGATGAGGAATTCGGTTTTAAGGGGCAGATTTAAAATATCATAGGCACCCAGCTTTAAATGCTCAAGCGCAAGACGGTTCTCGGGTTTATAGGCGGCCACCAGAATAATGGCATTGTGCTGAATCATCCTGATAAGGGAAAATATACGTTTGGAGAATCGCCTCAATGACGGTACGTCAATGATGATAATCGATTGTTTGTAGGCCCTGAATCGTTTTATACCCTCCAGCCGGTCCTGGCACCGGTCCACAAAATATCCATACCCGGAAATCAAAGTCGCCAAATCATCGCACAGATCCTGTCTTTTGCTGATAACCAGCACTCGATGTCGGTTAAACATTTATCTTACCGTGGGTTTGGGGAACTTCCGGAAGGGGTTCTTCCATGAGGTTCCCGGTCTTAAAATATTTGCTGGCTTTTTTTTCAATCTCGTCGATTAATTCAGGCACCAATACAGGCTTTTTAACTAATTCCAAATCTTTGAAATTTTTTCTTTCACCATTTACGTTATTCAACTGATATTGTTCCGCTATCACAAAAACAGGGCAGTCATGCACTTCGGCGGCCCTTAACGCGTTATTCCAACTATGATCAAACTTGTCTCCGAACGCATTATGAATAACTATGGCGGAAAGCTGATTTTGAAACTTGGCGCTCATTGCCAGAGGTATATTGATGAACTCCACTTTGTGTTGCTCATAATTCTTTAGAGAGTGGAAAAAGACCTCTTCAGGCTCGATCACACCTACTAATTTCGGCCGCGGCAACTTTATCCTGGGGAAAAACAACCAGTGCCTCATACCGATATACCTGAGGCGATTTAAGATTAAAATAAGACAGGTCAGAAGGTAACCGAAAACCGCTAACTGGAGAAGAGGCTCTATCCGCGAAATGATAATGGCAACAGAACCCATGGTTGCGGCGACCATGGAAAGGAGAAAAGTAGCTTGAGTGTGAGAGAGGCCCCAATGTACCAAACGATGGTGGAGGTGCTCATTATCGGCTTCAAACATGCGTAAGAACTTGCGCTTTATTCTTTCCCTTGTTCTCACGATGTTCCTGGTATAACGCCTTATCATGGCCACAGAAGTATCAAAAATGGGATATCCGACAATAAGCAGGGGCACCAGAATGGAAAACCTGTTTTCTGGAAGCCTGGTCACTTGTATGCATAAAAGTCCCAGCATAGTCCCCAGAAACAGCGAGCCCGTATCCCCCAGAAAGGTTTTGCTTTTTACATTGAAATTGTGGATGAGAAAGCCGGCGGTAATCCCGGCAAGTATTATGCAGACCGCAACCAGTTCCATTGCTCCTTTGGTATGGGCGAGAATGGCTAAGGTTATAAACCCTATGATGGAAACGCAGGCTGCAAGACCGTCAACACCGTCAATAATATTCAATGCGTTCATGACAGCCACCAGCCATAATACAGATACAATAACACTGAAAGCCCCCAGGGGGACGGAAAAATAGAGGAAATGAATATGCTCAAACCTGAGGTTGAAAACGCCGACAACTACCCCTGCCAGCAAAAACTGCAGAAGAAATTTTATTCTCCAGGTGACGGGTTTCACATCATCCAGGGTTCCTCCCCACAGCAGAAAAAGAGCAATAAAGACCAGGCAACCGTATTCCATTCCAGGCAGTTGGGGAACATAAACAGCCGCACCGTAACGGTAAACCAGTTCTATGAAGAGGAAGGCCACCACAAGGCCAAATCCCCCCAGCCTTGGAACAGTATGTAGATGAATTTTGCGATGATCGGGAGCATCAGCAAAAAATTTGGCAATGGGACTTCTTAATAAAAGAAAGATCAGGCTCGCGGAGATAAAAAACGAAGTTAAAAAGAAGAGGGTTAAGGTACTTGTCACGGTTTTCTTTTCAGCTCAAGTTTTTCTTTGGAAGAAACTTCTCTTTTTATTTATCCTGAGACCCGATTTGAAAAATTGTATGAAAAATCATGAAAAAAGCGCAATCAGTATAATTCATTTATTTCCTTTTTGCAAGTTTCTTGGTTTTTTTAAAGATCCCTTTCCCGTCTTCACTAAAAAATCAATTTCCTGTCCATTTGTTCTTTTTTGTCTGACAATATGCAAGAACTCAAGGATTATGATCTGCTTTCGGCTTTATCGTTTGATACTTTAAATAAGTTTTAGATAACCAATGCTGATGGATAGGTTCTATGGTATCATATTGCTTTGGAGACAACAACAAAAAATGAATTTTTTAAAAAGAAAATTTCTCCCGTTGCTCTTCTTTGTCCCCTGGTCCGGCACACCTGCACAATTAGTCCTGCCGGATGATGAATTGGGTATTCTCTGGGAATACTCCCGTCAGGGATCTGCTCAATCTGTTTTCACCTCGTCCTGGCCTAAACCTCTGAGGGAAATCTGTCCGGATCCCTCATCACAAACAAACGGCAGAGACCAAACCAGGTTGTCCAGATTATGTGAACAAAAAGAGCATTATCCCTTTCTCAATTTCAGGGCCAATTTATCAAGCCAGACCCTGAATAAACGATTCCCTCTGGGAGACTCCCTGGATGATTTCGGAAATTCCAGCGGCAGTTGGCTGGCTTACAAAGTTCCCGCTGAGCTTGGGCACAGTTGGAGAAAACTTCCCCCCCTGCTTCAAATGGAGTTGCAGCATTCCTTTTCCCGGAACACCCACGCTTATTTCCGGTTCAACTTCCAGAGGGCCCTTGATGCCTGGCATGACGACCAGTTTGGATTTAATCTCCTGTTCGGAGCGAGTGAACTCGACATCAACGAACCTTCGCTGGGATATTTTACCTGGAATCCTTCTTTTTTTTCTTTTACGGTTGGCAGGCTGCCCGTCCACTGGTCTCCGAGCCAGAAATACGGGATGACCCTTTCTTCATCGGTACCCTATCATGACGGACTGCTGGCTTCGCTTAAAGCCCCGAACGTACGCTATCATTACCTGATCTCCAGTTTCAATCCCTGGTTATCAGGCTCGCCTGACGCGTTCGACGGTGATTTTCCCGAGGGTTCCGAGGAATACCGTCAGCGGCATCCGGCATATCCAAATCCTTCAGGTGAGGATTATAACTCCCGCAACCGCATCTATGACAAGCCCATTAAAACCCTGATTGCCCACAGGCTGGAAAGTTGTTTCAAATATCTGGAATTGGGTATTACTGAGCAAACCATGGTTGGGGGAAAGACTCCAACCTTGCGGGACGGGAATCCCTTTGTGGCTTTCCACAATAATTACGGGGATGGTTTTTCCAGCCTGAGCGTCAGCGTTGACGGAAAGGTAAAACTTCCCGGGTCAATTAATCTTCTGGGTGAGCTGATGCTGGATGAAATCAAGGAAGATGCCGAAGATGAAGGAGCTGCTCCTACCACCCTGGGATGGATGGCGGGACTGCAGCATTTTTTTCAATTCAACGGGATGATCTTCGGTCATAGTTTCCATGCAATCATGACCGATCCGTTCTTATACAACCACAATCGGCCGTATCTGACCCTCTACTCCCGCCAGGTGATTAAGAGCAACTTTGTTTCTCTTCAAACCAGGCCTTTTATTGATACCTATATAATTGATTATCCCCTTGGGTATTTCCGCGGACCTGATGCCCTGGACTTGTGGTATGATCTCCGGGGAATTATGACCGATAATTTTTCCTGTTCTCTCAACGCGGGTTTTTTGAGGCAAGGCCAGAAAAGCCCTTATTCGCTTCATGAACAAACAGATATCAGCAGTCCATCCGGAATAAATGAGCGGGAATGGCGTTTGAGTTTTTCCGGGGAATACCACTTAACCGATCATCTGAAAACAGAACTGGGATACGGATTCCAATATCTGGAAAATGTAGGGCATATAGCTGATGAAGACTCATTTCGGCAGCAGGTGTTTGGCGGTTTTAATTGGCGGTGGAAATAATTTTCTGTAAATATTCGGCTTTTTTCATGAAGAGTTTATCAATACTATCCAGTAGATTGGATGGTCCTCTCTTGCCGCTTTTAAGCTGATGAAAATGAGATCTTCAAAATCATTATTTCTGCTGCCGGTTGTCTTTCTTGCTATCCCATTCAATACTTTTGGCCAGCTTATATGGCAGGATAGTGAACTTGGTATGCTGTGGGGATACTCCAGCCATAATCCTGCTTCTTCCATTTTCTCCTCCTCATGGCCGAAATCCCTCAGTGAGATTTGTCCGGACTCCTCAACTCAAACCACCGGAGCAGTCCCGAACAAGTTGATGGAAAGGTGCGGAAACAAGAGTACTTTGCCCTGGTTCAACATGAAAGTCAACATCGCCAGCCAGACTCTGGGTAAAAAATACCCTTTGGGTGATTCCCTGGATGATTTTGGTAATTCCAACGGCAACTGGCTTGCCTATAAGGTCCCCGCAGAACTTGGGAAGAGCTGGGAAAACCTGCCTCCCCTGCTGCAGATGGAGCTGCAATATGCCTTTACCAGAAATTCTCATGCCTACTTCAGGTTTAGTTTCCAGAGGGCGCTTGATGCCTGGCATGATGATCCATATGGCTTTAATGTCCTATCCGGATCCAGTGAAATCGATATCAACGAACCATCCCTGGGTTATTTTACCTGGGATCCATCTTTTTTCTCATTCACCATTGGCAGGTTTCCCGTTCACTGGTCTCCCAGCCAGAAATACGGAATGATTCTTTCATCTTCCGTACCTTACCATGACGGACTGTTGATTTCACTCAAGGCCCCAAACCTCCGCTACCATTACCTGATTTCCAGCTTCAATCCATGGTTATCAGGTACGCCCGATTCATTTGACGGCCCTTATCCCATGGAATCCGAGGAATACCGCCAGCGGCACCCGGCGTATCCCGAACCGTCAGGAGGAGATTATGATTCCCGTAACCGTATTTACGACCAACCCCTAAAGACTATGATCGCCCACAGATTGGAAGGAAGCTTTAAAAACCTGGAACTGGGCATTACCGAAATAACCATTATTGGAGGAAAAACGCCTACCTTGAGAGATGGGAATCCCCTGGTCATCTTTCATAATAATTACGGGGACGGATTTGACAACCAACCTGTGGGTATCCATGGAAAAATTCATCTTCCCGGCTCATTCTCTTTTTTTGGCGAAATCATGTTCGATGAAATCAATGAATTTGATGACGGAGGCGCTCCCACCAGCCTGGGATGGATGTCCGGACTGCAACATTTTTTTCAAATCAAAGGGAGGGCCTTCTTTCATGGTATCCACGCAACCCAAACCGATCCGTTCTTATATAACCATAACCGGCCCTCTCTGACCCAGTATTCCCGCCATGTGATTAAGAGCAACTATATTTCCCTCGGTAGCAGGCCTTTTATTGATACCTACGTTATTGATTATCCACTGGGTTATTTTCGCGGACCTGATGCCCTGGACCTGTGGTATGATGCCCGTGGTTATATCACGGATAACCTGTCCTGCACCCTGAATGCGGGGTTTTTACGGCAGGGAGAGAAAGATCCCTACTCGCTTCATGAAAAAACAGATCTCAGCGGTCCTTCCGGAATAGAAGAACGGGAATGGCGCTTTTCCTTGTCCGGGATATATCAATTCGCCTACCGTCTAAATGCCAATCTGGGATACGGCTTTCAATACCTGGATAATTTAAGGCATAAAGCGGACGAGGTCACCTTTCGGCAACAGGTTTTCGGCGGGGTCTCCTGGCGGTGGAAATAGTCCGGCGTCTGGTATGAGAGGGGATTATTAGTGGTCAGGAGTCAGAAGTCAGGACGCAGATAGCACTTTTTTGTGGGTATTATCAAGAAATCGGAGCCTCATAGACCAAACACCCAAGGCTTCAAGCATTTTCTATGAGAAGAGAACCTACTACTGGAAATAATGAGAGCAACCTCATCATACCAGAGGCATATCAAATGTTCTATTCCAAAAGGGGTTTTTACGAATCTAAGCATTATTGGCGCCATACTGACCCCTGACTTCTGACTCCTGACCACTGACCACTGAGTCCAGCCTCTCCTGATACCTCCTCTCCTCCTCCTCATACTCCCTGGTCACCCTGTCAAGTTCATCATAGAGGGAATTGGCGTTTGCCTGAAGGTCATAGACGCTTTTGGATAATTCCGCCAGGTCTTTTCCCGTAACCTGGCCGGATGGTTGATTCAATTCCTCATTTTTCCGGTGGATTTCCGATTCCATGTTCATAATGTCTTTTTCAAGCTTGTTGATACTCACCTTTAAGCCCCGAAGCGCCCTGCTTTTTTCCTGTAGTATGTCAGCCCTGAGTTTCCTCAGTTCCTTCTTGTTTGGACCCTGGTTTTTCGCTCTGTCAGTGGACGTCCGTTCCCAACCCTCTTCACTGCTCCAACCCACTTCCGCGAGGAAGTCCTGATAGCCCCTTTCGATCAACCGGTGCCTTCCCCTGTCAAACACCACCAGGCGATCGGGTATATGCTTCAAAAAGCGCTGATTATGAGTGACAATCATTACCGCCCCTTTAAAGGATTGTATGGCATCCATCAGCGCCTCACAGGACTCCTGATCCAGGTGGTTGGCAGGCTCGTCTAAGAGAATCAGATTACAGGGGGAGACCAGCAGTTTTCCCAGGCAGACCCGGCACTTCTCCCCGCCGGACAGGACGGAAATCTTCTTAAGGGCCAAATCTCCCTGGAACATCATGGCGCCGCAAATATCCCTGGCCTGTTTTCTTTCCAGGTGCTGACCGGAGGACATGATTTCCTCTTCCACCGTTCGGGAAGGATCCAGGTGGCTTGCGTTATCCTGAGAATAATAACCCACTTTCAGCAGGGGATGTCCGGTGAGCTTACCATGCTGAGGGTCGAGTTCGCCAGCCAGCATTTTCAACAGCGTTGATTTGCCTCTTCCGTTCTGTCCGATAACCGCTATGCGATCATGCCTGCCAATGTCCAAACTGAAATTCCTTATCAAGTGCGTCTGTTCCGGATTGTAGGAAAATCCGAGGTTACGGGTCTCCAGCAGGCGCCGGCCTTCACATGAGGCCCAGGTAAAAGAGAACTTCAAGTTTTTTATTTGCTCCAGTTTATCCAATTTTTCCTTTTTCTCCAGAGATTTTATCCGGGACTGCACCATCCCGGCCAATCGTGCTTTAGCCCGGAACCTGCTGATGAACAGTTCCTCCTGTTTTCTCTTTTTCTCCTCATTGAACCTGGTCTTTTCATGTATTTCCTCTTCCTGCCTTATCTGCCCCAGAAGTTTTTCTGTCCCGCCCTTGGTCTTACGAACGTTATGACGATGGATTATCACGGTATGAGTGCAAATACTGTCCATGAACGAGCGGTCGTGAGTTATGATCATTAACTCACCCTTCCATAACTTGAAAAACCGGGAAAGCCATCTGATGGAAACGATATCGAGATAGTTGGTAGGCTCATCCAGCAACAGCATGTCGGGACGGGCGACCAGTGACCGGGCCAGGTTAATCCTCACCTGAAATCCGCCGGAAAATTCCCGGGGAGAGCGGTTCATGTCCTCAAGTGAAAATCCCAGACCCGCCAGCACCTTTTCCACCTGCCATATATGGTCTTTTTCTTCCGGGCGCAGGCCCAGGCAGCC
>JBHPJW010000097.1:0-7869 GCA_042567505.1 Fibrobacterota bacterium
ATAATATTGATTTAAAAAAAGCCACTGAAAAAGGCATCCCGGTCTGCAATACTCCGGGACTTAACAGTAATTCCGTAGCTGAAGTGGTGTTCTGCTATATAAACACCCTCTATAAAAATATCCGGGCCTATGACAGCACCACCAAAGGCGGGGAATGGAACAAGGGAAAGTACCCCATTAATGAACTTCGCGGAAAAACCATTGGAATTGCAGGACTGGGTGCCATCGGAAGGCGGGTACTGGAAAAAGCCAAAGGATACCGTATGCATGCCAGGGTCTATGATCCCTTTGTCTCCAAAACTATGGCTCAGGAACTGGGTTTCAAGCTGGTTTCCAAGATTTCCCAACTGTTCAAGACCTGTGACATCGTTACGCTGCATATGCCCGCCACACCCGAAACCAAGGGCTCCATCACCAAAGAGGTCCTGACTTCAATGAAGGATAACTCTGTCTTCATCAACACAGCAAGGGGCACCCTTCTGTCTCCGAATGCCCTGGAGGACGCGCTTGCTTCTCACGCCACGCTGCGAGCCGGAGTAGATGTTTATCTGAACGAAAAACCGGGAGAAAAATCCTTGGCCAAATTCGGCGACCGCGTGGTCATGACACCACATATATCAGGAAACTCCAAAGAGGGCCAACAGGAGATTGCAGAGCTGGTGGCGGACATTATTACCGATGCCTTGACCAAAGACAAACTAAAGAACCTGGTCAATTTTATTAAGATCCCTGAGGAACTTGATCAGGCATACCTGGACCTGGCCGAGGCCCTGGGACATGTGGCCGGATCATTCCACGGACGCAGGGGACAGCTCGAGGAAATCCTGATTACCTGTTACGGCAGTTTAAAAGAGTATTCGGAAATTCTGATCCAGCCCGCCATCAAAGGGGTGCTCTCCATGCTGGTGCATGAGGACATCACCTTAATAAACGCGGAAAGCCGGGCCAGGGATAAAGGTATCAAAATTACCGTGCGCGAACCCAATGACAGCAAGGATTACGGAAACTCTATTACTATAGACACAGTAGTGCGTGAAAAGAAAAAGGCCCTGGAATGCTCAGCCAGAGGAAAACTGGTTGAAGGTGAGCCGTCCATCATTCGAATCGATGAATACAATGAATTGGGTGTAAAGCCTCAAGGCAACCATCTGTTCTTCATCTACAACAATAAACCGGGCATTATCGGATGCATTGCCACCGTTCTGGGATCAAACAACATCAATATCGAAAGTATTCAGGCCAGGAACGACCAGCCAAAGGAAAAAAAGCAGCTTCTCAACATCAGGACCGAGCAATCGATCACATCAGGAGTGCTGAATAAAATCATTAAGAAAATTGAATCAAAATCAGTTAAGGTTTTCCTGGCAAATAATATACAGTTCAGTTAGCCGGCCGGTTTATGCAAACATTTCAAGACCTCATCCGAATTTGGTGGAAAGACAATTCAGCGGGTTTTTAATTTTTGTCATTTTTTCAACAAAAACTTGGTAAGGTGTTTAATCTCCCATCAGGAGAAAGGGGCTTAAAGGTTAATAAGCAGTGTTTAGAGTGCATAAGCGCCTGAAGGTATAAATCCGTTATTCTTTAATATAGGGGTTATAGTTTCTAAATTGGCTTTTTTTTGCGACATTCTCCAAATTTTACTCCGGAGAGTGCCGCAAGGATTCCATTATTGAAAGGAAAGGGCAAGGTCATGACCGCAAAACTCATCAAAGGCACGGAGATACGGGAACAGATTTTACAGGAAATTTCCGCTGAAGTTAAAGAGATCAAGGAAAAGCATGGAGTGGTCCCGGGACTGGTTACCATCCTGGTAGGCGAAAACCCTGCTTCCATATCCTACGTTACGCTTAAAATCAAGACCGCCAACCAGCTGGGATTCAAGGAGATTCAGGATTCGCAGCCAGAAACCATTTCTGAAGAAGACCTGCTCGCTCTCATAGACAAATACAACAATGATGATTCCATTAACGGAATCCTGGTCCAACTCCCTCTTCCCAAACACATTGATGAGAAAAAAGTATTAAACGCCATGGATCCCGATAAGGACGTGGACGGTTTTCACCCGGTCAATGTGGGACGCCTGATGATCGGGGGAAAAGAAGTGAAGTTCCCTCCCTGCACTCCGGCCGGCATTCAGGAAATGATAATCCGCGCCGGTGTGGAAACCAGCGGAGCCGAAGTCGTGGTAGTGGGCCGTTCCAACATAGTGGGGAAACCAATCGCCAACATGATGCTGCAGAAGGCCGAAGGGGCGAATTCAACCGTTACCGTCATCCACACCCGCACCAAAAACATGGATGAGCACTGCAAACGCGCTGACATCCTCATCGTAGCCGCCGGAGTCCCGGGCCTGGTGAAGCCGGAGTGGATAAAGCCCGGCGCGTGTGTCATCGATGTGGGAGTCAACCGGGTAGGAGAAAAACCCAGCAAGAAAGATCCCAGTAAAATGGTTGCCCTTTTAAAGGGTGATGTGGACTTTGACGCCGCCAAAGAAATCGCCGGTTCCATCACGCCAGTTCCCGGAGGCGTGGGACCGATGACCATTACCATGCTTATGAAAAACACCCTGAAGTCGCTCAAGTTCAAGTTGGGAATCAATTAATACCTTATGCAAACCAATCATTTGACAACAGAAAAAATTGTAGCTGCGTGCCGTTGGCACGCCTTTACTATCAAAGGAACCACATCATGACAAACACAGCAGCACCGGACCTGAAAGCGGCCTACAAGACCATCATGGACGACCACTTTCCCAAACAGATGGAGGTGTCTTTTGGAACAGGAGAAAGCCGGCAAACGCTCATCTATGAGAAATCATCCTGGGTGATCGATGGGGTTGAAAAAGGGCTTCGGTATGGGGAAAATCCCGGACAGGAAGCCGCGCTCTATAAACTGGTAAACGGCAATCTCCAGCTGGCGGAAGTGACCTGTATACAACCCGGCAAATACATTGCCTCGGAAATTGAACTGCTGCAGTCCGGCAAACACCCCGGCAAGACCAATATCACTGACGCGGACAACGCGCTCAATATCATGCGGTACCTGATGGATACGCCATGTACGGTGATTGTAAAGCACAACAATCCCTGCGGAGCTTCCAGGGCCGCTACCCTGGCGGAATCATATTCCCGCGCCCTGATGGCGGACCGGGTGGCCGCCTTCGGCGGGGCCATTGCCTTAAACCGGGAAGTGGACAGGGAAACCGCCGAACAGATAATAGAGAGCTATTCGGAGGTAGTAGTAGCTCCCGAATTCGCGGAAGGAGTCATGGGCCTGTTCGAGACCAAAAAGAACCTGAGAGTGATGCGCATAGAAAACATTTCCAGGCTGCAGGAGTTTGTGGGACAGCGGACCATTGATTTCAAGTCATTGATTGACGGCGGCGTTATTGCCCAGTGGTCCTTTGTACCGAATGCCCGCACCAGAGAAGAGCTGATCCCGGCCCGGACCACCTACAAGGACCAGGAGTATAACATTGCCAGGCCCCCAACAGACCGGGAATATGACGACATGATCTTCGGCTGGATGGTGGAGGCGGGAGTAACCAGCAATTCCGTGCTTTTTGTCAAGGACGGGACAACGGTGGGAATAGGCACCGGTGAGCAGGATCGCGTTGGGGTAGCGGAAATAGCCCGCGACAAAGCCTACCGCAAGCTGGCGGACAGGCTCTGCTGGGAAAAACACCAGGTCCCCTACAACAATCTCACCGATGCAGATGCCAGGGCCGAGATTGATGGCAGGGTCAGCGAGCTCAAGGGCGGGCTTCCCGGCAGTTGCATGGTGTCCGACGCTTTTTTCCCCTTCCGGGACGGCGTGGATGTCGGTCTCAAGGAAGGCGTGAAGGCCGTAATACAACCCGGCGGTTCGGTGCGTGACTTCGAAGTTATCGAAGCCTGCAATCAAGCCGGCGCCACCATGGTTTTTACCGGAGAACGGTCTTTTAAGCATTGAATTAGACCGGGACTGTTTGAATGAAAGAGATTATGGAAAAGGCTGGAGTATGTAAAGTAGGGAGTAGGGAGATAGGAGTAAGGAGTGTAAAAACTCCCCACTCCCCACTCCCCGCTCCCAACTATATAAGCCCAGTACTCCAATACTCCATTACTCCAAAGCATAAACATCATGATACCTGTCCTCATATGCAAGCACCTGGGTGGAACTAATCTTGCAGGACGCCATAAAAGAAATACTGAAAACCGTAGGGGAAAACCCAAAAAGGGAAGGCCTCAAGCGCACCCCCGAGAGAGTCGAACGATCGCTTAAGTTTCTGACCAGGGGCTACTCGGTCAACATCGGAACCCTGATAAACCAGGCCATGTATGACGCGGACATCGAAGACATGGTGGTGGTGAAAAACATAGAGCTTTACAGCATGTGTGAGCACCATATGCTGCCGTTTTTTGGCAAATGCCACGTGGGTTATATTCCCAATGGAAAGGTCATCGGTCTGAGTAAAATTCCGCGGATCGTGGACGCATTTGCCAGACGACTGCAGATCCAGGAACGATTGACCCACCAGATTGCCACCACTTTACAGGAGCATCTCAATCCCAAGGGTATCGGCATTGTCATCGAGGCCCGGCACCTGTGCATGATGATGCGAGGCGTGGAAAAGCAGAACAGCGACCTGGTGACCAACTGCATGCTGGGAGCCTTCAGGAAGAGATCTGAGACGCGAATGGAATTTTTATCATCTATTAAAGGATTTTCTATACCATAGTAACACATTAATTAATGAAAAAGGAGGAGATCATGGCACTTGATCCTACAAAAAATCCGGATTGGAAAATCGCTGAAGAAGCGGAAAGCCGTATGAGAACAGTCTATGATATGGCTGAAGAGCTGGGACTGGAAAAAGAAGAACTGTTACCTCATGGGCATTACGTCGCCAAACTGGACTTCAACCGGACCATGAACAGGTTAAAAGACAAACCCGATGCCAAATACATCGATGTTACGGCCATTACCCCCACCCCCCTTGGCGAGGGGAAATCAACCACCACCATGGGCCTGGTGCAGGGCATGGGCAAACGCGGCAAACGGGTGATGGCGGCCATCCGCCAGCCATCCGGCGGCCCTACCATGAACATCAAGGGGTCCGCTGCCGGCGGCGGTCTTTCGCAGTGCATTCCGCTGACGCCTTTTTCATTGGGGCTTACAGGAGACATCAACGCCATCATGAACGCCCACAACCTGGCCATGGTGGCCCTGACCTCGCGCATGCAGCACGAGCGCAACTACGACGACGCCCGCCTGGCTAAAATACCTCTCAAGCGCCTGGATGTTGATCCCACCAACGTGGAGATGGGCTGGATCATCGATTACTGCGCCCAATCGCTGCGCGAAATCATAATCGGCATCGGTGACAGCAAGATGAACGGATTCATGATGAAGAGCAAGTTCGGCATTGCCGTTTCCTCCGAAATCATGGCTATTCTCTCCATTTCCAAGGACTTGAAGGACATGAGAGAACGCATGAGCCGCATCGTGGTAGCCTATGACAAGAAAGGAAACCCCGTCACCACCGCCGATCTGGAAGTTGACGGCGCGATGACCGCCTGGATGGTAGAGGCCCTCAACCCGAACCTGATGCAGTCCCTGGAAGGACAGCCCGTCCTGGTGCATGCCGGGCCTTTTGCCAACATCGCCATAGGCCAGTCATCCATCATCGCAGACCGCATCGGCCTGAAACTGGGCGACTATCACATCACCGAGTCTGGCTTCGGGGCCGACATCGGCTTTGAGAAATTCTGGAACCTCAAGTGCCGCTTCTCAGGACTCAAGCCGAACTGCGCTGTTGTGGTCGCAACCATCCGCGCCCTGAAGTGCCACGGCGGAGCTCCGGTTCCCAAACCGGGCCTGCCCATGCCCAAGGAATACGACGGCGAAAACGTCGGCTGGGTGGAAGAAGGCTGCAAAAACCTCGTCCATCACATTAATACGGTCAAGACCGCCGGGATCAATCCGGTGGTGTGCATTAACGCGTTCTACACCGATACCGATAACGAAATCAAGGCCGTGCGCCGTCTGGCCGAAGAGGCCGGGGCCCGCGTGGCGCTTTCCCGCCACTGGGAACAAGGCGGCGAAGGCGCTCTGGAATTCGCCGATGCCGTGGTGGACGCCTGTGAAGAGAAGAATGAGTTCAAGCTGCTGTACGATCTGGAGCTGCCTCTGCGAGACCGTATCGACCGTATCGCCAAAACGGTATACGGCGCAGACGGCGTGGACTATACTCCGGAAGCAGCCGCTAAGGCCGCCCGCATGGAAAAGGATCCGGAAATCGCCAAGCTGGGCACCTGCATGGTAAAGACCCATTTGTCCCTCTCCGACAATCCCGCCCTCAAAGGCACGCCCAAAGGCTGGCGTCTGGGTGTCCGGGACATCCTCACCTACAAGGGTGCCGGATTTGTGGTACCGGTGGCAGGAACCATCAGCCTCATGCCGGGGACCTGCTCCAATCCCGCCTACCGGCGCATAGACGTGGATACGGACACAGGCAAGGTACAGGGCCTGTTCTAAAATTATTCAATCAAGAACGTGCAAAATCGGCGTGGTAGAACCACGCCGGTTTTTTTTTACTTTCGTAAGATGAAGTTCCACATGGCTGCCATAGTGCTGATGAGCGTTATCCGAGTGAGTGCCGGATGGAACCCGCTGCCTGTTTTGATGAACGGAGGCCCTGATTCTCCCTACCGCCTGAGCTGGAGAACCGACCTAACGCTCAGCGCTTCGATATTCGCGTTGAGATACTTGACCTTGAAGGTCCCCTCAAACGTTACAGCTTATACAGCAGATGAGATCGATACCCGTTTTTCCAGGGATGATGTCAATGCCATTGACAGGCCGTTCATAGGACCCTATCACGATTTCAACAGCACGATTTCAGAGACCAGCAACGGAATAATCTGGTGCTTGCCTTTCGGCCTGCTGTTGGCTGACGGCCCCCGGCGGGACATCTTGAAAATCGGGGTGATGTTCCTGCAGGTCCAGTTCATGTATCCCATTGTGACCCGGGCCATCAATCCTTTTTTCGCCCGCAAGCGCCCCTATTTCTACAGCAGCGAGGAAAACATGGACAGGCGCCTTTCCGCCTGGGCACAGCTCTCCTTCCTTTCCGGCCACACTAATTTCGGTTTCGCCTTCGCGGTTTTTTTTGCCAATACCTACTCAGCCTATTTTCCAGAGTCAAGACTCAAACCGGCGGTCTGGGCCCTTTCTCTGGGCCTTGCCGCCACCACCGCGGTCTTCAGAGTGGCGGCCCGGGAGCACTTCCCCACTGATATTGCCCCTGCCATAGCCACCGGAACGTTTATAGGATGGTTTGTGCCCTTTGTGCACAGGAAGGAACATAAAAGGATATCACTGCACCCGTATACTGATTTAAAAGGAAGAACGGGATTCAGGGTGGAGACGGGGTTGTAAAGTAAAAAACGCTACAAGTTATGGCTGTCTTTCTGACGGCTGACTTCCCAGCCGTGTTTTTTGAAAATTTTAATAACTTCGCGGGGCTTTAAAACAGGTATAGAAGCCAATGAGAATTAAACCTCTATTTCCCGGGTTTAGACTGTCAAAGGCAAACCCTTTTCTTTTCGGACTTCCAAGCACTCTTTAGCAGCGTCCTTTATGTTTTCTTCCGCTTCAGGCATTGTTTTTCCCTGGCTGAAACAGCCGGGAATTGCAGGGCATTCTGTGATATAAACTCCATCTTCATCTTGAATAATTGTAATCACAAAATTCATGTTCTTAACCTGTTTTGTTGTTTTCCATGAATATAAAAGTTTATTCTTAGTTCAAGTATTCTAAAGGGGTGGATAAACTGGACATATAGTTAATCAACTCCGGGACTCCTTCTCAGTCAAAGAATCC
>JBHPJW010000098.1:0-7838 GCA_042567505.1 Fibrobacterota bacterium
GGGAACTTTTTAACGTGAAGGATAGGATATTCGGAAGTCCGGAATAACTTTCGCCAGAGGATAGCAAAAAATGGATACTCCAATTGAACTGCAAATATCCGATATCGGCAATGTACCTAAAACCAAAATCATCCGGTTTATTGGAGATTTAGATGCTACCAATGTGGAATTCGCCTTAAAAAAAATAACCGAATTGTTTGAGAGCGGTTTTATCAATCTGGTTGCTGATTTTAAGAAGCTCCGTTATGTTAACAGTACCGGATTGGGAATCCTGCTCCATATATCCAGAGCGGCAAAGGAAAAAGAAGGATGCTTTAAAATTGCCAACGTTAACGAGAATGTATACGAAATCATTGAAATTATTGGCGCCACTTCTCTTTTGGAAATATATGAGAACATAGATTTGGCGTTATCCTCTCTTCAATGAATCCATGGTTTTGTGGGTTTCCCCCGGTTGACCATAGTCGAAAAAACCATAATTTTTCTATTTTTTTTCCGGGGTCAGTCATTGGTAACCATTTCGTAATAATGAACGACAAGGATATTTTATGAAAGAACAGATAAGAGAGAACAAATTTTGCTCAACAACAATTATCCTGCTTTTCACTGCCACATTACTGGTCAGTTGTTCCGGTTTTAAGGATAAATCAAAGGTCATTGCTAAAGTCGGCAATGTGAAAATTACCGAAGCGGAGTTCAACGAGTCTTTTAAGAGCAGATTTAAATTTTCCAAGCCCGATAAGGCCAATAGGAAAAAGAAAATACAGCATATGGAGAAATTAGTTGAGGAAAAACTTTTAAGATTGGCCGCCCAGGATGAGGGATTAATGAAGGAGAAAGACTTGACGCTCCGGATGAAATCTATGGAAAAAAGGGTGCTTCAACGTCTGTATCAGGAGATTTTCCTGGAAGAGAATGGGGGATTTCCGCTTAAAGACCTGCAAAAATATTATCGCTCCAACAAAAACAAATTCAAGAATGATTCTAATGTAGTAGTTGCTTTTGAAAAGGCTAAAGAGAACGTTGTGTTGGAATATATTCTGGAAAAAGCTGATCTCGATTCTTTTTATATCGCAAACAAGAAAAAATATCTCAAAGCCCAGGGGCAGGATACCGTTCTTCCACCACTTTCGGAGAACTATGAGACCGTATCGAAACAATATGTACAGCAGTATAAAAAGAATCTGATGGATAACCTGTCAAAACACCTTATTGACAAGTATGACGCTGAATTTATCACACCTGAACCGAAGATTGAGGGAAAAGAGTTGTATTACCAGAAGAACAACAAAAAATATGTGACAAAAGAAACCTATGAAATTTTCCACCTGGAAATGGATTCGGAAGATCAAATAGAGGAAAGAATGAGTGGAGTGCAAAACCTGGAGGACTTCAAACAGACCGCGAAACAGTTTTCCCTGAACACCTGGACAAAGGATGCCGGAGGCAAAGTCGGTATGGTGAAAAAGACCCATTGTCTTCCTTATGGAATCGGCATGTTTCCCAAGCTTTTTCCCATTCTTGATTCTCTGGCGGGGACAGCGGCTGCATTCAAAAGGTCCGTACCGCTTGAGAATCCTCAAACCAATCGCTGGCATGCTTTTGTGCTGATAAATAAACAGGAGGCGAAGATTAAGCCCCTGGACCGGGTGAAAGCTCTGGTAAGACAGGATTTACTGCGGGAAAAGGGAGTATCAATTCCAGAAGACGCGGTGTTAGCGAAATATGACAAGGGAAAGGTAATCCGGGAAAAAGACGTGCTTTTTTTAAGAAAGGAAATTCCCGCGCGATATCAGCACCGCTATACGAGAGAACAGCTGGTAAAATACCTGGTAACGTGGGATCTTGCCGATAAAGAAGCGAAATCCCTGGGATTAACCAAACTGATACGGGTAAAAACAGCTCTTACTCAGGAAAATGACAGGTTCTGGAAAAAAGCCTATGAGGATTCAATAATGAAAAATACTTATGGTGTCGACACCGCAACTCTGATGCAGGTGCTGAACAAAAACAAGGCGGTTTTCTTTCAGGATACCAATAAAGTCAAATATTCAGAAAGGCTAAACAGGGATATATTGACCTTTATGGCCATGGAACCTCAGGAATTTGAGTTGGAATACGCGATTCATCCGGAAAAGTATATGGGGGACAGCGCCAGGATAGCCTTTCATCAGGCCAGGTTTAAAATTTTTAAAAACCTGAAGCGGATATATCAGGGCAGGCCCCGGGAAAACATGATTGCCAAACTAAAAGAAAAACACCGGGTAAAAATTCTGGATCCCTTGTACGAGGAAGAAAAATTGACTGATCCGCAGGAGTCATTCAAACTGGCCCAAAGCCTGCATACGGACAGAAAACTGGATGAGGCCTTGAATCAGTACAACAAAATAAGAAGTACTTTTGACGGGAAAGAATACAATGGTTTGCAGGATTCCGTGTGCATGGGCATGGCCCAGGTATATGTTGAACAGGAAAAATACCGGGACGCTCTGGCTGAATACAGACGCATACTCTACCTTTTCCCTCAAAGCCCGAATAATTACAAAGCCCAATTCATGATAGGCTTTATTTACGCGGAAAATCTGAAAAAAGATGATCTTGCAATTGAAGCCTTTAAGGAATTATTGGCTAAATACCCCGAATGCGATTTGGCCGATGACGCGGATTGGATGTTGCGCAATATAGAAAGCGGCGGGGCACTGATGCCTGTGCTTGAAGACGGGTAAAAAAAAAGCGGATTATCGGACTCGAACCGACGACCACCTGCTTGGGAAGCAGGAGCTCTACCAACTGAGCTAAATCCGCATCAGTGTGAAATATAATTATTAGTAGCCATATAAAAAGTAAAGACCTTCTTTTCCTCACATACCTCAGGCGTTTAAAGGTATTGAATGGCATTTTCTTTTGAGAGGAATAAGGTTTTTTCATAACTTGTATGCTCCCGGTACTAATTTCGGGATGAGGGATTATTATGGAATACACTTTAGTAATGATTAAGCCCAATGGGGTTGCCAATGGATTGATTGGTAAAATAATCAATCGTTATGAAACATCAAGGCTGTCAATCAGTGCAATTAAAATTAAACACCTTTCTCAAAAGGAAGCCGAGGGCTTTTATGCGGAACACGTCGGCAAAGATTTTTTTGCCCGGCTGGTTGCATTCATGATCAGCGGTCCATCAATTTTAATGGTGTTACATGGACACAACGCCATTGAGGCGGTCCGCGTGATAAACGGAGCTACCTCCCCGAAGGACGCTATGCCGGGGACTATCAGGTATGATTATGCTCCTGATGAAAGAAAGAACCTGGTCCATTCCTCAGATTCAACTGAAAGCGCCAAAAGGGAAATTGCGTACTGGTTTTCAGATGAGGATATAGTGGCCTATGCACCTCATTCGTTTATATGTAAGGAACTTGATTCATAAAAGGTTCAGGTCTGCACCTACATGCGCGCTTTGAAAGCAGCTCTTTTCATCATGCTTTTTCCGGTTTTGGGGGCCTGGATTATCAATGCTTACATGATTGTGAAAACCAGGCCCTATATTTACAGAGACCATGAAAAGGTACCTGAGGTCGAGGCTGTGCTTATTCCCGGGGCCAGTGTCTACCGTTCGGGCGACTTATCGCCGGTTCTCAAGCAGAGGGTTGAGGTGGGGATACAACATATGTATCCAAGAAATTCCATGAAAATCCTTTTCTCAGGGCATACTATCCCCGGGGGTTATAATGAACCGGCGGCCATGGCTGATTTTGCAAAAAAACGATTGGTGCCCAGCGAAAAAATTCTGCAGGACTCAAATGGCACATCCACCTATTTTTCACTGCTCAATTGTAAAAAAACTTTTAACTTAAATCCGGTTTTAATCGTTACCCAGGAATATCATCTTCCTAGGGCGCTTTATATAGCACATGATATGGGCCTGGAGGCTTATGGATTGGTTACACCCGGTGATTATAATATGAAATCAAAAAGCGTATTTTTCAGGGAAATTGCCAGTAGGATAAAAGATTTTTTTCTTTTAAAATTATTCGGGTTGTTCCGGGAATAACTCCCTTCTCTCATGAAAAAATATTCGATTGCCTTTCTCATCAACCCTGTATCAGGAGGAGGACTGGGAGCCAGGGTCTTTTCCCAATTGCCTGAAATAATGGCATCCTTTGGATATTCTCAAACAGACTGGATAGCCTACCTGACAAAAGAAACCAGCCTGATGGACCAAATCCGATCATCGGTGCAAATATCCAGAAAGATCATAGCCGTGGGGGGAGACGGCACCATCGGGCAGATTCTCAATCAACTGCGATTGCATCACTGTGATGCGGAAGTTGGGTTGATTCCTCTGGGAACAGGCAATGATCTGGGACGGTCCCTGGGCATTTACCGGGTTTTTACACAAAAAGGGCTGTTAGCCTGCATTAAAAGGCTATTAAAAGCTAATTCTACCGAATTTGATTTGTGGAGTGTTAACCGGGATTCAACCATGGCCACTTATCTTAGTATTGGCATGGACGCTGCCATTCTCCATGACTTTGACCAGGCCCGGAAAAAGGGAATGCTCGCAAAAAGTGCGTTGATTAACAAAATGTATTATGTTCTCAGGTTTTTTTTCTCGATTGTCCTATAAAATCAACTCACCGGCCAGGCTGAAATTGAATACGGATGAAGGGCCTATGGAACTTTCCCTTAAAAATTTGACGTGCTGTCTGATAGTAAACATAAATTCCTACGCGGGGGGCGCTTCCCCATTTGAAAAAGCTGAATTCAATGACGGAAAGCTGGATATTATTTTATTGAAAAAACTGTGGATCTACATGATAATCGGTGGAGTTTCCAGGATATTTCCAAGGTGTTATAAATGGATTAGCCGGTTTTTACCTGTATTTCAGGCCCATTCCATAGAAATTTGTGATCTGGACAGTGAATTTGTCCAGCTTGATGGAGAGGATATTACCGATAAATTCAAACACAGGAATATGGAGGTTCTTCCCAGCGGGAAAGTGTTACTACTGGACCTGAGACGGCCGCCATTTGAATTATTTTAAAGGAATTTATAGATGTATAGGCGGAAAACTAAACATAATATCCAGGAGGAGGCGTTAAAAATGATCATTTTCAAAGCTAAAATATATTGGGTGGCGATTTTCCTGGTTTTTTCTATTGCCGGTTTTACTCATCTTAACGCCGCTGTAAAGGGGACAGCAATAATTACCGTAAATAAAACTAAAATAACCAAAGAACGCGTGGATTCGCTGGTGGATTTATTAGCCCAGAGCCAGTTTGAAGGAAGGGTACTCAACCCTCAGGAACGTGACTACCTGGAAAAAGTGGTGGCCGGTAACCTCGTGGGTCAGGAATTGCTGATAGAGGAATCAAAGGGACAAAAAATTAAAGTGACAAAGGGGGAAATAGACACTCTGGAACAGGCGTTTAGAGAAGGTTTCAAGGATAAGGCTGAGTATGAAAGAGCATTAATAAAGGTGGGAGATACAAAAAAAAGCATAAGAAAGAAGCTTGAAAAAGAAATTAAGATTAAAAAACTGCTGGAAAACCATTTAACTCCCTTGAAGCGTCCTACAGAGGATGAAATGATTGCGTTTTTCAAAAAGCAGAGAAATCAATTCTCTGTGGATGATACCATGAGGGCCAGCCAGATTGTGTTGAAACTCTCAAAAAAAACCAGGACAGACGAAAATGAAGCGAAAAGGAAAAAATTGGAGCAAATAAGGTCGGAGTTGTCCAGTGAAACCATGCTGGACATCATCGTAGAGAGATTCGCGGTCCTGGCTGCTCAAAATTCCGAAACTCCGGAAGCGAAGATGGGAGGGGATCTTCAGCGGTTTGTAAAGGGCGACTTTTTTACAGAGTTTTATCAGAATATAAAAAACCTGGAGGTCGGACAGATGTCTGAGGTGTTCCGCTCTCCAATTGGATATCATCTGGTACTTTTAACAGAAAAAAACGATGGAAGGTATGAGAATTACAGGTTAAAGATCCTTCAGCTTATGGTCATCGAGCAGACCCAGAACAACCAGCAGGCATTACAGGATTACCTCAAGAACCTGATGAAAAAACATAAAGTCACCTATGTGGATAAAAAATACAAAGGGAATTTATCCGTAAATTTAGAGAGTAATAAGCCATGAGGCCTGGTCCCCGCTTCGCAGGGGATACGCAGTGCCGGTAAGTCCGGAGAGACAGGGAAGGCGCAAGAATCAATAACTTCGATGCGCGGAATCGGTGTAGGCAAAAAAGAGACAATTTTGGGGAGTACAAGTTACCTTGAAAAAAAGACCATTTTTAATAGCTTTCCAACAGAATTTAAATCAGAACAGGTGGATGTAAATGTATTCAGTGATTGAATCCGGTGGTCTCCAGCACAGGGTTACTCTGGGAGAAATATTGTCTGTGCCAAAAATAGATTCTGAGGTGGGGTCGGATGTCACCATATCGCAGGTGATGCTCATGGCCGATGGGGAGGATGTTAAAATTGGAACCCCGCATGTACCGGATGCCGGAGTTAAAGTTGAAGTGCTGTCCCATGGTAAAGCCAAGAAAGTACGGATTTTTAAAAAGAAAAGAAGAAAAGGCTACCGGAGAACAAGGGGGCATCGCCAATTAATAACGGAAATCGTGGTAAAAGAGTTCATTTCGGGAACCGAGAATAAAGCAGTTGACAAAAAGGTCTTGGACAGGGCAAGGGCCCGCGCAGCGGCTCTCGCAAAAGCCAGGATGCCGGCGGTGAAGAAGGAAAAACCGGCCAAGGCGGAAGAAAATAAACAGGAGGGCTGATTAATGGCTCATAAAAAGGGACTGGGAAGCTCAAAAAATGGAAGAGACTCGAATCCTCAGTATCTGGGGGTAAAGAAATTCGGAGGGGAGAAAGTAAAACCCGGGAACATAATTATACGCCAGAAGGGTACAAAGTGGCATCCGGGAATAAACGTAGGCATGGGAAGGGATTATACCATTTTTTCCCTGATAGATGGAACAGTTCAATTCCGGCGGTTTGGACGTAACAAGTCCAAAGTCGGGGTAATGCCTGAAGTCGCGGCGTAATTTCTAATCACAGTTCAGTTACCTATACAGTAACCTCTCAAACGGTGACGAAGTCCGATTCCGTTCCTTTTTTTCTTTTCAGTTATCCAATCCAGATTACGCATCTCGTTAATCTTTGTGCTAGTGCTGATTACATCCCCTGTGCCAGGGGAGGACTAATGTGGTGGTTCTCTCAGTCTGTGTTTTTTATACTATGGTTGATGAAGCTCGGGTTATTATTCCTATTTCTGCTGGCATATTTTTCCTGCTCTGATAATGATAGAGAGACGAGCTATGACTACCTGCGCTCCCCTTCTGACTTCCGTCCCGTCCAAATGGCGGATTCTATTCCCCCCACCAAGTTCATTTTAAGCTGGGAGAATCCCTCCAGGAAAGATGGACACCTGAGGAATTGTATCTATCTGGACACATTGAATTGGGAAAGTATTCTCAGTGACAAAAAGAACGCCAAGGTGGTCCTCTGCAAGGAAGCGAATCAGAAAGACCGGGACAGTATATTAATATCCCTCGGGATAACCGGCAGTCCGGAGGGCATTGATACACTTGAACCGTATCATAGCGCCGATCCCTTGCAGGAAGATATTCCGTACTATTTATTTGACTCCAGCGGCAGGCTGGATACCAATGATTTGGAATTCCATTTTGCCCTGGTATCTGAGTACAGCGACGACGGAATAGGGCAGCCCAGGTTTACCAACTTTCCGGTATTTGATAATATCAGACCCGAACCTCTGAGCATCATAGACGATTTCACCGACCGGGCCCTGTATTTATCATGG
>JBHPJW010000099.1:0-7678 GCA_042567505.1 Fibrobacterota bacterium
TGGGACTGAAGCCGTCTAGATATGCCTCGAAGTCGGCTTTAAGCTGCTGACGGTTTGCCCTGGCTTTCAAGTCGCGCATGGTAAACTTTGATGTGTTGTAAAACGCCTGCCCGGCTGCCTGCCGTAAAGCCTGGTCCTGCTCTACTACTCCGGCCTTGTCCAGGTTACTTTTCATGTCCAGGACTTCCTGCTTTTTACCCTCCAGGACAGCGTCCATCCTGCGAAGCACAGTCATTGGGAGAATGACATCACGGTATTTCCCGCGAACATAAAGGTCCCTAAGAACATCATCAGCTATGCCCCAAATGTATCCCGATATCCAGTTTAGTTGTGCTTGTTCCATCTTTTCCTACTCATTCCTTTGCTATTTACTTTTCCCTACATTTTTCTTCTTATGGTCTTTGTCTTGGCTATCAGCCCATTTTCGCAGATCTGAGTATAAAGCACGATAGACTCCCCCTACACGTTTCAAGGGAAAGCCTCTATTTTTTGCCCAGTTTCTAATGGTATCATCTGATACGCTAAAATACTCTGCGCATTTTTTAATATCGATGAATTTATCTGTCATTTTTCTTCCTATCCTTCAAAAATCTCATTCAAACAAAATTAGAAACTATATCAAATTCTGTACCGAAAATTTGGGAAATTCTAGGAAAAAGTCCTAAATCCTGCGCCAATTTATAACAAAAAATTCCCCGGAAAAAATTTTCCGGGATTTATATGAGTTTTGTACCAGAATCTGGATTCTGTGGAAGGAATAAAGACAGCAATCCGTTCAGAGAGGGCGGGATTGCGAGAAGAAAAATTCCAGACTAAACGGATGCACCTATTGGCCAAATGAAGCCCCCCATAGAGCGAAATAATTCACCTGGATGGACAAGCCCTGGATTAGAAGTTTTTAGAGATCGCGGATTCCATTTCTGAATCACTGAAAATGATCAAATGTTCCCAATAGAGGGTGCTATGTTTTGAAAGGTTTCTAAGTATTCAAACTTAAAAATTATGGCTTCAGGTAAAACCCTTCCCAGCTTTTCTCGTCATCTAGCACACACTGCATGATGTCCGGCTTATAGCAATCCTTCTGCCTGGGAAAATCCTGAAAGTAAAAGGTCCCTTTTCCCTGAGCGGAAAGGGGGGGTTTTAAAGGAGCGCTAAAGTTCAAACATAATATCACTCCTTGGCAAAAGATTTCCCTCAATAATACCAGCCTCATTTTTTTGCCACCGAACCAAACTGTCAACTTCAATATGAATACGAATTCGCTTTAACAAATGGTTCAATCTCCCTTTGGAAGTCTTCCTCCTTTTCTGCATACTCCAGGTGGTTTAGGAACTTTTCGCCAATAAGATAGCCCAGAGCTTTTTCCAAACCGAATTTCTCCCGGATACCGGCAGAGGCTTTTACTTGGTCAATCCATAGTTTTTGGTGTTCTATCATTAGTTCACTTTTTTTGTTTCAAGTATATAACGGTCGGGGTGATGATACATTTCAAAAACAGGTATTGACACTTGATTCTGGTTTAACCATCCCTCAATTTTAGCTTTTAATTTCGGGTCAATTTTTGTTCCCATGTATATTGAAGTTACTACATCTTTAGGTAGAGAAAAAAAACATATATCATTCCCAAAATTATCTTGTTTTTGAGAATTCGTACACTCTAATAGTGGAAATATAAACCTAAATTCTTCTTCATAAGCCCAATGAATGGATTTTTTAAAAAACAATTCAATAGGATGCAGACCAATTAGTAAAACGGGCTTATTAGATGAGTATCTTAAATAATCTTTGACTTTAAGTAAAATTTTGTCGATAAAAATCGCCTGCTTTATTAGAGGGAATGCATTCCTTAAAAACATCATGATGTTCATTGATACCAATGACAAACCCCTGATGGTTCGATGCATAATGTGACCACATCAAAATATTATCATAGCATAGTGAGGTAGATAAAATACCATAGTGCTGATTTAATATATCATACAACTCATTTTTACCTTGATTGTTATCATCCAAATGTTGATTTAAATCCTTTTTCTGAACCGGAGAAATATGATCTGGATCATTTTCAAGAACATCATTCACAGACAATTCTAAAAGACTTTTAAAATTCCCCTCAAATGGATCATTAAGTGATTGATGCTGAGTACACCTGATTTTTTCATTTTGCAATACATCGAATCTTTCAATAGAAAGATATTTATAAACCATCATTTCTCCCTTACTAATTGACCTTAAATAAATTTTCTAGCCCATCCTTCAAAACCATTGTTGCTTTACAATCATCCTCATTATATTCTAATATCCGCTTCAATATAGAATCATCTCTCGTTTTCAAATACTCATTAAACCATTGAATAGATAATGCCCCGGATGGACTTTCATCTCTCCATTTAAACCCAAGATAAGTTGCAATGGCCTTGATTGAATAACTGCTTAATGGCCACTCCGTCTGGCTCTGAACTACTTGATAAAGATCAATGACATTCTGATTGCCGAAGAAAGCACTCACTTCATCTTCCGAAATCACATCTGGATATATAGCCTGCATCTTCCGGTAAGTAGTTTTTTCGTGATGCGAATAGTAATAGACCGCGAAATCTTTCTCTGGTAAGGATTTGATATAATCCCAAAACCGTTTCCAGGCAACCCTCTCTGCTTCTTCTGATTTTTCGGTAGCTGTAAAATGCAGATACTTCTCTCCTGCATTAGTTCGCTCATAAACACCATGCATATACACAAATCCCAGGGTAGGATCATCTTCGATATCGAAAAACAACTCGTATCCAACTTCTGGGAATTGATAAGATCCCTGGACTTCAGGCTTTTTTGTCACAACAGAAATTCGCGCACGATTGATATATTTCGTCAATGACGATTCTCCGACACCTTTCAGAAATCCTCTGTCTGCCTTTTTTCGGCTTAGAATATCCGCCTCATCCAGATTAAGCAAATCCTCCAAGCGGCTTACTCCCAGGTCCCTTTCCAATGTATCCCGAACACTTCGTCCTAAATAAAACAAGTTCGTGGGGTCCTTCGTTGCTTTTAGCCACTTCAGACAGGAGTCATGCCAGTTGCATAATTTACAGACTCCGCCCAAGGCCGGTTTATTCTTTTCCTGGTTTAAGAGCAGAGGCAAAATCTTGCTTTTCAATTCCTGGTATAGGCTCCACCAGGTAGCTGTATTCCTTTTGCCTTGTGGCTGATCCAGGTCATATTCCTCCATCTCACCGTGGATGTCTATGATTTTGCCTTTCCGGGAATTTCCAAATCCCAGCTTTGAGATCAGATCAGAGTAAAGACATAGTTGGACTGCGTAGTGCTTCTTGAATTTCTTAGTATCTGGATCAGCCCCTTCATAGGCCGAGCCTGATTTGATGTCCACGGGCATATATGAGCCATCTCCTTGCAGTTCCAGTAAATCGGGTATTCCCAGTAGGTCCTCGGATTGCAGCACTCCCTGATAAATGAGAGGAGTCCTTCTTTCTAGAGCCTTCAGAGTCCTTAGTTTGCGCTCATCCAGAGACCCGCCTGAGAGGTCCAGGAAGGTTCCCAGGCCCGATATAACGTCCTGTTCATGCTGCACGCCTCGCTCCCAGAGGAGCTTCAGGAAAGCATTGTCAGCCTCAACCAACTCTTCCTTTGGGCCATAGATATCCCGCCAGGGCCGATGGGCGCATTGGAGATAGTCATAAAGGACTGAAGCAGTGATCTTAGGTTGAATGGTCATCCTATACTAAATATACCACCACTCCATGGACAAATTCTGTCCCCGCAAAAGAAAACTTTCAAAAAAAAATCGCCAATACAATACGTCCTGGACATCCATTAAAGCAACTCAAAACAAACCCTCATTTCCGTAAATTTGATCCACTCAGGTAAGCGGTTTCCCATCACGGTTTTCAGTCAATTATCCTGTTCGGGAAGTGGAACCAAGCGTGGAACCAACTTTGTAAAAACAGGTCAAGTGGAACCTAAAAGGAACCAAAAATACGGTTATTTTCGGGTATGTTCGGACAGGCTGATTTGGATGGGTAAGTAATAAATCGCCGATTCCATTACAGAACCGGCAACTTAATGGTACACCCGGCGGGATTCGAACCCACGACCTTCTGCTCCGGAGGCAGACGCTCTATCCAGCTGAGCTACGGGTGCAATTGTTTTTCTATCTCCAAATTAGCCTATTTAAGCTGAGATCGGCAACTCCCCATCAATAACCTCGGACACATCTACTTTGAAACAACCAAATACACTGAATACTTGAAAAACTTTGGTGTTTTTCGTGTATTTGGTTGTTTAAAAAAAGCCGAACCGATCTCAAGCTGATCACTTGATCAGGAAAGAGGCCTTATCCGGGTCTCCCGATAGGATCTCCACCCTTTTTCCGTTATCATAACGGGCCTGCACAAGGGTCTTGCCGTCTTCGGCGTAATAGGTACAGGTGCCGTGCAGCTTGCCCATGTTATAGTTGAACGTGAGTCGGACCCGGCCCTGGCTGCTCCAGGATGTATGCTGCCCGTGCAATTGTCCGTCCCTGTAATTGATTTCCGCCTCCTTTTGCCCGTTGTCATGCCACTTGGTCCAGATGCCCTTGATTTTTCCAAGGTTGAAAGTCCCTTCCTGCTTCTTTTTCCCGTTTTCATACCATTCGGAATAGGTCCCGTGTTTCTCTCCGTTTTTATAAGCGGTTTGCATGGCTTTGGTCCCGTCTTTATACCAGTATGTGTAGGCGCCTTCCTTAACGTATTCACCCTCATCATCCTTCACCACGAAGTACTGCTCCTTTAAGGTCCCGTTTTCATACCTGTATTCAAACTTTTTTGGGCCACAGCCGTTCAGCGTCCCCAGCAGGACAATACCGAGAAGTACTACACCAATGCGTTCCATGATTTCCTCCTTTTTTTCCGGCCGTACCGGTTCCGGTCTCGTTCCCATCCGCAAAGCGCATTCAATTTAGCATCTTCCTCCCGGGCTTTAAATAACCATGGCATTGATGTGGAGGCCGTTATTTGTAATGCAGTATCCGCTTACAAGTCCCGGCACGTGGATTTTTCTATTTTACCTGAAACCGTTGGACCCCCAAAAAAGGAGCGCTCCGTGTTCATACACTCAGTACTCATGAAGGTTGCCTTGATTTTATGTTCCCTGGGTTTGGATATGGGACTCTCGCGTTCTGCTTTTCCGCCGTATTTCCAAGTCCTCCGGAGAAAAGCAGAGGGCCTGAAACCTCAGGTCTGGAATAGGAGGCCAAGTCCCCAGCCCCTGGCCAGGCAAGCAGGGAAAAAGGGGGCGGGAGCCGGCGGCGGCGGCAGCCTCTCCGGCGAAGTGCTGGAAGAAGACGGCTCCCCCGCCGACGGGTACAGGATTTCCATCCTGGATACGTTCGGCTTCCAGGTCTATGAAGAATACCAGAGCCAGAGCGCCTGGCAGGCTGCCGGATTGTATCCGGGATCTTACCGGGTACGCGCTTTTAAAAGCGACCAGAGGGTATTCAGCCTGACCCCTGAAGACGCCCCTACCTGGTACCCGAGGGCGGTCAGCTACCAGTCGGCATCCTGGGTCTCCGTATCTGAAGGTCAAAGTGTGACCGATATAAACATCACCATGCTCCCGGATGACCTGTTGACTCTTGCCATAACCGGAACCTGCTATCTGGGCCCGGGTATGGATTCCGCCGCCTCCCTCAAGTCATTTACCATGAATTTTGTAGACGCGGTTACCCTGGAAAGAGCTGCCAGCGAATATCTCTTTGCTGACTCCGACGGAAGCTTTACCGGAGAAATACAAATCCATGCCGGGGACTTCTATGTCATGACCGCCAGTTCCGGCTACCTGGACAGGTGGCTGGACGGCGGCGGATTGGAGAACGCGCCGATCCCGGTCAGCATCACCGGTAACGTCCTGACGGCTGAGATCCATCTCCTGGAAGGGGCAGTCATCAACGGAACCATACAGGACAGGGAAACCGGTGTGCTTCAGGAAAGCGTTACCATCAGCCTGCTCGACCAGGACGGATACGTTATGAAATCAGTCTACCTGAGCAATCGGGACTCCTCTTTTTCCCTGGAGGGATTGTATTCCGGCAGTTATTACCTGAAAATAGGCAGCAGTTTTAACGGATACCATGAATATTACCACGGTCCCGGACATCCCGGGGAATTGATAACCATTGGAGACATGGAAACGGTTACCCTGGATCTCAGCGCTGAGCATAATAACGATGTGCCCGGTCTCACAGAGACCGGCACCATAAACGGCACGGTGACCTCCGGGACCGACGGCACGCCGGTATATAACGCCACTGTAAACATGGAATGGAGACGGGAAACATCCGGATCCACCACCAGGGAGCTGACCTACACGGATGAACTGGGCCGGTATACTGACGCCGTCAGCGCGGACTTTCCCTACGCGGTCATGGCCGAGCCCCCCTTAAACGAATATTACCTTTCACCCACCTGGTACCCGGGAACCTTATTGAGCGAAGAGGCTGCTATTGTCACCGTCAGCCTTGATCAGACCCAGACCGCGGACATCGCCATGAAAGCCGCCGGAAGCCTTGGCGGCTTTCTGCTGGATAACGGCCTTCCGATTGATTTCTCTACTGTCTATGCATCTTCCAATACCGAGGTTTCTTTTCCAGAGCTGATCTATATGCTGACAATCGTGGACAACTCGGGCGTCCCTGTGGAACAGCCCTCGGCTAATATGCCCGGATTATGGGGAGGCTACCGCGTCCCGGGCCTTCCCGCCGGCGCCTATCGGGTGTTTGGTTTTCCCTATTTCTTAAAATCGCCTTCACAACAGTCGGGATACACCGCTTTCAGGACTGATAACGTGGTTGTGTCCAACGGGCAGACAACCTTGGCGGCCCCTGTTGAACTTCCACGGGCCTCCGGGGGAATAACCGGAAACGTTCCTCAGTCCGCGGCCGGTCCAACCGGAGTACTCTGCCTGGATGAAAACGGCTATTTCGCGGGCCTGTATGTAAATCTGGAACTGGCGCTGACCGGAGATCCGGATGATACCAATATCCTGCATAAATTCTACAACCGGGACAGCGGCTTTCTGGATGAGCTTTCCGGCACTTCTTCCTACGGTCCCTACTATATCAATTACCTGGAACCGGGACGCTATGCCCTGGCCTCCCTGCAGACGCATGAGGCCTCGGGCAGCACCACCTTAACCTGGTATGATGAAGTCGCCCAGACTTTTCCCTCGGACAGCATCCTGTCCACAGCCCCTTTTCCCCTTCCCGGCGAAGTGACCTGGATTACCGTTGGTGAAGGACAGACCGTTACCGACATCAATTTCAGCGCAGCGCCGGTCCGGCCTCCGGATAACACGCCTGACGATTTAGGGGGCATATGCCTGCTGAACAATCCAGTGCGGGACAAGGCGATCCTTACTTACCGCCTTCCCGCCTCACCGGGCCGAAATAACCATTCAACCGCGTCCAGCCTACGCGTATTTACCGGTGCCGGCAGGATTATCCGGGAAATTCCCCTGGAAAAAAACCAGGGAACGGTGACATTGAAGCTAAACGGCCCGGAACAGCCCGCTGCCGCTCCCGGGATATATTATTTCAGGATTAAACAAGGGGAAACGGTTTATACGGCAAGGGGAGTTGTGCTTGAGTGAAATTCTTCAACCAGGGATTGCGGGTACACTGCAGCATGTC